>CACGBM010000006.1 GCA_902571315.1 Rhodospirillaceae bacterium
GGCCTGTTCTAATTGATTTTTACATAAGCTTTGATTGGTTGGCACAGGAAATGATTGTTTTAGCAGAGGCCAACTTTGATCTGACCAAATCTCAAAATGTCCTATCAATAGTTTTTCATTTAAGCTGAACAAAAAAGAATAGATATCATTAAACCTTTGCTCTGGAATATTTATATCTAGCACGCAAGAAATATATATAAGATTGTATTCTTCGTTAAGTCCGTAAGATAATTGATAATCACACCACTCACCTGCCACCTCCACATGAATATTATTGTTATTATCTCTCTCGTAATCCCAATCATTAGCTATAATTATATCCTCAATTAGATCTAGAGGATTATAGTTTGTATCTACACTCTTTAGTTTAGTAATTTTCATAGTTATACCCTATATTGTATATACTATTATTTTTAACGCAATATAAAGTATTTGACTAGTATTTTTTATTTCTTTTTAATTTTTTTTTCTAAAGTCTTTATTTTTTCTTCTAAGCTTACATTTTGCTCTCTTTGCTTTATAATCATCTCTTTTATTTCCTCAAATTCTTCTCTACAAACGAAGTCTAAATTTTTTAGGTTTGTCTCAATTTTAGACTTTATGATTTGTTTAGATTGATTTTTTACACCTTCTAAACTACTAAATATACCACTCAAGATATTTGATAAATGCTTAATTTTATTTTCTTTATTCATTTTTTACTCCTTAAAATAAATACTATATTAGAAATTTAATATATAGTAATAATATTTAAGAGGTAAATATGATTATAGTTACAGGAGGAGCCGGTTTTATTGGCAGCAATCTAATTAATGAACTTGTAAAAAATAAATTGCCTACTGTAGTTTGTGATTTTAATAAAAGAATAAAAGAAAGCTATTTTGATGATATAAATGCTGTTGTAGAATTTATTCAACCAAAAGACCTTAAAAGTTTTATTTGTAAAAATCGAATATCAGTAATATTTCATTTAGGTGCAATTTCATCTACTACTTTTCCTGATGCAAACAAGATGTGGTATCATAATATTTTTAATAGCAATACAATATGGGAATTATGCTGTAGAAAAAAAATCAGATTAATTTATGCATCCTCTGCAGCTACTTATGGTAGTGGAAATATGGGATTTACCGATAGCCAAGATCATTATTATTTAAAATCTCTCAAACCTTTAAATATTTATGCATGGACGAAAAATGAAATAGATAAAAGAAATTTATATTCAGAAAATATATTAGATACCTCTCCTCCCCAGTGGATATCTCTAAAGTTTTTCAACGTTTATGGTCCTAATGAAGAACATAAAGAGAATATGATATCAATCATATTAAAAACATTTCAACAAATTAAAAGAAATGAAACAACATTATTATTCAAATCTTACAGTAATCAATATGATGATGGAGAACAGAAAAGAGATTTTATATATGTTAAAGATTGTATAAAAGTACTTATGTGGTTTTTAAAAAAAGAAAAAATATCAGGTATTTTTAATGTGGGTACTGGGCATGCAAGAACATTCAATGACTTAGTTAAAAATGTTTATAACAATATGAATAAAAATATAAATCTCAAGTACATAGATATGCCTACAAGTATTAGAAATCAATATCAGTATTATACTGAAGCAGATTTAAAAAAACTAATTAATACCGGTTACAATTATAGTTTTTTTACCCTAGAAGATGGTATAAAAGATTATATTTATAATCATTTAATTAAAAATAATAATGAAATTTCCTAATATAAACCCTACAGCATTTGATCTTTTTGGTTTTGAAATAAAATGGTATGGAATTTCTTATGCTGTCAGCCTTATGTTAGCTTTAATTTTTTGCAAAGTACTATCTAGAAAATATAAGATACTTAAAGGAAAAACTTTTGATGACATTTTGCTTTGGGCCACATTAGGTATTATAATAGGAGGAAGAATAGGATACGTATTATTTTATAATTTTTATTACTATATAGATAATCCTAAATATATATTAATTGGAATACGAGATGGTGGTATGTCATTTCATGGCGGAATTATAGGGGTAACATTAGCATGTTTTTTTTTTTCTAGATTAAGAAAGATTTCTTTTTTTTCTGTTATGGATATTATTGCATGTGCTGCACCTATAGGGCTTTTTTTAGGAAGAATAGCCAATTTTATAAATTCTGAATTATGGGGAAAAGAAACTAATTTTTTTTTGGGTATAATTTTCCCAAATGGCGGAGAAAATCCCAGACACCCTACTCAGTTATATGAAGCATTTTTAGAAGGAATAGTTCTATTTTTCTTAGTAAATTTTTTCTACAAATACAAGTGTGTTTTTCCTGGTTACACGAGTGGTATTTTTTTAATATTCTATGGTATATTTAGAATTTTTATAGAGTTTTTTAGAGAACCAGATCGCCATTTAGGATATATAGTAGAACCTTTCATAACTACTGGAATAATACTAAGTTTACCTATGATAATTTTAGGTAGTATATTATTGTACTTAAATGACAGAAATAGAAAAAATAATTAAAAAAAATATTAAATCTAGTGGAACTATATCTATTGAAGAATATATGACCGTTGCGCTATATCATCCAAAATATGGTTACTATTCAAAAAAAAATATTATAGGTAAAAAGGGAGATTTCATTACTTCCCCTGAAATAAGTCAGGTATTTGGTGAGCTAATTGCTTCTTGGTTAATTTTTAATTCATCTAGTTTTTTTAAAGACAGATTTAATATTTTAGAATTAGGACCAGGAAGAGCTGTGTTAATTCAAGATGTACTAAGAACTATAAAATCTTTAAATATTAAATTATACAATAAAATTAAAAATATTTATTTTTTAGAAAAATCTGAAGAAATGAAAAATTATCTAACAAAAATATACAAATCAAAAATTATATTAGATATTGGTATGATTGAAAAAAAAGAAACCTTTATTCTAGCTAATGAGTTTTTTGATGCTATACCCATAAATCAATACATAAAAATTGGAAAGTTTTGGCATGAAAAAAGAATAGAGCTAGATGAATCAAATAATTTTAACTTTGTTATATCTAAATTTCCTGTAAAAAAAAAAATACCTTTCCCATCAAAAGCTAACGAAGGGTTTACATTTGAATATTCTAATTATATCAACTTATTACTATTTCAAATATTTGAAAAAATAAAAAACTACGGAGGAGTATTTCTTATAATAGATTATGCTAAAAATGATAATTGTGGAAAGAATACATTATCTTTTATTCATAATCATGCTCATGTTAAACCCTTTCATTATCCAGGATATACAGACATTAGCACTAAGCCTGACTTTAATCTAATTAAGTCATTAGCTCTTGAAGCAAGCTGTAAAGTACTAGGACCCTTTTCTCAAAAATCTTTTTTAAGCAAACTTGGAATTGAATTAAGGTTTGATAGTCTAATTAAGGCAAATCCCAAATTATCGTCCTCTTTGCTTACAAGTAAAAAAAGATTAATTGATAAAGATTATATGGGAGAAACATTTAAAGTTTTAATTATAACTAATAAAAATAACGTAGATCTTATATTTGAAGATTATGATTAAATATATTACAGCTCCTAATCTGAAAAGCTTTAAGCATGGTTTCTTTAAAAGGCATGGAGGTGTATCTGAGGGTATATATGACTCACTTAATTGCGCGTTATCATCACTAGACAAAGAAGAAAATATTATAAAAAATAGAAAAATTATATCAGGATCATTAAGCTTTGATTTTGAAAAACTACTAATAGCAAATCAATCCCACAGCAATAAAGTAGAAATCATAAATGAATTTAAATCTAATATTAACTGTGATGCCATGATATCTCTTTCTAATAAAATTATTTTAGGAGTACTTACAGCTGATTGCTGTCCTATTTTAGTAGGACATAAAAAGAAATATTTATCAGCAGTGATACATTTAGGATGGAAAGGTTTATTTAATGATATCTTGAAAAATTTTTCAAATAAAATAAAAACTTTAGAAATTGAGGCAAGTGATTTAATTTTTGCTTTAGGGCCTTGTATAGGTTCTAAAAGCTTTGAGGTTGATGCTAATTTTGAAAAAAAATTTATGATTAAAGATGAATTATCTAAAAAATTCTTTGTTAATGTAAAAAACAAAATCTTTTTTGACCTTAGAGGATATGCTAAATTAATTTTAATTAACTTAGGCTTTTCTAATATTTGGTGTTCTTCTGACGATACCTATAAAAAATTTAGTGACTTTTATAGTTACAGATATTCAATGCACAATAAATTTGATGATTATGGTAGAATGTTATCTGTAATAAAAAATTAAAATATCTATTTACAGTAGATTTTTTGATTGATAAATATAATAAGAAAAGAAAATGAAATTATTATCTTGCAACAGCAATCTAGCTTTATCTGAAGAAATAGCTACCACGCTAAATATTCCGTTAACTAGAGCTAGTATAAAAAAATTTTCTGATGAGGAAATATTTGTCGAAGTAAATGAAAATGTAAGAGGTCAAGACGTTTATGTTATTCAATCAACATCTAAACCAGCTAATGATAATCTAGTCGAATTATTAGTATGCATAGATGCCTTAAAAAGAGCATCAGCTAAACAAATAACAGCAGTAATTCCATATTTTGGTTATGCAAGACAAGACAGAAAACCTGGACCTAGAACTCCAATAAGTGCTAAGTTAGTAGCTAATCTAATTACAACTTCTGGAGCTGATAGGGTCCTTACTATAGATCTGCATGCTGGACAAATACAGGGTTTTTTCGATATTCCTGTGGACAATCTTTACGCTGCTCCTATTCTATTAGAAGATATTAAAAAAAATTACAATCTAGATAGAACAGTAATAATTTCTCCTGATGTTGGAGGCGTTGTAAGAGCTAGATATGTTGCTAATAGATTAAATGTTGGTTTAGCTATAGTTGACAAAAGAAGAGAGGCTGCAAATATATCGGAAGTTTTAAATATAATAGGTGACGTAAAAGAAAAAAATTGTATATTGATTGATGATATTGTTGACACGGCTGGTACTTTAACTAATGCAGGGGAAGCTCTTTTAAATGTTGGAGCTAAAACTGTTTCTGCTTATGTAAGTCATGGTGTTCTATCTGGAAATGCAAGTGAGAAGATAAAAAAATCCGTTCTAAAAGAGATAGTAACGACAAATACTATTTCTTGCTCATTAAGTGAAGATAAGAATAAAATTAGAAGATTATCTGTAGCACCATTAATAGCAGAAGCAGTTAAGAGAATAGATAACCATAGTTCTGTGTCAAGTTTGTTTAATTAAGGAGAAAAAAAATGAGTAGTATAAATACATTAAATGCATCTTTAAGAGAAAAAGTTGGATCTAATAGTGCAAAAAAGGTTAGAATTGCAAATAAAATACCGGCGATAGTATATGGTGATGGTAAAAATCCTGAACCAATTTCATTGGATATAAAAGAATTAAGAATAGAAATCAATAAAGCCTCCTTTTTGAATAGAATTTTTGACTTATCAATCAATAATAGTAAAACTAGAGTTATTGTTCAGGGGATTTCTCAAGATCCTGTAACAGACCAACTTGAACATGTAGATTTCTTGAGGGTTAATGATAAAACTAAAGTAACTATTGAAGTTCCAGTTAAATTTCTAAATGAAAGTTTAAGTCCTGGTATAAAAAGAGGAGGTGTATTGAACGTAGTTAGATACACTGTTGAAGTAATGTGCCCCGTAAATAAAATTCCTGAGAGTTTTGAGTTTAATCTTGAGGGACTAGAAATAGGCGATAGTATTCATATTAGTCACACTAATATGGATGAAGGTGTAATACCAACAATTAAGGATAGAGACTTTACTGTTGCTAGTATACTTGCTCCATCTGCCCTAGTATCCGCTGAGACATCTGAAGATAAACCTGACGAAGAGGATGAAAGCAAGGAAAAAGACACAACAGAAGAAAACAAACCAGAAGAAGAAACAAAAAAATAAACATAAATGTTTTTATTTATAGGTTTAGGAAATAAAGGTTCTAAATATCAAAATAACAGACATAATATAGGTTTTCTATTCATCGATTATCTAATAAGAAAATATAACTTTTTAAAAATAAATAGTAAATTAAAAAGTATTTTATATAGAGGTAATATATTAAATTATGATATTCTTTTGTCTAAGCCAGAAACTATGATGAACCTGTCTGGTGAGTCAGTAAGTTTAGTAAAAAATTTTTATAAAATTGAGCAAAATAATATTGTAGTATTTCATGATGAACTTGACTTAAAAATAGGTAAAATAAAGTTTAAATTTGGTGGAGGTTCAGCAGGACATAATGGGATTAAAAATATTGATAAGCACATTGGGAATGAATACTATAGAATAAGAATGGGTATTAAAAACGAAAACAATTACTCTGAAGCAAATAAATTTGTTCTGTCAAACTTTAAAAATGATGAAAAAATTTTGATGGATAATAAAATCAATTTAATTGATAAAAATATAATGTATATTTTTAAAAAAGATATAAATAAATTTATGAATGAAATTAATAAGTAATTATGGGGTTTAAATGCGGAATAATTGGTTTACCAAATGTAGGCAAGTCTTCATTATTTAATGCGTTAGTAGGTTTACAAAAAGCTGCTTCTGAAAATTATCCTTTTTGTACAATAGAGCCAAATATTGGAAAAGTTCCTATACCTGATGACAGATTAGTTAAGTTAAGTAAGATTAATAAATCAAAAGTAACTATTAACGCTCAGATGGAATTTGTTGACATAGCAGGCTTAGTTAAAGGAGCAAGCAAAGGGGAAGGTTTGGGAAATAAGTTTTTATCAAATATCAGAGAGGTAGACGCAATAGCACATGTAGTAAGGTGCTTTGAAGATAAAAATGTATCACATGTTCATAGTGCAATAGATCCAGAATATGATATTGAAATAATAGAAAGTGAATTATTGTTAGCAGATATTGAAAGAACTGAGAAAATATTAGAAAAACTTAATAAATTAATAAAGGTGGGAAAATATGAATATAAGGAGGAGAGAGACTTATTTCTGAAAGTTTTAAATGACTTAAAATCTGATAATACATATGACCAGATGGATTATACTTCAAAAGATTTATATACTATAAATAAAAGTGGTATATTATCATTTAAACCAGTAATGTATGTCGCTAACTTAGATGAAGGATCACTTAATTCTAAAAATATTTACAATAAAAAATTAATAGAATTATCAAAAATAAAAAAAATACCATTGGTTAATATATCAGCAAAAATTGAGGAAGAACTATCAAGCATTAAAGATTTACAAGAGAAAAAAGAACTTATGAAGAGTATGGATATAAGTAGAAGCAGTCTAGATAAATTTATTTCCTCAGGTTTCAAATTATTAAATTTAGTAACGTTCTTCACATCAGGAGAAAAAGAAACAAAAGCTTGGACTATACAAAAAGAGTCATATGCTCCTGATGCTGCAGGAAAAATACATACAGATTTTAAAAAAGGATTTATTGCTGCTGATGTGATTAGTTATGATAAGCTTCTAAATTTAGGAGGAGAGAAAGAAGCAAAGTTATCCGGTAGCATCAGAACAGAAGGAAAAGATTATGTTGTTCAAGATGGAGATGTAATCTTATTTAAATTTAACGTATAGAGTTATGATAAAAGTTACTAATGAAAAAATAAAATCAGCCGATGACTTCTTACTACCATATCTAAGATTCGAGCCAGAGAATAATAAAAAAAATAAAAGTATAATACTAGTTTATGAAATATTTGGTTTAACTAAACATATAAAAAATGTAGCTGAAGAGTTTGCGAGAAATAATTTTGTAGTAACAATACCAGACCTTTTTTCACGATTAGAAAATAATATTAATCTTCCTTATAATAAAGAAGGTTTTTCAAAAGGGATACATTTAAAGAAGAATTTAGGTTGGGAACTACCGATTATGGATATAGTAGGATTAGCAGCAACCTTAAGACTTGAGCATAGTGTTAGTGTTTTAGGTTACTGTTTTGGAGCTTCACTTGCTTGGTTAGCAATGCAAAAGTCTTTCATTTTTGAAAAAGGCGTGTGCTATTATGGAAGTAGTATTCCTGACTTTCTCGAATTAAATGTTAATTGTCCATGCATAATGCATTTTGGAAAAGAAGATAAAGGAATTCCTGCTTCATCAATAAAAAAAATAAGAAAATATTTAGAAAAAAATGAAAATAAGGTAGAATTATTTGAGTATGAAAATGCTGATCATGGTTTCAATTGCAGTGAAAGAAAATCTTACAATAAGTCTGCAGCTGACATAGCTTTTGAAAGAACATTAAAATTTTTAAAGGATTAAAATTGAACTATATTACAAACCTTTTATTAATAATGTTTTTTAATTTTATAGCTTTGCCTGTATTCACTCTTGAAATGCCTAAAAATTTAATTATTCAAGTTATTAAAAAAAGTGAAAACGAGGAAGGACTGCTATCAAAAAACTCAGACCTAATCTCTGTGAACTATACAGGGTGGATTTTTGATAAAAATGTATCTACGAGTAATCATTGTGATGCTAAAGGAAAATTGTTTGATAGTAATATTATTGAAGAATTTAATCATGTAGTGCCATTTGCATTTTTACTCGGAAAAGGCATAGTAATAAAAGGTTGGGATTTAGGTCTTCAAGATATGAGAGTTAATGAAGAACGGTGTCTAATTATTCCTGCACATCTTGCATATGGTAACAGAAGAATTGGAAATATAATAAAACCGAATTCTACTTTAATATTTGAGGTAAAATTATTAAGTATTTTGGAAGTAGAATAATTAAGGGAGCTTAAATGAAACCCATTTTAGGAATTATAGGTGGAAGTGGTCTTTACAATTTGGATGGGCTAAAAAACACAAAGCTTGTAAATATCAAAACACCTTATGGTGCTACTTCTTCTAAACTTCATGTTTCTAATTATAAAAGTTTAAATCTTGTTTTCTTGCCTAGACACGGTTTGGAACATACCATACCACCCCATAAAATCAACTATAGGGCTAATATTTATGCATTAAAAAAATATGGTGTTACTGATATAATTTCAGTCTCTGCAGTAGGTAGTCTTAAAGAAAAACATAAACCAGGAGATTTTCTATTACCAGACCAATTTATTGATAGAACCTTTAACAGAGTTACTACTTTTTTTGATGAAGATTGCGTAGCTCACGTTTCGTTAGCAAAACCTACTTCAGCACAACTATCAAAATTAATTTTTAAATCTTTACCAAAAAATATTAATATTAAACAGAAAGGAACATATGTAGCTATAGAAGGACCACAATTTTCTACTTATGCAGAATCTATGCTTTATAAAAGTTGGAATTGTGATATCGTTGGCATGACAAATATGCCAGAAGCTAGATTAGCAAAAGAGGCTGAAATAGGTTATATAAGTATTGCAATGGTTACTGATTATGACTGTTGGCATAATAACCATGATGCTGTCACAGTAAATCAAGTAATAGATATTATGAACAAGAATACTAAAAATGTGAGAGCACTAATTTTATCGGTTTTAGATAATTTAGAAAAAATTAAAAAGTGGAATTGGGCTGATAAAGTTTATTCGTGTTTAAACGAAGCAATTATAACTAAAAAAGAAGCTATTAGTGCCAAGACATTAAAAAAGCTTAGACCTATCTTAAAAAGAAGGTATTCTCTCTAACTAATTTTTTAGCTCACTCCAAATTTTTCTATAAGATAAATAAAATACTATTGTCATTATAAATAGAAAAAAAATAACTTTTAAACCTGCAGCTCTTCTATTCTCAAGATCCGGCATAGACGTCCAAGTTAAAAATGTAACTAAATCATTAACTTCTTGCTCTAAAGAAGCTTTAGTACCATCTTTATATTCAACATCATCTCCATATAGAGGTTGTGGCATAGCTATAACATTGCCTGCCATGTACTTGTTATAATAACCTTCACCAACGTCAAACCCCTCAGGAGCATCAGTATAGCCTAATAAAAGAGATCTAACATAGTTAGCTCCGTCTTTTCTTGCTTTAACCATTAAACTTAAGTCTGGAGGATAAGCACCGTTGTTTGCTGCTTTAGCAGCATTATAATTTTCATATGGCTCAACAAAGTAATCTGAAAAGATTGCATTTCTTTTTAAAATTTCACCTTCATCATTAGGTAGATCATTTAACTGAAATTGTGCAGCTATTCTATTTATTTGATCCTTATTATATCCTAAACCTTCTAAACTTCTGTAGGCAACATGTTTTAAACCATGACAGCTAGCACATACTTCTACATAGACTTGGAGACCTCTCTGGGCACTATTCTTATCAATTTTACCAAGTGGCTTACTAAAACTAAAAGGATACTGCTCTGGCTTCAATGCTTTATCAGCACTGTATGAATTAAATATAAGTGAAACTAAAAAGATTGCTATAGTTAAGATATGCATAACTACTCAGCTAGAACTGGTTTTCCTATGCTTTCAGGTAAAGGCCTACTTTTTTCAAACTTACCTAGAAGTGGAAGCAATATTAAAAAATGAACAAAATAATAGCTAGTAGCTATTCTACTAATAATTATATAAATACCTTCTGCAGGCTTGCTGCCGACCCAGCCTAAAATTATTGTATCTAACAAAAATATCCAAAATAATATCTTATAGATAGGTCTAAATGTGGCTGATCTAACCTTACTAGTATCTAGCCATGGTAATAAAAAAAGTACAAAAATAGCACTAAACATAGCAATAACCCCACCTAATTTGTCAGGAATTGCTCTTAATATTGCGTAAAAAGGAAGAAAGTACCATTCTGGAACTATATGTGCCGGTGTTTTAAGTGGATCCGCAGGAATATAGTTATCAGGGTGTCCTAAAAAGTCAGGAGCAAAAAATACTACAGCGAAAAATATAGTTAAAGCAAAACTTAAACCAAATAAATCTTTTATAGTATAGAATGGATGAAAAGGGATAGAGTCTTGTGGTCCTTTTTTATCAATTCCTAGAGGATTGTTTGAACCATGCGTATGCAAAGCAACAATGTGCAATATCACAACACCAACTATTAAAAATGGTAATAAAAAATGTAATGTATAAAACCTACTTAATGTTGGATTATCAACAGAATAACCTCCCCATAACCATTGAGTAATATTATCACCAATTAATGGAATAGCTGAAAATAGGTTGGTTATAACAGTAGCTCCCCAGAAAGACATTTGTCCCCATGGCAATACATATCCCATGAAAGCGGTTGCCATCATTAAAAGCAAAATAATTATTCCTAACCACCACAATAATTCTCTGGGTGCTTTGTAGGAACCATAATATAATCCCCTAAATATATGAATATAGACCACTATGAAAAAAAATGATGCTCCATTCATATGAATATATCTAATAAGCCAGCCATGATTTACGTTTCTCATTATATGCTCTATAGAATTAAAAGCATGATCTACATGAGCTGTGTAATGCATTGATAATATAACACCAGTAATAATTTGTACTAGCAAGAAGAAACCAGCAAGAGATCCGAAATTCCACCAATAATTTAAATTTCTTGGAGTTGGATAATCAACAGCTGAGTGTTTTAAAAAAGATATTACAGGCAACCTGTAATCAATCCAATTTAAAATTCCTCTTTCATTTTTTTTCAAATTAGACATGAACTTATCCTACCAATATTGTATTTTCGTCTTTAAAAGTGTATGGAGGTATTTCTAGATTTTTAGGTGCAGGTCCTTTTCTAATTCTTCCTGAAGTATCATAATGAGAACCGTGGCAAGGACAAAACCAACCTTGGAAATCTCCTTTGTCTGAGGCGGGGACGCATCCTAAGTGAGTACAAACTCCAATTAAAACTAAATATTTAGGATTTTTTACTCGTTCCTCATCATTTTCAGGATGAGGCAGTTGGTTTATATCAACATTATTAGCATCATTTATTTCCTTTTGACTTCTGTGTTTTATAAACAAGGGTTTACCACGCCACAGTACAGTTTTACTTTGTCCCTCTACTAACTCCGATATGTCAACTTCAATAGTAGCTAAAGCTTCTACATCTTTAGAGGGGTTCATTTGGTCTATTAAAGGCCAACCTGCAGCTGAAACCGCTACAATTCCCATTGCACCAGAGGCCTGATGTATAAATGACCTTCTAGATTTTTTTTTACTTTTTATATTTTCAGACATATGTTTTATTATTATATACATATATATTAATATTGTTCTATATGTAAAGGGCTGATTATTATTCAAATAAATTTAATGAAAAAATATACCTATAAAACTTTACCTGATTTACTTCTTGAGGAAGATTGGCAAATTAAAGCAGCAAATGTTGAAAATCATTTCAAAAAAATTAGAAATCAAATATGTAATACATTTCAAGCATTAGAAAAACAATTTTGTTCTGAAAAAAATTTAAAGATTAACAAGTTTAAAAAAAAAATGTGGCATAGAGACATCAACAATAATGAGTTTGGAGGTGGTACTAGTACTATATTAAAAGGAAATTTATTCGAAAAAGTTGGAGTTAATATTTCTACTGTAAGTGGCTTATTTCCAGATGATTTTAAAGATAAGATAAAAGGTGCCGTTGACGATCCAAGATTTTTTGCTACTGGTATTTCTGTGGTAGCACATATGTTTTCTCCCTTTATTCCAGCTGCTCACTTCAACTCTAGATTTATAGTAACCAAAGATGCTTGGTTTGGAGGAGGATGTGATTTAACACCCACTTATGATGAAAAAAAAATTAAAAATCAATTTCATAAATCATTAAAAAGCTTCTGTGATAAATATGATAAAAATTATTACAAAAATTACAGTAAATGGTGTTCAGAATATTTTTTTTTAAAACATAGAAAAGAAGAAAGAGGAATTGGAGGTATTTTTTTTGATTATTTAGATGCAAAAAATGTAAATAATTACAACTTTACTGCGGAGACTGGAAGTTTTTTTTGTTCTTTCTTTCAAGATATTATTAAAAAAAACCAGAATAAACCCTGGACTTCAATACACAGAGAAAAATTGCTAAAAAAAAGAAGCAGATATGTTGAGTTTAACTTATTATATGATAAGGGAACAACTTTTGGCTTGAAAACTAACGGAAATACTGAAGCCATTTTAATGTCTATGCCTCCAATAGCCTCTTGGAATTAAATACTTTTTAATTTTTTGATGCATTCCTTTCTCATTGGTAAAAAATTATTTTTAATCCACCACTTTTCTATCTTGACTATAATGATACCTACCTCTTTTCCTCTTATTTTTTTATACTTAATTACATCTTCGCCATTTAGAGGTAACTTAGGAACTCTCCAAGTGTTTAAAATATTTAAAATGTTATTATTAACATTTTTTTTATTTATAAATTGATTTAATTTGTAATTTATCAGTACAACTTCTTTACCATAATAATACTTATTAACTTTTGCTTCATTTTCTGAATTTATTAAACTTTTAATAGCAAAAATATTTTTTAATTTTATTAAATTTTTTTTACCTATTTTTAAATTCTTGTTGAGATCTAGTATGTTGATTTTAGCTTTTTTTACTAAATACGCAATTCTGATAATTAATTCTTTAGGTAATTTACTTAATGAATTTATGCTTTTAAGACTTATTTTTTGCAAACCATTTATCAAGATATTTAATAAGTTATTACTTTTTAAAATTAATAATACAAAACTTACATGCTCGGACAGTAATAATTTACAAAATTCAAGATGAACTCTCTCTTTAGATAACGTTTTTATTTTTGAAAAGTTTTCTAAACAAATATTAAGAGACCTTAAATGAAGTTGCGACTTATTACTGGTATAAGTTCCAACAAATCTAAAATATCTGAGTATTCTCAAATTGTCTTCCTCTATTCTATTTAATGGATTACCTATAAATTTTATTGTATTTTTTTCTAAATCTTTAACTCCATTGAAAGGATCAAATAGATTTCCCTCCAAATCAGAATAAATTGAATTTATTGTAAAATCTCTTCTCTTTGCATCTTCACTAAAACTATTTATAAATTTTACCTCAGCTTTTCTGCCAAAAGTCTTAATATCTTTTCTTGCACTAGTAATTTCTACAACAAAGTCTTTTGTAAAAATACTAACAGTTCCATGATTTTTTGATTTATCTGTAAATTTAATATTATTTATTTCTAATTGTCTTTTTACTAAATCTGGTTTTATGTTGATAGCAAAATCTAAATCATTAGTTGTCTGATTTTTTAGACTTACTCTAACCGCTCCTCCTACTAATTTTATATTTTTTTTTCCAAAGATATTAAATAATTTCAATACTAATTTATTTTTTTTCCAAAAAGGTACAATTTTTATTTTATTTTTTATCAAACTCGACCTTACCGGGAATTAAATGTTTTCCATCATATTTGGCTGGTGTATATGTACCTTGGGATTCAATATTATTTAAAAACCGAATTGATATAAAAAACAACAATGTAATCGACACTAATATTGAGATCATTAACGGCCTAGGCATTCTATTAAAGAAAGTTAGATTATTAATTCTATAAATTACTAATGATGTTAAAATTAGTATTACTATAAATAATATTATAATTTTTATCATACTTTATTTTTTAACAAATTTATTAAGTCTAATAATATTTTTGCCGTTGCTCCCCAAATTTTATTTCTTTTCCAATAAATATTTAAATAGTATTTATTTTTATCCTTATTTGTATAAACTTTTGTAAACGATCTATCTGATAATAAGTAATTAATAGGAAAATGTAAAATTGAAGTTACTTCCTGTCTGTTTATTATAAATTTTTGAGCATCTTCAAGTAAAGCAACTATAGGTTGAATTAAAAAACCTGACCCCGTTGCATATTTATTAAGTTTACCAAGATAAATAGTTTTATTTTTTTCTAAACCTATTTCCTCTTGTGCTTCTCTGTAAGCACATTTTTTCAAGTCTCCTTTATCCTTTAAATCTAACTTACCACCAGGAAAACTAATTTGGCCTTTATGATATCTAAGATTCTCTGATCTTTTTGTTAAAACAATTTTTATAGCACCATCTAAGCCATTAGTCATTAGTAAACATAAAACAGCCGCTTTAGTATAATCTTTATAACCATCTATATTATCTATTGTATTTTGTGACAGATCATAACACTTTCTATTTTCAAATGTCTCATCTAGTTTTTTTTTAATTTTTAAAATTTCATTCTTATTTAAAATTTTTATTTTGTTATTAATCATGTAAACGTTATATTATTAAATTAAAAATCTTACATTAAATAAATTGGTGAGGACAAATGGAGCAACCATCTTTAAAAAATATAGAAGAAACAAAAAAAAATTTTACTTTAGCTAATAAAAAACTTTCTTCTGTAAAAAGTGAAATTAATACTTTAGTTTATGGTCAAAATCTGGTTATAGAACAAATTCTTATTAGCATCTTATCTGAAGGTCATGCACTAATCGTTGGTCTTCCTGGTTTAGCTAAAACCAGAATAGTAAGATTTTTATCTATTATACTTGGCTTTGAAACGAAAAGAGTACAATTCACTCCTGATTTAATGCCAGCTGATATTTTAGGCTCAGAAATTTTAGAAGAAGATACAAAATCAGGAAAAGACTTCAGATTCATTGAGGGACCTATTTTTAGTCAATTATTATTGGCTGATGAAATAAATAGAGCTAGCCCTCGTACCCAATCAGCGTTATTACAAGCAATGCAAGAGAAAAAAGTTACCATTACTGGTAATAACTATGAACTTCCTAAACCTTTTCATGTTCTTGCTACTCAAAATCCTATTGATCAAGAGGGTACTTACCCTCTTCCCGAAGCTCAATTAGATAGATTTCTTATGAATATTAAAATATCTTATCCAGACCTAAATGCAGAACGAAAAATTCTTAATTTATCAAATGAGAAAAGTGATACTTTACCAAAAAATATATTATCTTCTAAGGAACTATTGCATATACAATCATTTATAAAGGATATGCCAGTAGGAGAAAGCGTTGTTCAATACATTCTAAATATTATTAAACATAGTAGACCTGAAACAAGTGAAATAAAATCAGTAAAAGAGAACATATTGTGGGGGCCTAGTCCAAGAGCTAGTTTGGCTTTAATGACTACTTGCAGAGCAAAAGCATTCCTAGAAAATAGATATTCCCCTTCAATTTTCGATGTGCAATCTTTAATAAAACCTATTTTAAGTCACAGACTAAAGTTGAATATTTCAGCTAAAGCAGAAAATTTAAGTGTTGAAGAAATATTAGATGATGTGATTGCTAATATCAAAAATTAAAATGATAAAAATATCAGATTTATTTAAGACATCTGATGAGCACGCTAGTTTGCTCCCAAAGATTGTATTTGACTCTGAAGTCCTGTCTAGAAATATTATTGAAGGCTTGCATGCGTCAAGATTTTCAGGCAAAGGTGAGGACTTTTGGCAGTTTAAAGAGTATAGAAGAGGTGATGATATATCATCAATTGACTGGAGAAAAACTGCAGCATCCAGCAAAATTTTAGTAAAACAAAAAGAAAATGAAACGGCTAAAACAATTTATTTTTATTTTGATAGAACCAAATCAATGTTATTTAAGAGTAAAAATAGTTTGCAAAGCAAATATCAGGCTGCAGTATTACTGACACTTACACTCTCAAGAATGTTCTTGAAAAATAGAGAAAATGTATATCACTTTAATAATAAAAACGTGATTAAGTGTTCTAATGATTTGTCTAGTTTTACTAAAAACTTTTTGTTGAAGGAAAATGATATTTATTATCCTGATAAGTCATTAATGGCAGATAATTCTATATGCTTTATAGTTAGCGATTTTTTATATGAATTAAAAACAGTTGAAAGCTTTTTAATTAATTTAAAAAATAAAAATGTAAGTGGATTTTTAATTCAAGTTTTAGATCCCTTAGAAATTAATTTTAGTGTAAAAGAAAATTTAATATTAAACGACTTAGAGACTAATGCTAAGTTAAGAATTGACGAATCAAAAGAATATAAAGATTTCTATGATAAGCGGTTGGATGCCTTACAAAAAGGCCTTAAATCTTTATGCAAAAATTCAAATTGGAGTTATTTATTATATGATACTAATAAAAACATTAAGCCGGTGTTACTTGAAATCTTTAAAAGTATAACAATAAAAAGGAAATAAATTGTTAAACTTTATCAATATAATAGGTTTTTATAATGCCTATGC
Organism: Rhodospirillaceae bacterium; assembly: GCA_902571315.1. Lineage (GTDB taxonomy): Bacteria > Pseudomonadota > Alphaproteobacteria > TMED109 > TMED109 > TMED131. The sequence goes on from CACGBM010000006.1 coordinate 17,192, forward strand.
TTTATTTGGATTGGTATTAACTCCAATTATATGGCTTATTGTTAAATCCTTTCCTCCAATTCCAAGAAGTTATAACTTTTCTAGTTTTTTCTTATTAGAAAAAATCGATCTAGATTCTTCTAAAAACGATAAAACTCCTTTATGGCTTGTGATTTTTAGAATGCTTTTTTTTATTTTAATAGTGTTTTTTTTTAGCAAGCCTTTTATTAAAGATACAAACCCTATAGAATCTGAAAACTATGAGAAGTATTTAATTATAGCAGACTTAGGTTGGTCTATGGCCAAAGAATGGAGTGATTTTAAAGACTCAGTTATAGAAATTGGTAAAGAAGCTGAAAAAAGAAAAAAAAAAATACTATTATTGCATACTAATCTGGAGAGTTTTCAGGATATAAAAGTTTTTAAGACGAGTGATTCTTTAAATTACTACTTAGAAACCTTATCACCATTGCCAATGCAATTCAAAACTAGTAGCTTACAAAAAATAATAAAAGACAAAAATATTTTTGAAGATAGTAAAATTTTTTTCATATCTTCAAAGTTTGACTTTGAAAAGTCTAATGAACATTTTAATAATTACAAGTTTATTAGAGATAATTCTAACGATTATTATTTTATTGATCCTATAGAGTCTATACTTATTATAGATAGCCTAAAGATAAATCAGGGCAAAATAGAATGCAAAATTTCTAGACTCGGAAAAAGTAATTTTGAGCAAGACTTTTTTTTAAATATAGAAACTATAAATAGCGAAATAATTTATAATAATACTCATAAAATAGACAAAAATAAAAAAAATAAAGTAATTGATCTTAGTTTTCCAATTGAGATTTTTAATCAGATTAAAAGCATAAAAATAGTTGGACAAAATCACGCAGGTGCAAAATATTATTTTGATGACTTTTCAAAGAAGAAAAAAATAGTAATACTAACTGACGATCAATCTTACAAAGAAAGCCCACTATTATCACCAATTTATTACATTAAAAAATCTTTGGATACTAGACATTTTGTTAAAGTACTAGAAATAGAGGATATGATAGAAAAAACTTATTCCACTATAATTATTCCTGAGAATGTAAAAATTACTAATAAATTAGACCAAAATTTAAATAAATGGTTATTTGACGGAGGAACATTAATTAGATTTGCTGGAGAAGGATTAGCAGGAAAGATATCTAGTCTTCTTCCTTATCAAGAAGCATTCAGTAGTATTAGATATATAGATGGGCAACTTACAATTAATAATAAGTTGTTTATATCTGATTTTGAAAAAGAAAGTATTTTTTATGATATAAAAGTTCCTCAAGATATAACAATTTATAAACAACTGATTTTTGATTCTTATTCTGAAAAAGCAAATATACTAGCTAAACTTAGTGATAATACTCCCTTAGTAAGCATGAAAAAATTTGGAAAAGGTAAAATAATATTATTTCATATTGGAGCTAATAATGATTGGTCTAATCTACCTATGAGTTCATTATTTCCTGATATGATAAATAGAATCTTATTATTTTCTAAAAATTATACTTCATCAAATCTCAAAAATTTAAGTTTAAACAAAGAAATTGACGGCTTTGGAAATTTAGTTTCTGCAAAAAAAATACTTACTATGGATAGCTATAATAATTTAGTTAATATAAAACCTTCTTTAAAATCTCCACCCGGACAATATGAAAATAATGAAATATCAATTGCTTTAAACCTATCTACAAATATTAATTACAGTAATATTGAAAACAATTATTCAGGTGTTATTTCAAATTATTCATTTAAAAATGCAAAAGACTTATCAGGTGCAATATTGAAAATTATACTTACTATGTTTATTATTGATATTATAATAACAATTATGATTAAAAATAAAATTAGTATCTTCACAATATTTTCAAGTAAAAATAATTTACTGTTATTCATAATATTCTTTCTTACATTTGTTCAAGTTGATATTGCAAGAACCAACGACACATACCTAGCCTACATTAAAATAAATAATACTGAAGTTGATAAGATTTCAGCAAATGGGCTTGAAACTTTAAAAAATTTATTAAAAACTAGAACATCCATTAGTCCTAAAGGAGTTATTGGTATAGATATTAAGAAAAATGATATTTTTAGCTACCCTTTTATTTATTGGCCCCTTACAAAAAACTTATTGAATATTGGTAATATTGAAACAAAAAAAATAAAGAATTATCTTAATAATGGAGGAATAATTCTTTTTGACATTATAGGATTTACTAGACAAAGTCTTAATCTAAAAGATAAAAAATTTCAGGATATTAGAAATTTTTTATATGATATTGGAGCCGATGAATTAACTATTATACCTAAAGAACACACGCTTACAAAAAGTTTTTACTTATTGAATAAATTTCCAGGCAAATGGGACAACAAAATATTATTTATCGAAAACAGTAATTTAGAATATAAAGACGGAGTAAGTTCCATAATTTTAGGATTCAATGATTGGGCGAAGGCTTGGGCTTTAGATAATAACAATGTAGCATTATTTCCTGTAGTACCAGGAGGGGAAAGGCAGAGAGAATTAGCATATAGATTTGGAATTAATATAGCTATGTATGCTTTAACAGGAAATTATAAATCAGACCAAATACATTCAAAATCCATTCTAAATAGACTTAGCAAATCTAATTAATGAATAATTATGATTTTTGAACCAATACTAGCAATAAAGCATATATTTATTTTCTCAATAATATTTATTGTTAGTCTAATAATTTGTAAATATTTTAAAGTAAAAAATCTTTACTTAAGAATACTTACATTTTTAGTTTTTTTAATATTTATTTTTAATCCTAAAATAGAAAAAAAAAGTGCTGAATACTATAAAGACGTCGTATTAGTGGTATCTGACTTGACACAAAGTATAGTGGAAACCAATAAAGCTGAGGAAGTTCTTTCTATTCACGAAGCTATATCTAATCAGCTTACTAAAATAGATAATATAGAACAAATTGATGTTAAAATAACAAATAATAATGAAGAGGAAATCAAAACCTCTCTTTTTGTAGAAATTAATAATGTGATTAAAGATTTAAAAATAGAGCGCCTATCAGGTATCATAGCAATAACTGATGGACAAATACATGATGTAAATAATTATAATAAATTATTATCAAAAACCCCCATACATTTTATTTTAGTAGGAGATAAAAATGAGAAAGATAGAATACTCAAAACAGCAAATGTTCCAGAATATGCGGTTTTAGGAAAAAAGTATAATGTTTCAATTAATATTCTAGATAATATTAACAAAAAAAATATAAAGACCGAATTCTATTTGAACGAAAAACTAATAGATACTCAATTTCTTGCTCCTAATAAAAACCACAAGATCACTTTACCTAAATTATCAATTGGTAAAAATATTTTTGAGGTTAGAGTAGAAGAAACAGATATAGAAGTATCAAAACTAAATAATTATAAAATTCACGAAATAACTGGTATTCAAGACAAGTTAAAAGTCATGTTAATCTCTGGTGAACCTAATATGGGATTAAGAAATTTAAGAAATATTTTAAACTCAGACCCAAATATTGAACTGTTACATTTCACTATTCTTCGTCCTCCCACAAAAAGGGATCTAACTCCTGTAAAAGAATTATCTCTCATTCCTTTTCCTACTCAAGAGTTATTCGCTGCAGATATATCCAAATTTAATTTAATAATTTTTGATCAGTACGGATTACAAGGTATTTTACCTAATAAATACTTAGATAATATCTCAAATTTTGTTATTTCTGGAGGAGCTCTTCTTGATATTGTTGGAAGAAAACATTTAACGGAAAATAGTTTAATTTACTCACCTATTAAACAAATTTTGCCCACCAATCCAATAGAAAGTATAAGTAATGGCCGTTTTAGACCAGAACTTACTAAAATAGGAGAACGTCATCCCATAACTAATAAATTAAAAAATAACTATTTAGAAAAACCTTGGGGAAAATGGGCTAATTATACTAAAAGTGAGCTGATTTCTGGAAAAGCGTTATTACATCACAAAAATGCTCCTTTATTAGTAGTGGATAATGTAGGCAAAGGAAGAGTGGCACAAATATTATCTAATGAAAGTTGGGTTTGGAAAAAATCGCTTAATGATAAAGGACCCTTAATAGAACTCATGCGTAATACAATTCACTGGCTTTTAAAAAATCCAAAATTAGAAGAAAATTTTTTCAGCTTTTACAAAGAAAGTAACTCGGTAAAAATTAGATTAAATTCAATAATATCTGGTGATATTATTACAACAATTATTACTCCTAATAATAAATCTATAGATCTAAAACTTAAGGATGCTGGTAATGGAATTTACGAAGGAGAATTTATACCACAAGAAAGAGGAAAGTTTAAAATTATTTGGAAAAATAAAAGCGAACACTTTGTTTTAAATGATAAAAATAATAAGGAAATTGAAGAAATTACTTCTTCAGATTATAAAATAAAAAACTATATGGATAGAAATAATATAGATACAAAAAATTTCAATATTGTATGGCAAGATCAAGTCATTCCTTCAATTTTAAGAATATATAATAATAAAATTATCAATGGTAAGAATTGGATAGGTATATTAGAAAAAAATGTGCCTAAAGTATCTGAAACTTCAAAACAAAATCTATTTAACTGGTATATAGTATTAATCATTTTAGTATTTTTAATATTTTTAAGTTGGTACAAAGAAGGAAAGAATTAAATTTTGACTTTTGAAAATTATGTGTGTGGTTTTGATGAGGTAGGCAAAGGAGCTATTGCAGGACCTGTAGTTGTTGCATCGGTGGTTTTTTATAATTATTCTAATATACCAAATAATATTAGAGACTCAAAAAAAATTAGTTTTGCCAAAAGACTCTTACTTTACAAAAAAATTAAAAAAGTTGCTAGTGTAGGACTTGGTATAGTAATGCCGAATATTATTGATAAAATAGGAATTTCAAATGCAACCAATTTAGCTGCTCAGAAAAGTATGCCTAAGGATTTTTTTATAAGAAAACATCTGGTTGATGGTAATATTAAAATTAATACAAATGATAAAGTTGTAAATATTATTAAAGGTGATGAGAATTACGTTTCAATTGCTGCTGCTTCAATAATCGCTAAAGTTACTAGAGATAAAATAATGATTGATAAATCTAGAGAACTTATTAATTACAAATGGGAAAAAAATAAAGGGTATGGTACTAAAGATCATTTACTTGCTATTAAAAACTATGGTATAAGTAACTTTCATAGGAAATCTTTTAAAATGCATATCTAATGCCAAATATAAAACATATAATTTCTGTCTCAAGTTCTAAATATATTTTGGGTGATACATTAAAAGAATTAAAAAAACTTAAGGATCATTCTGTAGACATGGTTTTTAGTGATCCCCCTTATAATTTGCAACTTTCTAAAACATTATATAGACCAGACTCTACAAAAGTATCGGGCGTTAATGATGAATGGGACAAGTTTAATAATTTTCAAGATTACGATATTTTTACCAAGTCATGGTTATCTGAGGTTAAAAGAATCCTAAAACCTGAAGGATCTATATGGGTTATAGGAAGTTACCATAATATTTATAGAATTGGGTATGCTCTTCAAAATCTAGATTTTTGGATATTAAATGATATAATTTGGAGAAAAACTAATCCCATGCCAAATTTTAAAGGTACAAGATTTACAAATGCTCACGAAACATTAATATGGGCAGCTAATTCTAAATGTTCTAAATATACTTTTAACTATCAAACTATGAAAAAATTAAATGATAATAAACAAATGAGATCAGATGATTGGTTGATAAATGTATGCGGCGGACAAGAAAGACTCAAAGATACTAACAATCAAAAACTTCATAATACTCAAAAACCTGAAGAATTATTATTAAGAGTAATTTTATCAAGTACTAAACCTGGAGATGTAGTTTTAGACCCTTTTTTTGGAACAGGAACAACCGGAGTGATTTGTAAAAAACTTGGTAGAAAGTTTATAGGAATAGAAAAAAATGCTAATTACATCAAAGAAGCAAAAAAGAGAATTCTTAAAGTTAAAAAAGTTAAACTAGAAAAGATTACACTGCTAAATAAAAAAAGCTCTAAGAAGATTAACATTAGTAGTATACTATAAAATCTTATTTAAAATATTTTAAAATTATGTTTATTGTTCATTCACGCAACAGTTTATAATCTTTTTAGTCAAAACTGAAACTGGTAAACTACTCAAACCTGAATAATTTGTCCAAATACCTAACTCTTTTATATCATTCTTGTTTCTAATATTCACTTTATATATTTTAGTCTGCAATTCTATATTTGACATTTTATATCTGATAGTTTTAGGCAAAGCATCTATGGATTTTAATTTTATAGGTACCTCTGGCCAGGAGTTATTTTTCCATACTGTTCCTGGTACTTCATACATTCCTGCCAAAGCACCAGATAAAGATCTTTTTTTTAGAAAAAAAGATTTATTTTTTAATAAATAAAAATATACAAGTGAATATTTTTTTTTAACTTTTTTCCTTTCATAACTGTTTTCTGATTTTAAATCAAATTTGCAATAGTTCTTTAAAATACATTTTGAACAAGAAGGATTTCTTTTGGTACAAATGTCTGAAGAAAAATCCATTATTGCTTGTGCATATTTACCACTGTTAGATTTAGGAAACATTTGTTTTCCTATTTCATTGACTTTACAATTATTAAGTATTTCGTTTTTTTTCAAACCATTTACCCTAATTATAAATCTTTTTATATTAGTATCCATTACAACTGAGTACCCTCCAAAAGCAAAACTAATTATTGCAGAGGCAGTATACTGACCTATTCCTGGTAAACGCATCAAATCCTCAAATTTATTAGGAATGGTTCCATTATGCTTATCACTGATAATTTGTGCAGCTTTTAATAGATTTTTAGCTCTACTATAGTAACCTAAACCTGACCACATTGTTAAAACTTCTTCAATATTTGCTTTTGCTAGACTATTTAAATCTGGCCATTTTTTAATGAATTTTTCATAATAGCCTAATACCGTGTTAACTTGAGTTTGCTGCAACATAATCTCAGATACAAGAGTAAGGTAAGGATTTTGATTATTGTCTTGCTTAGTCCGCCATGGAAGGTCTCTTTTATTATTTTCGTAGTATGCTAATATTTTAGCGTTAATAATATTATTTTTTTTATAAGACATTATGCAATCTAATATGAAAAATTTTAAGAAAATTGATGAATTATTTTTTAATATTACTAAAAAAATTTATAAACGTCATGATAATAATTTTTTAATAATTTTAGATAATTGGAAAAAAATCGTAGGTGATAGTCTAAGCAAAATATCCTTGCCTAAAAAATTAAATAAAAATAATACATTGGTGGTAATAGTGAATAATGAGTATTTACTGGATTTTCAATATCAAACAGAAACTTTTAAAAGTAAAATAAATGCTTTACTTGAAAATACCACTATATATAAGATTAAAATATTAATAAAAAAATAAAATTATTTAAAATAAGGTGTTTTATATGAAAATTTTCAACTGTTTAAAGATAACATTAGTGATTATATCAATATCATCTAGCGTATTTGCGGAAAATTCAATTGAACATAAGAAAGAAAATATCTTAGGTGACTCCAGTGCTCCAAATACATTAGTGGAGTATGCTTCTCTATCATGCGTGCACTGTGCAAACTTTCATAATCAAAAACTACCAGAAATTAAAGAGAAATTAATTAACACTGGTAAGTTAAAATATATTTATAAAGATTTTCCTTTAGATCTGCCTGCAATGTTAGCAGCAATGGTTACAAATTGTTTTGAAGGAGAAAAATTTTATGTTATTTTAAATTCCCTTTTTATCAATCAAAAAAAGTGGGTTACTGTGTCTGGTAATAAAGAAGAACTTTTAAATGCATTTCACCTCATTTTAAAACAGCATGGCATATCATCAAAAAAAATTAAGACTTGCGCAGAGGAAAATGAAACTAATAAAAAAAAATGGGACTCTATTCTTTATTCTAGATTAGAAGGACAAAAATTAGGAGTCAACTCTACTCCTTCTTTCTTTCTTAATGGAAAGAAACTTGAAGGCTCAGTTGATTTAAAGATGATTTTAGAGCACATTTATTAATAGCTTTTCATATACTCACTATATGTAGTATAATAAATTACATAATTGGGTGTTGTTTTGTTTATAAGCAAGTTAAGAATTTCTGGGTTTAAATCATTTTCTGAAGATACTACTATTAGTATAAATAGTGGTTTAAGTGGAATTATAGGCCCAAATGGTTCAGGTAAGTCCAATGTCGTTGAGGCTATAAAATGGGTAATGGGTGAAAATTCCTCAAAAAGTCTAAGAGGTTCTAGTATGAATGATTTAATATTCAGCGGTAGCGCTTCTAAAGCTTCTAAAAATATAGCTTTAGTTGCACTTACTTTGAAAATAGATAAAAATATTTTAGAAGATAATTATAAAAAATTTCTAAAAGATGATGTCATTGAAGTAGAGAGACAAGCCAATAGAGACATAGGATCTACTTATAGAATAAATGGTAAAGACGTAAAAGCAAAGGATATACAATATCTATTTGCTGACTTTTCGTCTGGTTCAAGATCCTCAAATATAATTGATCAAGGTAGTATAGGAAATTTAGTACTACAGAAACCTATTGATCGTAGAAAAATATTAGATGAGGCAGCAGGTATATCTGGTATTAGTGCAAGAAAAAATGAGACCAATAATAAATTAGAATCGACTAAAAAAAACCTAGCAAGATTAAATGATATATTGTTTTCTAAGAAAAAGAATCTTTTAGAACTTCAAAAACAATCAAGAAAAGCTAAGCTTTACAAAGTAGCTCAGGAAGAATCTGACGAGTTAAAAAAATTATTATTAATTGCTAAATGGAAAAAGACAAAATCACAACTTCAACAATTTAAATCTCAATTAGTAGCTATAAATACAGAATTAAAAAATAAAAAAAATCAATTGATAAAACTTGAAGAACAACATAAAGAAAAAAGTGATGTAATAAACAGATTTAATAATCAAAAGAAAAATATAAAGGAGAAAATTCTGTTATTAAATTTAGATATTGAGAAAATAAACTTCGAAATCAATAGCAAACAAAATGATTTAATTTCATTAAAAAACCTTGAAGTTCAAATAAATAAAAATATTAATTTTCAGAAAGAAATTTTAGATAATTCAAAAAAAAGAATTGTTGAAATAAATGAAGAAATGAAAAGTCAACCAGACATAGATAATAATAGAGATAAAGAGAAAAATGCTAAAAACAATTTATACAAACTTAAAGCTAAAGTTGAATTAGAAGAAAAAAAGTTAAAAAATTTAAATTTTAAGCTCAATGAGGAAAAAAATTTAGTTAATAAATTTGAATTTGAAAAAACAATGCTACAAAAAGACATTAATGAGATCACGCCTATAATTAACTTATATAAAAATCAAATTAAAGATAAAGTAATTCTTCAAAAAAGTGATGTTGAACATAAAAAGCTTATTGATATTGTAAAAATTAAAAAAAAATATTTAATTGAAATAAATGCTAATAAAAAAAAATATATACAAGATATTAAAAATATAAATATAAAAATTGACGAAATAAATGGATTGATTGAGAATGAGGATCCACTAATAGAAAAATACAAAATCATTATTAATGATTTAGAAAAAAAAATATCTAACTATTTATCATTAGGATATAAAACTACTAAAAGCAATATACTCAATGAAGTAAAAATTCAGGAAGGTTATATGTTAGCTTTTTGTTTAGCGGTAGGTGATGGGATTGAAGCGGATAACAATGAAAAGTCACCTGTCAAATGGTCATTACTAAATAATACAGAAAAGTTAATGCTTCCTAAAGGTTTAGACTCACTTAGCAAATACATTAAAGGCCCAAAAAAGTTAGAAAAACTACTTTCTCAGATAGCTATAGTAAAAAATAATAAAGAAGGCGAAAAGTATCAAAAATATTTAAAAAATGGACAAGTAGCTGTTTCGAAAGAAGGGTCTTTATGGAGGTGGGATGGACTTACAATAATTGACGGAAAGCAAACTTTTACTTTTAAAAGAATTGAAAGTACAACTAAAATATTAAAATTAGAAAAAAATTTAACACAAGAGAAAAATAAGCTTTTAAAAATTGAAAATAAAAAATTTAAGTACAAAAATGAGCTACAAGAATATGATAAAAAATTAAAACTTTCCAATAACCTATTAAGTGATATTAATACTAAAATATCCGAGGTTCAGGACTTTTTAATTGATGCAGATAAGAAGCTTTTTATAATGAATAATACAAAATCAAATCTTGATGAGGAAATAAAAAGTCTTAAGGAAGAATATTTTAAATCAGAAAAAAATCTAATACAAAAAAGGGAAAAAATTAAAAATCTGGAAACTGAAATTGCAAAAAAAAGCAGGAGGGTTCTAGATGTAAATAAACTTCATATAAAAACAAAAAGTGATTTAGAAGTTCTAAAAAGAGATTCTGATAATTGGCATATTAATTTTGTATTAGAAAAACAAAAAAATGATACGTTAGCTCTTAGATACAATAAAAACCTTGAAGAAATTAAAGAAACCGAAAAAAGATCCGCCTCTATAAAAGAAACAATAAATACTTTACAAAATGACCTAAAAGATGCAAAAGAAAAAATTATTCTTATAGAACTGAACCCCTCTCATTCAAATAATAAAATTAAATTGCTTAATAATAAAATTACAGATAATGACGAACAACTTAGTGATTTAAATATTGAATTGGATCAATTAGAAAAAAATAATAAAGAAATACAGCAAAATATTATTTATAAAAGTACAAAGTACGAAGAATTAAAAGAAAGATCTATTAGAAAGGATACTCAGATTGAAGAATTAACAAACTATTTGTTGATAGAAGAAAATAATATCAAAAATGATTTTAGTATTAATCTAAATGAAAAAAAATATTTTGATGATAAAAAATATGATGTTGATATAAGAGAAGTTGAGAGTGAACTTAAGAAATCTAAGTTTAAGATTGAGGAATATGAACATATTAACTTTTCTGCTGAAAAAGACGCTATAGAACTTGAAAAAGAAGTAAAAACATTAGATCTAGAAGAAAAAGACCTTACCAAAGCAGCAAAAAAACTAGAGAAGGCCATTGAAGAATTAAATAAAGAATCTAGAAGCAGAATTCTTAATGCCTTTAATGAAATAAATAGTAACTTCTCTAAATTATTTAAAAAACTATTTAGTGGTGGCAAAGCATATCTAGAATTAGTAGACTCTGATGATCCTTTGCAGGCTGGTTTAGAACTTATGGTATCTCCCCCTGGAAAAAAATTACAAAAGTTATCTTTACTATCAGGAGGAGAGAAGGCTTTGGCATCTTTAGCCCTAATTTTTTCAACCTTTATAAATAAAATATCTCCAATTTGTATTTTAGATGAAGTTGATGCCCCTTTAGATGAAGGAAACGTTGAAAAATTTTGTGAACTGCTTAAAGAGGCTTCTTCAATCTCTAAAAATAGATTCTTAGTTGTTACTCATAATAAAATTACTATGGGCTTTATGAATAAATTATATGGTGTTACTATGATTGAGCCAGGCAGTTCTAAAATAGTGTCTGTAAATTTAGATGAAGCCGAATCAGTTTATGCTGCAGAATAATGAATAAGCTAAAAAAATTAGAAACAAAAATTAACGATGTGAAAAAATCTAAAATGCATGTAAAACAGCAATATCAAAAACCTGCTTTAAACTATAGTATAGCTATTAATATCTCTATAGAATTAATAACTGGAATTGGACTAGGAGTTTTTTTAGGCCTAATGATTGATAATTATTTACAAACAAAACCTTTAATGTTTATAATATGTTTTATTTTAGGAACATTAGTGGGTTTTTATAATATGTTCAAAACTTTAAAAAGATACAAATTTTTTAAATAAAGGGATAATAAATTGGCAGCAAATAAAGGGCCTCTACATCAATTTGAAATTAATAGCATTTATGATATTAAACTCTATAATACTGATATTTCATTTACGAATTCCGCTTTATCAATGTTAATTGCCATCACTTTAGCTAGTTTAATATTTTATATTGGGTCTAAAAAAAATGGTTCGGCTCCTAATAGAATTCAAATTTTAGTAGAAATGTCATATGATTTCATAGCAAATATGGTTAAAGATAACGTAGGTAATGGCGGAAAACCTTATTTTCCATTTATTTTTACATTATTTTTATTTATTTTGTTTGGAAATGTGTTAGGAATGGTGCCTTATAACTTCACTTACACAAGTCATATAATTGTTACATTTGGACTTGCTGGATTCATTTTTTTGGGAGTAACTGCAATAGGTATTATAAAACATAAAATTAATTTTTTAAAATTTTTCGTACCTAGTGGAGTACCTATAGCACTATTACCAATTTTAATTCCAATTGAAATAATTTCTTATTTAGTTCGACCTGTAAGTTTAAGTTTAAGACTGTTTGCAAATATGATGGCTGGACATACTATGTTAAAAGTTTTTGCCTCTTTCATTGTGCTTTTGGGAATTTTAGGGGGATGGGCTCCCTTATCTTTAGTGGTAGTGTTGACAGGATTTGAAATTATGATAGCAGTATTACAGGCTTATGTATTTACAATTTTGTGTTGTTTATATTTAAATGATGCATTAAATTTACACCATTAACAATAGAAAGGAAACTAAAATGGAAGTTGAAGCAGCAAAATTAATAGGAGCAGGTCTTGCAACAATAGCATTAGCAGGAGCTGGTATAGGAATAGGTAATATATTTGCAAGTTATGTATCAGCAGCAATAAGAAACCCATCTGCAGCACCAAAAGTATTTGGTAATGTTTTATTAGGCTTTGCATTAACTGAAGCTATTGCTTTATTCGCATTATTAATTGCATTTCTAATATTATTTGCTTTTTAAATAAATAATAAATGAAGATTGCTCAGATTATAAAAGGCAAATTGCCGTTTTTTATCTTTATATCACTAACTAGTAATTGCTTAGCAGCTGAGGGTATGCCGCAATTTAATGCAAAAAGTTTCAGTTCTCAAATTTTTTGGTTAGCGCTTACATTTACTACTCTTTATATCATAATAAATTATCTTATACTGCCAAGAATTAGAGAAAATATAAGGCTAAGAAAAAATAAAATAGCTAATGATTTGGAAAGAGCTGAAAATATTAAATTAGAAGTAGAAAATATGATATCTCAGTCAAATGTCAAACTTGAAGAGGCAAGAAATCGCGTAAAAAAAATAATCAAAGACTCTTTATTGAGATCTAGTAAAGAATACGATAATCAAGTTGAGACTATAAAAAAACAAATTACTATAAAACAATTAGAAACTGAAAAAGAAATAGCTGCATATAAAAAAAATATAGAAAAAGATATAGAAAAGTTAGTAGTATCTCTAAGTGCTATTATTTTAAATAGATTAAATTATAGTAAATTGACTCCTAGAGAACTAGAAGAAGAATTATTAAAATTTAATATGAGCAATAATGTTTAATATAATAAATCCAAATGACCCTCAGCTGTGGGTAGCGGTATCATTTCTGCTATTTTTCATAATTTTTGGCAGTTTCATATGGAAAAAATTATCAGCTTTTTTGGACAATAAAATTAATGATATCAGTAATGAAATTCTTACGGCCAATAATTTACATCAAGAGGCAAAAAACCTGCTTTCAGAAGAAATAAAAAAGTATCAAGGGCTAGACACTGAAATAAGCAACATTATAGATGAAGGTAAACTTAAAGCTCAAAACCTTTATAATGAAAGCAAAGAAAAAGTTAATACAGAAATTGAAAAACTTGAAAAATCTTCTGCCGAAAAAATAAATTATTTAGAAAATCAAGCAATGAAAGAGATTCAAATTAAGATCTCAGAAAACGCAATAAATTTAACTGAAAAATTCCTTGAAAAAAGTCTTAATGAAGAAAATTATAATGAAATTATTAATAACTCCATTAAAGAGGTAGATGCAGCATTAACGAAAAAAAACAAGTTTATTCACTAGTGAAACTATTAACAACATTGTTTGCAGTATAAGCGCTTAGTGTCCATCCTAAGTGTCCATGTCCAGTGTTAAGCCAAACTTTATTTTCTTTACTTCTCTTATAGATAGGTAACATATTAGGTGTCATTGGTCTAAGCCCCGCCCATGGTTTAATGTCCTTAGTATTAATATTTGGAAACATTTTATTGCACCAAGCAATAAGAGGCCTTATTCTTTTTTGAATAATGTCTAAGTTATAACCATTTAATTCAGCAAGCCCTGCAATCCTTAATCTTTTTTCACCTAGACGTGAACAAACTATTTTTTTTTCATCATCCAGCAAACTCACTTTAGGAGCATATGGTCCAGGATTATTTACTGTTATAGAATAACCTTTTACAGGATAAATATTTAGAAACTCTCCAATACTTTTAGCTAAATTTTTAGATCCTACGCCCGCGCAAAGAAATAACCTGTCATATTTTTTCAATTCTACTTTTAAATCTGTTACTTCTTTATTTATTAATTTAATTTTATTTTCTTTTAATAGCTTAGCCGCTAAGTTATTACAAAAACTGTGTATATCTCCTGATTTATCTGATTCAGTAAAAAAAATACTATCAAATTTTTTACCCACCAGAGACGACTCAAGTGCATAGAGTTCGTCATGGGTTATCCTAATTCTTTTTAAACCGGCTTTTTGATAAAGTTTATTAATATCTAAAGCATGTTCAGTTTGTTTTTTATTAAAATAAAAATGTAATATTCCTTTATTATATAAATCAAACTTAATTTTTTCTTTTTTAGCAATTTTTTCATATAAAATGACACTTTCAATAGCCATTTTACAAATTTGATGGGTAATTTTATTTTTATATTTTATTGCAAAAATAAAATTCATTAACCAATTTATTTTACTTAAACTTATTTTTGGGTTTAAAATTACAGATGAATTGTTAGAAAATAAACTTTTAATACCATATAAAGTATTATTCCAGCTATTCCAAGCTTCAGAATTGCTGGCTGAAAGTTGTCCACCGTTAGCATAGCTTGTAGCCATTGCTGGATACCTTCTTGATTCAATTAGATCTACCTTGAATCCTTTTTGCGTTAGAAAATAAGCAGTTGTTACACCAGTAATACCGGCTCCTATTACTGCGATTTTCATATGCCCTCGCAGAGTTTACTGTAATCCAAAATATATAAATAAATTTTCATTGCTCTCATATTTAAATCTAAACTTTTTTTTGTTTACTAAAAAATTATCTTCTCTATCCCTAACGTTTATATTAGATTTCATTTTAGCTAAAACTGTTTCACTCTCTATATCTATAATTGCTATATATATATTGGGTAGTTTTAAATCCTTGCTTTTAATTTTTTTACTAGTTTTCAATTCCATTTTTGCTTTATATTGTATTACAATATTAAATGAATTCAGTTCATTTGCTTCTATAATTCTACAAGCCATTTCTATTTTTTTAATATTTAGAATATACTTTTTACCAGATATATATTTTGCAGTTTTAGAAGGGATTTTAGTTGCTGGACAGTTGTTTTTGTTTAAATTAGGTTCACTTAATTTAATACTCTTTTTTTCATTTTCGTTGTCTAGTATTGAACATGATGATAACAATATTATTAAAAAAAATAAGAAAGGATATATAAGTTTTATTAAAAATAATTTCATATTAAAGATGTCTAGCATATCATAATCAATTATATATAGTAGTAAAGGTTAAAATAAATATGATAAATAAAATAATTATTTATACAGACGGTGCTTGCAAAGGAAACCCTGGTCCTGGAGGGTGGGGAGTGGTAATAATTGAAAATAATATTGAAACTGAACTTTATGGAAAAGAAATAAATACAACTAATAACATAATGGAAATGACTGCTGCTATTAAAGGCTTACAGTTTTTCAAACTAAAAAGAAATATAACCTTATACACTGATAGTAATTATTTGAAATTAGGCATTACAAAGTGGATAAATGGATGGAAAAGAAATAATTGGATAAATAGTAAAAAAGAACAAGTTAAAAACAAGTCATATTGGATAACCTTAGATAAATTGAATAACCTTCATAATATTGAGTGGAAGTGGGTTAAAGCTCACAGTGGTGATAAGTATAATGAAAGAGCCGATAAATTAGCTACCACTGCTATTTAGAATCAATATACTCTTCTATAGCTTTTTTAATTTGATTTTTTGTTAAAATCTCACTAAAGATAAATCCATCGGGTATTTTAGGAGTATAAAGGATATTAAAAGGAATACCATACCTATTGTAAGACTTCAAGAACTCTGAAATACTATCATTTCTGTTTGTCCAATCTGCTCTGAGTGTTTTAATACCTTTATTTTCAAATAGTTTTTTTATTACTTTTTGATCTAATACTAACTTTTTATTTACCGCACATGATAAACACCATTCTGCAGTGACATCTACAAAAACACTTTGGTTTTCATTTAGATATTCATTTATTTTAGATGTATTGAATTCTTCCCAATTATCATTAACACTTTTTTTAGTACTAAATAGAATATTTATCAACCATAAAACTGTTAAAGTTAATAAAAAAGCAAAAAAATACTTTAAATAAGCAAACCATTTTCCTGGTTTTGGAAAAAAATTAATTATATTGGGATAAATTATAAAAATTAAGTAAGGTGTAGATTTTCCTATACCCATAAATAAAAATATTAATATTGAAAATAAAATATTTTGTGTAAGAGCTACAGAAATCGCAGTGCCTACAAAAGGAGCCGTACAGGGTGTGGCTAAAACTGTACTAAGTATACCTGTAAAGTAGTTTTTAATATAAATATTTGAATTATCATTAAACTTATTATTATGTGAGATATTATTAAATATTCTTGGTAATTTTATTTCAAAAAAACCTAATAAATTTAATATAAATAAAATAAGCAAAAATATAATAAATAAAATAAAAGTAGGGCTTTGAAACTGCATGCCCCAACCAACATTTTTTCCTAAATACCTCAAAATTGAGGTAATTGTTGCAAATAGCAAAAAAGTACTAATAATTCCTAACACAATAGAAATACTACCTAGTTTAACTTTTAAACTATTTTTTGTTTGTAACTCTTGTATAAAGCTATTAATTTTTAATCCTAAAACAGGCAGTACGCATGGCATAAAATTTAAAATAATCCCTCCAATAAATGAAAAAAATAAAATTAATAGCAAATTATAATTTGCAATATTATTTTTAATAATATGGTTTGTGGTATTCCAATAATAGTATTCGTTATTAATTTTTATAAAAACCTTAGACTCACTTAAAATATTACCTTCAAGGTTTGTACCTTTTAAATAAAAAAAAATTTTTTTTTTATTTTCTTCTGTTTTTAAAAATCTTGTAGTTCCTAGACTATTATTATGGACAAAAATAAAATTCTTATTTTTATTATCCAAAACATTTTTAGTATTTTTTTTATCCAGTTCTACAATCATATTTTTAGACTTAATTGTAATATTATTACCTTCTAAGATTTTTGATAACTTTATATCTTTAGGTACGATCGCTTCATAAATTTTAATTTTTTCAACTTTTTCAAAATCTAAATAATCTTCAGACTCTAAATTTACAATAAATTTTTTACTTACAGGTATACATATTTCTTTACAGATCTGGAAATCTAATAAAAATTTAATCTTTTTAGTTTCCGATTGGGGTAAATCATAAAAAATAATTTCTGTGGGTAAAATAATATTATTGTAATAAACTCTAGAAGTTAAATTTATTTCTTCTTCATAAAGTTCATTAGGGAATGGCCAGCTTATATTTATTTTATTTTTTTTACTGCCTTCTACAATTTGTAAATCTGCTCCTAAACCTACATCACCAGGATATTGGAAATAAACTTTCCAATCTTTATCTAATAAAAACTCTAAACCTAATTTTATTTTATTCTTATTTTTTTCAGCTAAAAATATATTTACCTTATTATTTTCAGAATCATAAATATTTATATCAAAAGATATACAATGAGTTATAAAAAAAAATATCAATGCAGAAAATAATTTTAACATCTGTTATATTATAATATAAATATTATAAAAATGAAAAATCAAACTAAAAAATATTACTCCTTACAAGGGAAATTTTTAATATCATCACCAAATATTAATGATACTATATTTGAAAAATCACTCATCTACATGATTTCGGATAATGAATCTGGCTCAATGGGTATTATAATAAATAAACCAACACCAAAACTTGATATTAGTAATATATTAGGAGAAAATGTCCTAAATATATCAAAACAACCTCAAATATACTATGGTGGTCCAGTCGAATTAAATAAAGGCTTAATATTACATACTAATGATTATAAAAATAATAAAAATCAAATCAAATTAGATAATGATCTTGTACTTTCTAGTGATTTTTCGACTATTAAAGAGATAATATCAGGAAATGGTCCTTCAAAGTCAGTACTTGCTATTGGCTATACAGGCTGGTCTAGTTTTCAACTACATGAAGAATTAAAAAAAAATGATTGGTTTGAATTAGATTTAAATACAGAGATTATTTTTTCAGGGAATCATAATAATAAATGGGAAAGTGCTATTTCAAAACTGGGAATCAATAAAAAATTGCTCAAAAGTGG
>CACGBM010000007.1 GCA_902571315.1 Rhodospirillaceae bacterium
TTTATTACTAAATGGTCTTCTGTGTAAAAAATCTTAACTTTGTTTTTGGGCTCTATTTTTAGACTAGCTTTAATGTTTCTGCAAGCTGATATTATCTTAATTATATCTTCAATTTCATTGAATTTGTCTTGTTTAAAGTTAAAAGAGATTGTGTTCGGCCATTCTTCTTGCATTATAAATTTTTTATTGTTTAAGTAATTCATATAAATATCGTCAGTCATAAAAGGCATAAAAGGGTGAGCCAATTTAAGAATGTTTTTAAAAACTATACTTGCACATACTTTAATCTCGTCATTAATATTTTGTTTATTATTATTAAAATGAATTTTAATAAATTCTAAATACCAATCGCAAAATATATTTTTTGTAAGCTTGTATATATCTTTAGTAGCTTCATTAAATTTATAGTTTTCGATATTATATGTAATGCTATCTATATAATTGTTGAGTGATTTTAAAATCCAAATATTTTCACTATTATTAAGATTACGATCTATTTTTTTTGAATGTTCAAAACAACCATTTTTATTTAAAAAATTATATGCATTTCTGATTTTAGTTATAAAATTTCTATTTATTTCAACATTCTGTTCAGAAAGTTTTATATCTCTGCCCTGTGCAGCCATCAAAGATAATGTATATCTTAATGCATCAGCGCCAAATTTATTAATAATATTAAGTGGATCTATGATATTACCTTTTGACTTTGACATTTTATTTCCATGTTGATCCCTCACTAGAGCATGAATGTAGACATTTTTAAAAGGAACCTTATTTGTGAAATTAACTGATTGTATCATCATTCTGGCCACCCAAAAGAATATTATATCAAAACCTGTAACTAAAACGTTTGTTGGAAAATATTTTTTAAAAAAAGTATTTTTGGTATCTGGCCAACCTAAGGTAGACATTGGCCACAAGGCAGAAGAAAACCAAGTATCAAGGACGTCAGTTTCTTGCTTTAATTTTTTTTTCTCTTTATAAAAATCTATTGCTAATTTATTAGCTTGTTCTTCACAACTAGCAGCAAATTCTTTACCATCTGGACCATACCAGATGGGTATTCTATGACCCCACCAAATTTGTCTTGAAATACACCAAGGTTCTATTTCTTTCATCCATAAAAAAAAAGTTTTATTCCAAGAAGTAGGATAAAACTTTGTTTCATTATTTTTAACAAATTTTATTACTTTTTTAGCTAGTGGTTTTACATTCATAAACCATTGATCAGTCAGATAAGGTTCTATAATGCTTGCTGATCTGTCTCCGTAAGGTACTGTATGATTTATTTTTTCTATTTTAATAAAATTTTCATTCTTTTTTAAATCTTGAATGATAATATTCCTAGCTTTTATCCTATCTATTCCTTGATATTTTAAAGGCACATTTTTATTTAATTTTCCATATTTATCAAATACTACCTTCAATTTTAGTTTATTTTTCTTACCTATTTTGTAATCATTAAAATCATGAGCTGGTGTAATTTTTAAAACACCACTTCCTTTATCAATATCAACATACTCATCAGATATAATAGGTATAGTCTCCTTGCACAGAGGTAAGAATACTTTTTTTCCTATTAAGTCTTTGTACCTCACATCATTAGGATTTACAGCTAAACATTGATCTCCAAACAATGTTTCCGGTCTAGTTGTCGCTACCTCAAGATATTTTGAACTACCAACAATAAAGTATTTTAGATAATAAAACTCTCCTACTTTTTCTACTTGTTCAACTTCTAAATCAGATATGGCGGTTTGCAAGCTAATATCCCAGTTAATTAGTCTTTTATCTTTATAAATTAATCCTTTGTTAAAAAGTTCAATAAAAGTAAAATTAACAGCAGCAGACATATCATTATCAAGGGTGAATCTTTGTCTTTTCCAATCCGGTGAAGCACCTAACCTTTTTATTTGGTTAATTATTGTATTGCCAGATTCATTCTTCCATTCCCATACCTTTTTTATAAACTGGTCTTTTCCTATATCATTTTTACTTATATTGTTTTCATTTTTAAGCTTAGCTTCAACTATTTTTTGAGTGGCTATTCCTGCGTGATCAGTACCAGGCTGCCACAGGACATCTTTTTTATTCATTCTCCAATATCTTGCTAAAATATCTTGTAACGTCATATTTAAAGCATGCCCTATATGCAGTGTTCCTGTTACATTAGGTGGCGGCATCATAATAGAAAACTTATCATTTTTTTCTTCAGGTCTAGCTTTAAATAAATCTTTATCTAACCACTTAAGATACAGTTTCTTTTCTAACTCTAGATGATCAACATCTTTTTCAATATGTTTAAATTCCATAACTAAAAATATTACTTATGCTTTTGAGTAGCTTTAGAAATTAATTTCATTTCTTCAATAACAATAGTCTTAACAAATTTTTTTAAATTTTTACCTATCCATTTTTTTATGATTGGCTTTATCTCTCTATCTACTAGTGCAGCAACTGGATCTTTAGGTTTTTTTTCTGGATTGGATATCTTATTGATTATACTTTTTTTGGAACTTTTTAGTTTTTTATCAGCTTTAATTATTTTATTTTTTTCTTCAGTGTCTTTTTTTTCTAAGTCATTCTTATTTTTATCATCATACTTTTTACTTCTTGTAATTATTTTATCCAACAGTATAAAATCAGTATCAGTTAGTGGCTCACTTTTTTTATTGATGCTATTTTTTATGTGATCAAGTTCTTTATTTATATTTGACTTATCATTATCCATAATTCTTAATATATCTTAAATTTGATTAGTCTTCAAACCCTAACCACATATTTTTGACTGCCAAGTAATTTTTTTCTAGATCATATGAATCAACTTCTAAATTTAAATTAGTAGCTGAAAGTTTTCCCATAGATGCAATTAACTTAAAAATAGTTATAAATTTTTCTCTTTTAACCTTAATAGCTTCTACTTTTTCTTCTAATAAATCTTGTTCTGTATCTAATACATCTAATAGTGTTCTAGAGCCTACCTCATATTCTTTTTTTACTCCTTCTACAGCCATTTCATTAGCTTTTATTGCAGAATTAATAGAAATAATTTGAGCATTTAAGCTACTAAGGTCTATCCATAAAATCTCAACTTCTTTAATTGCGTTTTTGATATTATAATCGAGAGTTTTTGAGTTTTGCATTGCTTCTTTCTTTTTTTGTCTTACATCTGAGTAATTATGTCCTCCTGTATATAGTGGAATCTTAAAATTTAATTCCATCTTATAATTCTCGTATTCGTCAAAAAAGGTATTAGGAGCCCAAGCATTTTGTGCAGATAAATTTAAATCTAGGGAAGGTAATAATTCAGACGCTGCTGATGAAATCTTACTAAATGATAACTTTTTTCTAAAACCACTTGCTATAATTTTTGGATTACCTTGAAGTGTTTCTTTAGTAATGTCTTTTAAATTATTAGGAATATCTATTACCATTTCAGGAAATAATAACTTTTTAGGAGCTTCTACTCCTATTAAAGAAAAATATTTGGATCTTTCTTTCTCAATATCACCTCTAGATTTTATTTCATCAGATCTAGCTCTAAGATATCTAGCTTTAGCTAATGATAAATCAGTAGAAGTTGCTTCTCCTAAATTAAACTTATCAGAAGTCGCTTGATAATGTTTTTGCAACAAAGATAAATTATTTTTTGCCAATTTATTTATTTCTGTGCTAGCTAATAAAAAAAGATATATTACTGATGCTTCTAATAAAACTTCTTGCTCTTGATTTTTTAAATCTGCTCTTTGCGCAAAAATAGTATTATCTGCAATATTTATTGCACTCCTAGTTTTACCAAAATCATATAAGTTTTGCTGAATTTCTAAAGTTACTGATTTTGGATTATTATTTTTCTTACTTTCAACACCAATAGTGTTTACAGTAGTAGTTTGATCACTTCCAACACTGCCATGAAAACTTACCAGTGGCCTATTTTTACTAAGAGCTTTTGCTAATTCTTCATTTATGGCTTCTAGCTTAAATCTATTACTTTTTAATAGCGGACTAGTATTGTATGCCTTAGAAAGCGTATCATATAAAGTTTGAGAGGAACTAATGCTACTTAATATAAAAAGTAGAAAAATTTTGCTTAAAAATAAAAATATACTATACATAGAAATAATTATACCTAAATGAAATTGAATTCATTGCCATCAGAATTACTTTTTACAATTGGAATATTAATATCAAATAATGATTGTTTGAAAAAACTATTTTTTGATTTATAAATAACACTAAGCTTACTTTCTTTTATCTCAGAATTATGTTGTTCGCAGAAAAAAACCTTACCTTTATCAACAAGTTGATTAATCACATCTTTATTCACATCACAACTTAAATCCAGACTAATTATTATATCATAAAGTCCCAACTTTTTATAACCTTCACTGTGATTACTATTTAAAAAAACTAAGTTTTCAATATTTAAGTTTTTGATGTTTTGCTCTCCTAGATTAAATAGATTAACATCTTGTTCAATAGCAATTACGGTGTCAACCATATAAGAGAGTAAAACCGCTTCATACCCATAATTTGCTCCAATTAACAAAACTACTTCTTTTCCTGTAAAATTTGCTTCTTGAAAAATTTTTGCTGAATTTAAAGGGGAAGGTAAATATCTATACTGAGCTACTTTAATATTTAAATCACTGTATGATAAAGATATATAATTTTCAGGCAAAAATTTTTCTCTAGGAGTAGACCCAAAAACTTTAAGTATTTCTTTATTTTTTATGGACTCAGGTAAGAATTGACCTAAAATCATATTTTTTCTCATTTGAATGAAATTGCTCATATTATAATAATAATTAATTTAAAAAAAATAAAAAGACTAAAGTTAGCCTTTGAGTTTAAAGTAAATTATTTCATATACTATATTGGACAAGAAAACAGCAACCGCTAGAATAAGTAATATACCTAAATAATAAACAAAAGTTTTGAAAAAATCTTTTCTTTTTTTTACTACAGCGTTATCTCCTTTTGGAACCAAAGGACAAGTATGAGGTAATTGTTTTTCAATTTTTTTTATAGTTCTTCCCGAAACCTCATTTTTTTCTGTTATTTCATTAATAAGTTTTTCTAATATTTTCGTGTTTCGATGGAAACTGGTAAGAATTTTAGTAGAGTCATAAGCGTAATTGTAAAATGTTTCTTCAAGTTTAGCCAGTCTATTATCCATAGATCTAACATCATTAAATATTCCTGTTGCTTTAGGGTTTTCCTTTGAATTTATATTTGCTGGCTTTAGTTCTTTTTTATCTTCGTCATTCTTTTTATCAAAAAGAGAACTTCTTAATTCATTTATTTGTTTTTTTAATCTTATTTCAGACATCTTGCACCATTATTTTGATTGCTAAAAATATGCCAAATAAAAAATTATTTAACATTATTAAATTTTTCTATACTAGATCTCCTATTTACTCCCCACCTATATTGATCAGGCCATAAATTATAATTAGGATCTACTCCTAAAGTTTGAGCAGCGTGTAATAACCAAAAGGGATTATACATTAGCTCTCTTCCCATAGCAATTAAGTCTGCTTTTTCATCTATTAAAATATTTTCTGCTTGGTTAGGGTCGACTATTACTCCCACAGCCATTGTTTTTATTTTACTATATTTTTTAATTTCATGTGCGTAAGGCACTTGAAAACCAAGTCCTCTATCAGTATTATTTTTAAGCACACTTCCATCATCATTTGCAGCAAATCTTGGTCTGCCAGCAATTCCTCCTGACGAACAATCAATTACATCGATACCAACTTCAGAAAGTATTTTAGCTAAAGAAATAGAGTCATTTATGCCCCACCCATTTTTTTTACCGTCTACTGCTGATATTCTACAAAATAAAGGTACTTTATCAGGAATATTGTTTCTTATTGAAATAGCTATTTCTTTTAACATTTTAGCCCTGCCCTCTAGACTACCTCCATACTCATCATTTCTTTTATTAGCAATAGGAGAAAGAAAACTATGAAGCAAATAACCATGAGCTGCATGGATTTCTAAGACTTGAAAACCGGCTTCTATAGCTAGTTTAGCACTCTTTATATATGATAAAACTAGATCATCTATTTCTTGCTTATTAAGAGCTTTAGGAACTTGCCAACCATCAGCTAAAGCTATAGGTGAAGGTCCTATTGTATCCCATTTATGTATTCCTATTTTTTCATCCTCTCTATCAAGGGGTAATCCACCCTTCCATGGCTGTTTTGCTGATGCCTTCCTACCTGCGTGGGCTAATTGGAATGCTGGAATAGAGCCCATTTTTTTAATAAAGTTTACTATTGGCTTAAAAGCATTTTTTTGATTTTCATTCCATAACCCTAAGCAATAGGGTGTAATTCTCCCATCTTCTCTAATTGCAGTTGCTTCAGCAAAAATACAACCTACTTTAGCTCTAGCAAAAGTACTTAAATGGGAAAAATGCCAGTCATTAGCAATACCATCTTTTGCAGAATACATACACAATGGAGACAAAACTAATCTATTAGGAAACTCTATCCCTCTAATTTTTAATTTAGAAAATAATTTAGACACAATTATTTATATCATAATTAAAAAAATAATCCTTTCTTTTTTAAAATTATATTTGATTACGTTATAGAATAACATTGAAACTGCAATTCTATAATGTTAACTTATTTTTTGTGGCTCGGTGGCAGAGTGGTTATGCAGCGGATTGCAAATCCGTCTACGGCGGTTCGATTCCGTTCCGAGCCTCCATAATTTGGAGTTTTTATGAGACAACCATGTATAGTTGGTGTTTGTGATGCTAAAATCAATGAAAGAGGTTGTGTTAGTAAAGACTCATCTGTACTAAGTATTCAAAAAGATTGCGCAATAGAAGCTATCAATGAATCTGGCTTAAGTTTTTCAGATATAGATGGTTTAGCAGTTGCTGGATTATGGGGTATGCCAGGACCAGGTGTTATGCAACCAAATGTTATTACTGAGTATTTAGGTATCTCTTATCCAAAATGGCTAGATGGAACAAATACTGGAGGGTCAGCTTTCATTTTTCATCTACAGCATGCATACCAGGCTATTAAAAATAATATATGCAACAATGTTTTAATTTTATATGGAAGCACCCAAAAATCTAATAAAGAGAGAAACTTTTTAGATAGACCTGCAATTTTCAGTAGTCAATTCGATATGGTAGCAGGACTTCCTTCTCCTGTTGGAGCATATGCTTTAGCTGCACAAAGACACATGTATGAATTTGGTAGTAGCAAAGAGACTTTAGCTGAAATAGCTGTAGCTGCAAGAAATTGGGCAAAATTAAATCCTAATGCTTACAAAAAAGATAATCTAACAATAGATGATGTAATAAATTCTCAAGCTATTTGTTCACCTTTAAATAAATTAGATTGCTGTCTTGTTACTGATGGAGGTGGAGCAATTGTACTATCTAATACTGATAGAAGAAGTGATTTTAAAAGTGAACCTATTTTCATTAAAGGTTTTGGTGAGACCTCCTCGCATTCTAGTATTAACTATATGGAAGATATGTCTAGATTAGATGTCGCCATCAAAAGCAGTGAAGATGCTTACAAAATGTCTAATCTGTCTGCTAGAGATATAGACTTTGCAATGATTTATGATTCTTTTACTATTACAGTTCTTATGTCTCTTGAAGCTTTAGGCTTTTGTGAAATTGGAGAAGGAAAAGACTTTATTAAAAATGGCAATTTAGGCCCTAACGGATCATTTCCTATTAATACAAATGGTGGTGGCTTAAGCTATTGCCATCCTGGCATGTATAGTATTTTTACATTGATAGAAGCTTGTAGGCAATTATGGGGGCATTGTGGCGAGAGGCAACTCAAAAAAAATCTTACCAACGTTCTTTGCCATGGAACAGGAGGAGTTTTATCAAGCGCTGCTACTACTATTCTTTCAAAGGAGAGTTCATAGTGTTTAATTTAATGATAGATAAAGATTCTAGAACTTTTTGGGAAGGTGCTAGAAAAAATAAGCTAATGCTTCAAAAATCAAAAAATAATGGTAATTATTTTCTTTATTCTATAGGCCATTCTAATGTTTCGGCCAATCATGAGTTTGAATGGGTTGAAGCATCTGGAAATGGTAAAATTTATTCTTTTACAGTTTCTTATATACCTGGTGGTTCTAAATACTTTTTAGATAAAACCCCTTATGTTATTGGAAGTATATTACTAGAAGAGAAAGTTCGAATTATGAGTAATATCATAACTAATGACATAAAAATCGTTGAAATTGGAAAAAAGGTAAAAGTATGTTTTAGAAAATTAACTGATGATATAATTTTTCCCTGCTTCAAACTAGTTTAAATCTTGTAAAATTTGATTTAATTTTTTTAATTCCTTAATTGCAACTCTTCTGTATTTTTTTTCAAAAATACCTAAATTATTTTCTAATTTATTTAGGTTAGTTTCGTTATTTTTTAATACATCTTCTTTCAAACTTTCTATTTCTAATTCCGATAAGTTACTAATACTAACAATTTTATTATATATTTTTTTCCCTTTTTTATATTCTACATCAGTTAAATAATATTTATATTGATCTATATTAAATTTTTTATAAAGATTTAATTTGTACATAATAATAATCCCTAAAATAATTTGATTTTTATCAATTTTAATTTGATCTTTATTTTCTTTTTGTAATTTACTAATTTGTGAGCCTTTCTTTTTAAAACCATAATACAAATTAAAATATTCTGCACTTTTAGTGAAATCCTGTAATTCAAACTTATCATTACTATGTATCCAGCCTAAGTTAATATATGCTTCAATGAACCCTCTTCTGGCAGATTCCTTTAAATAATTAATAGATTGGTTTTTTATATATTTAAAATTTTCTTTAGAAATTTCTAAATTGTCAAAATTGTTTAAAAAAATTTTTAAGCCTAAAAAATTTAAACATTTTGAGGTATCTATAAACCTGTCATTTTCAAAACACTTTTCTATAAAAACTTGTTTATCATTTAAGTTTAAAAAATTTAAGTCACTTTTAACCAAGTTTACTGATAACAAGTAACTAGGATAACTTAAAAAAAATATAATTATAAAAATATTTTTTAAAACTTTCATTTTTTTATACTAAATTCATCAAATACCTTAAGTTACCATGCGTAAATATTTTTACTTAGCATATAAATAAAAATATTTGTTATAATGATATTAATTTAACCATTTTTCTATAGCTTGTGCTATCTCATCTGGAGAGTCTTCTTGAATGAAATGTTTACCTTTTACAGTGATTTCCTCTTGATTTTTCCAACTTCTACAAAATTCTCTTTGAGGACCTATTAAAATAGAGCCTGGCTCCGCATTAATGAATAGTTTTTTAATATTATTTTTTTTCATAAACTCAGCATAGTCATTAACAATATCAACAACTTCATTTGGCTCGCCCTCTAATGGGATTTGTCTTGGCCAACTTAAAGTAGGCTGTCTATCTGTCCCAGCTTTAAGAAAAGGTCTTCTATATTGGCTCATTTCTTCTTCACTTAGCTTTCTGATGATTGAAGAAGGTAAAATTCTTTCAACAAATATATTTTTTTCTAAAATTAATTCTTCGCCAACTTCACTTCTCATTAATTTGAATATCTTAGTTGCATCTGCAGGCCAGGCACTCCATTTCATTGGACAAACTATTGCCTCCATATAAACAATACCTTCAATTCTATCAGGATATTTTTTTGCAAAATCAAAACCTATTGCTGAACCCCAGTCATGAATTACAAGTATTATTTTTTTTTCTATATTTATATTATCAATAAAACCATTAAACCATTTTATGTGTTCTTTTAGGCTATAACTTTCCTGAGATGGATTATCTAATTTATCTGAATCGCCCATACCTATTAAATCAGGTGCTATACATCTATATTTATTTACTAAATTCTTAATTATGTTTCTCCATAAATAAGAAGAAGTTGGATTTCCATGTATAAACAACAAAGGTTGCCCCTCACCTTCATCTAAGTAAGCTATATTTTTTGATTGAAAAGTAATAAATTTTTTATTCATTAAAGTTTGGTTTTCTTTTTTCACTGAAAGCTTTTAAACCCTCAATACCGTCTATACTCTCAGCATTTTCGGAAATTTTTATACCTTCTATATCCATTTGTGTCTCAAGGCCATTATCAAAGCTAATATTTAATAATTTTTTAACTCCAGCATATGCGTTTCTGGGACCTTTGGAAAATATTTCTGCTTGCTTCTCTAAAGTTTTATCAAGCTGTTCTTGATCATCTAAGACTTGATCTATTAGATTCATCTCTAATGCCTCTTCAGCAGAAAATATTCTGTTAGTTAACATAAGTTCCTTGGCTCTTTTCATACCAACAATTCTTGGAAGGAAATAAGTCGAACTGCCATCTGGTGATAATCCAGCATTAGTATATGCTACGGTAAACTTAGCACTCTTAACTGAATAAATTATGTCTCCCGTGATCGCTAGACTAAAACCACCACCTCCAGCAGTTCCATTTATGCCTATTATTACAGGGGCTTCCATTCTAGTCATCCTAGCTATAGCTCCATGAAAATAATGTGTCATCTCGAGGAGTGTTTCCTTTATTTTATCTTCATTAGATAAAAGAAATTTTAAATCACCACCTCCACAAAATAACTTTCCCTTACCTGTTAAAATTAGTGCTTTAATATTATTATTTGTAGAAACTATATTCGTTGCTTTATATAATTCTTTTGCTAATTCAATGTTTAGAGTATTACCTGCATCAGGCCTGTTTAAAGTTATCCTCGCTATATTATTTGATATTGAAAAATTTATATTATTAAAATGCATATTTTAAAAGTAGCACAATTAAAAGCTGGTGTAAATTAGGGAACCATGTAGTATTTTTTATCAGAACTTTCGGTGTAAACAAACTCTACTCTAATATTATTAATATTTAATAGTTGTAAACATTCTATTTTAGAGACTTTAAAATTTATCAATGAGAAATTATAAAATGCTTCTTCATTATCTGCATTATAATTTAGATTAGCTAAACTGTTTATTTTTTCTCCCGGAGAAATTGTTGATAGGTAATTTTTTTTTGAAAAATTATTTAAACTATTCCAAATACCTTTAGTTTTTTCTGTTTTATTTTCAATATTAGCATATCCATATAGTTGTACTTGCAACTTAAACCTGGGTTCATATAAATGTGCTGTAACATTATTATTTTGCTTTATGTTTAAAACTTTTCTACTTCTAGTATCTGAATAAAAAAACAACATTTTTGTTTTGCGATCAACTTTTCTCAAAATAATAGTTCTTGAGTTTATCGCATTACCATTAAATGTGCTTATAGTCGGAGTATGAAATTTTGATTTTTTATTAACTACGCCTTGAGCTAGTAAATCCCAAATTTTTAATTCCCCTTTATCTAAATCACTAAAAAAGTTTGTAAAGTTACTCAATTTATTTTTTTTCTAATATTTCTAATTCAACTAAAATACATAACAAATGTATAATAGTAATATGTAATTCTTGTATATGAGAAGTAATTTCACTAGGCGCTTTAATGCATATGTCACTACATTTTTCTAATTTTGAATTTTTTGCGCCAGTTAAGCCTATTACTTTTATTTTTTTATTTCTAGCAGTCAAAGCAGCTTCAATAATATTCTTACTTTTACCACTTGTAGATATTGCAAAGAGTAAATCCCCTTTACTTCCAATACCTTCTATTTGCCTTGAAAAGACTTTACTATAATCATAGTCATTAGCTATTGCGGTAATTGCAGATGTATCGGTATTAAGAGAAATTGCTGGAAATGCTCTTCTATCTAATTTAAATCTGCCTATTAATTCTGCAGCAAAGTGTTGTGCATCGGAGGCTGAACCTCCATTACCACATATAAGAATTTTTTTATCTTGTTTTATTGTTTCTATTAATATTTTTGCAGACGAAATAATTTCTTTATTTTCAATATTTAATAAATTATCAATATTACTCTTACTTTTTTTAAGATAACTTTCTATGACATTTTTCAAAATTAAATTCCTTATCTATTTATTCTTAATGAACTAAAATCAATTTCTGGTAAATATATATTGTTAGGTTGTTTTGATGATTGCCAAAAAACATCAATAGGTATACCACCTCTTGGAGCAAAAAAACCCTGAACTCTAATCCATTTAGGCTTTAAACTCTTAAATAATTGTTTGCCTATAAACAAAGTTACATCCTCATGAAAGATTCCATAATTTCTAAAAGATTGTATGAACAATTTAAAAGATTTAGACTCAACTATTGACTGTTTAGGAACGTAATCAACTATTATAGTAGCAAAATCAGGCTGTCCTGTTACTGGGCAAATTGAAGTAAATTCTGGAACAGTAATTCTTATATTGTATAAAGAGTTTTTATTTTTATTATTTATCTTATCAAATTTATATTTAATGGGGCTATCAACCGCTTTTACATTTTGCCCTAGAACATTTTTTTTTTTCATTTTTGTCTTTACTTAACAAATTATTTAATTAACTCTATTACCATGATTAGTAATTAGCAATAATTTATTTATGATTAATATGAAAAAATTAAAGAATAATAAATATATTTTTATAAAAGGTTTTTTTTCATTAATTTTGCTTAAATATTTATACCTCGACTTATCATATGCAGAAGAAGATACAAACTATATACTAAATGGTCCCCTTGCTGGAAGTTTTTATTATACGAAAAACAAGCCTGGGAATAAAGAAAATGTGATACAATCTCACTTGCCTTTATTAGAAATTAATGAAAATACGTTAAGCGTATCTACACCACATGAAATGAAAGGTTATGAACACTACATAATTAAACACATAGTTTTAGATAGTAGATTTAATATTATTTCAGAGAAGGTATTTGATCCTTCTAAAGAAATACCTATATCCAGGCATGATATAATAGGCTATGAAGATAAGCTTTATGTTTTAAGTATTTGTAATAATCATGATACTTGGGTTGATATTATTAAAATTAAAAAACCTTAATGAATAAAAAATCATTTCTTAAAATTAGTTTTACTTTTATTATTTTCTTTATTAATAAGATGATATTTGCGACGACAATAGAAAAAAAAATACTTTTCTCTGCTTATTTAAAAGGTATTAACCTCGCTAAAGCTGAAGGACAAATTAAAATAGAACCTAATATATTAGAGTTATATTTTGCTGCACATACAGTAGGAGTCTTTTCTTTAATCTCTGAATGGAAACAAAACCTTAGCATAAACGCTCTATTAATAAATAATAAATTGAAGAGTCAGCAATATAAGTCTGATGACTCAAGAGGTAATAAAAAAGGACACATGTACTTAAGCTTTAAAAATGAAATACCTAAAATAGTATCTGCCCAACCAGATCCTAGAGAAAATGATAGAAGAGAAAAAATTAATAAAAAGCTTCTTAAGAACACAATTGATCCTATTAGTGGTGTCTTAAATATAGGTTTAGACGGAAACTGTAATAATAAAGAAATTATTTTTGATGGGAAAAGAAGGTACATTATAAACGCTAGCCTTATAGAAAAAGAAATAATTAAACAAAATCACTTCTTCACGGAAAACTTTAACAGTATAAAGTGTGTTTTTAGTATTAAAAAATTAGAAGGGTATACAGAAAAAGAAAAAAAAAGATATCCAAGTAACGGATACATCTGGTATAAAGAAGTAAGTAAAGATTTGTTTTTTCCTGCTAAAATTGCTATCGAAACTAGATGGGGAGAGTTTTTATGTTTGATAAAAGAAAAGGAATTAAAAAATGAAAGCAATAGTTTGTAATGAATGGTGTAAACCAGAAGATTTAAAAGTTTCCGAAATAAAAAATCCTACTTTAGATGATAATTCAGTAAGAGTTGAAATTCACGCATCTGGTGTTAATTTTCCAGATGTATTAATTGTACAAGGAAAATATCAATACAAACCCCCTTTTCCATTTTCTCCTGGATCTGAAGTAGCAGGAATAATTTCAGAAATTGGAAAAAATGTTAAAAACCTAGAAGTAGGTGATAGGATCATGGCTGTTACTGGACATGGAGCTTTTGCAGAAGAAATATGTGTTCCAGAGAATAAAATAACACTAGTACCTGAAAATATGGATTTTATAACTGCAGCTAGTATGAGTTTAACTTATGGAACTTCGTCATATGCTTTATTTCAAAGAGCTAATATAAAGGAAAAAGATGTAGTATTAATTCATGGTGCTACTGGAGGAGTAGGAATAACTGCAATTGAAATTTCTAAAGCAGTAGGAGCGAAAGTGATAGCAACAGCCAGTACAGATGAAAAACTTGAAATAGCTAAAGAATATGGCGCTGATTATTGTATTAATTACAGTCAAAATGAATTTAAAGATAAAGTAAAGGAATATACTGATGGAAAAGGTGCAAATATTATTTATGATCCTGTTGGAGGAGATGTATTTAATCAATCTCTAAGATGCATAGCATGGAATGGCATTATTTTAGTCATAGGATTTGCATCTGGTACTATTGCATCTGCACCTACAAATTTACCTTTATTAAAAAACTGTTCAATAGTAGGTGTTTTTTGGGGCGCTTGGAGAGAAAGAGAGCCGAATGGACATAATGTTAATATGGAAAAAATATTAAAATGGTGGAAAGAAAACAAGGTTAAACCTAAAGTATCCAAAGTCTTCAATTTAGAGGATACAAAGTATGCGTTGCAAGCATTAATTAACAGAGAGGTTATAGGTAAAGCAGTTATAAAAGTAAGATAGTTAAAATTTAATTTTTTTTAAAACTGATGAATCATAGTCAATTGATAAATTATTTTTCTTAACAAATTTAACTATGTTATGATTATTTCTCGAAGCTTTATCTAAAGATTCTATAATTTGCTCTATATAGTCTTTTGGAAAATCATGATTAACAATTAAAAACATGTTTTTAAAAGAGTAAAGAGTTTTAGCATGTTCCAAAAGATTTTTATAATCCTTAGAATTTTCATTTGTTAATTTTATTAGTAAATTATTAGAAATGATAGCTAAAGGAATTTGGTTTGTTATTAATAAATCAACCAATCTTTCAGTATCTCTTGCTCTTGCAACTCTGGCTTTTGCTTCTGGTAAATACTCATCAAATATTACTTTTATATTTTTAGTAAATTCAAAGGCACCATCATCCTTTTTAGAGCACATTACCAACATATGAATTTGTCTGTAAACTTCGTGCTGTCCCCAAGGTGCGTGTCCGCAAACGAAGAAATACATAACTATTAAAAATAATTTTAATTTAAAACGAATATACATTTTTTTTACGGAGATGCATTTCTGCATCCCCGTAATCAATATTTACTTAGTTTCTATTTTTATCAAACACATCAAGATTTAAAACAGCTGTAACTATGTAATTAGGAACATCTACAACTTGTCCAACTCTTAAGTCCGCTGCTACGGAACACAGTATATAAGCTTGTTCTCTAGAAAGCCCATATTCATCTACTATGTAATCTATCATTTGTAACAAAGCATGTCTTGCAGCTAAAGTCAAAGATTCAGATAAATTGGCAAGATTAGTAACCTTTTCCCCACCTAAATATTTATAATAAATTAATTCTGCTCCTGGGTCTTTAAGAGGAATACCAACTGTTTGATAGAATTTAGTTGGTTCTATATCTCTAATCTCATCATTTCCTTTAGTCGCAGGCATTTGCATCTTTTTACCTTGTCTTTTAAGGATTTTAGTTCTTACTTTAACAATTGCGCCCATCTCAATAGCTGTACCTGAAACTTCTCCATCTCCTTGAGCATAATGAACGTCTCCTGCAAATAAACCACATCCATCAATGAAACATGGAAAAATAATTTTTGTACCAACCTGCATTTGCTGTACATCCATATTACCTCCATTTTCTCTTGGTGGTATAGTTCTTAAACAATCATCCTTATGTTTACCATTTTCTCCACAAACATCTGCAGGAAGAGCAAAAGCTGGGTCTGGAGTTAGAGCCACTCCTCCAGCAGCAGCTAAGTTAGCTTCTCTTTCTTTCCAACTACTAATTTCTTTATTTCCTGGTAATACTCCTATAGAACCTGGAAATGCTTCATAAGGAATTGTAACTCCTGGCATATTATCTGATACAGCTCCAGTCCTTGTTAATTTCCAGTTGACTATAAATGGTTCAGTAAAAATATCTCTCAAAAAACCAAATCCTGGAACAATTACTGTGTATCCATATTCATCTGGAACTATATCTAAAAGTTCTACTTCTAGAGCATCTCCTCTTTTTGCACCCTTAATATACACAGGACCAGTCATAGGGTGGACTTCTCCTAAATTAAAAGTAGGAACATCTTCAGCTACTGCATCAAAACTATAGTTACTGTCAAGAGCATCTCTAGTATGCAATACAATAATATCACCAGGTTTTGCTGTAGCTCTTGGCTGTATTGCTGGATGATATCTATTGAAACAATTTGCATCATCTTTACAATGTTCTCCTGTTTTTTTTAGTTCAATAATGTTTTTCCATTTAGAGTCTGTGGTGTCAGCTTGTGTGTTAAATACGAACATAACAGATAAACAGAAAGTAAATATTTTAATCATAATTTTCTCCAATAATGTAGATTATTTCTATTGTTTAATATATTATTTATAACATATTTCTAAATAAAAGGAGAAAAAATTGTATAAAGCAAAATATAAATTATTAATAATTTTATCCTTATTATTTATTGGTTATTCTAACGCAAAAGATGAAATAAAAATTGGAATATCTACCTTCCTATCTGGAGGTGCTGCATCTAGTTTTGGAATACCCCTAAAACAGGGTATAGAATTTATGTTTAATGCAATCAATGAAGGTAAAGTACCTGCTCCTTATAATACACCAGGCATAGGAGGAAAAAAAGTTTCATTCTTTTTTATTGATGAAGCTGGAGGTGCAACTAAGCAAGTATCAGAATTTAGAAATATGGTACAAAGACAAAAAGTAGACGTAGTAATGGGATATATATCTTCAGGAGATTGTCTAGCAATTCCAGCAGTTGCAGAAGAACTCAAACAATTAACTATTCTTATAGATTGTGGAACACCAAGAGTTTTTGAGGAAGCTAGCTATAGATATGTATTCAGAACTGGACCACATGCAGCTATGGATAATATAGCGGGAGCTCTCTATTTAAAAAGAAAAGGTATAATTCCAAAAAAAATTGCTGCTATAAACCAAAACTATGCTTGGGGACAGGACTCATGGGCAGATTTTAAGGGTTCTATAGACATATTTTTTCCTGGAACGAAAATTGTTTCTGAACAATTTCCAAAATTTTTATCTGGTCAATATGGCAGTGAAATTTCTGCTATGATGGTGGCTAAGCCAGATTTAATCCACTCTTCAATGTGGGGAGGAGATTTAGAATCTTTTATTATACAAGGTGCAACTAGAGGCTTATTTAGATACTCGAAGGTCTTTTTAAGTGCAGGTGATCATGTTCTACCTTCTTTAGGAAGAAATATGCCTGAAGGTGTTATAGTAGGAGCAAGAGGACCTCACGGAGATTTGGCTCCAGACACTCCATTAGCTAACTGGTTCAAAGAGAATTTAAAAAAAGAACTTGGAATTAAAATGACCACACAACCAATGCATAAAGGTGCAATGGCAGTTTTATTTTTAAAAAAAGCATATGATCAAGCTATGCAAGAAAACACAGTTTTTCCCTCTACAGATGAAGTTATCAAAATTATGGAAGGCTTAGAATGGGACACTCCCAGTGGGTTAGCATCTATGGCTTTAGGAAATGGCCATCAAGCAATTCAAGATATGGCATTAGGCGTTACAGCATGGGATAAAGAAGAAAAAAGAGCTAAATTAATAGACATAGAGTATTTTAAAGCTGAGTGTGTTAACCCTCCGGAAGGAATTAAAGCTTTAGATTGGATCAAAGGTGGTTTTAAAGGTTCAAACTGTTAAACTGATAAAAATATAATAAAGTTTAGGAATTAATTGCTCCATTTTTAGAATTTATTTTTTCTTTACCATTTTTTTTAGTAATTAATTTATTTTGCTTACTTATACCGAGTTCTCCTTGAATTCTACCGCCTGATTCAACAACCAATATTTCATATTTAGCTCTACCTTGAAGTAATCCTCCTATTCTTACGTGAAGATTTTTAATTGTGAATTTTCCTTTAATAGTGCCGTTAATAATTAATATATCAGCAATTATCTCACCATCGAATTCTCCATTTGGTCCTATAACTACCTCAGAAGCTCTTATAACACCACTCATAGAACCATCTATATGAATATTGCCTTCTGTATTAATCTCTCCAGATAGCTCAATACCCTCACCAATTATAGATAGTGAATTATTCTTTCGGCTGTCAGAAAATAAATTAGAGGTTTTTAAAAACATTTTTACCTATTTTAAGAAATGGATATGGATTTCGAGCTTTGTCATAAACTTTTATTTCGTAATGCAAGTGTTTTCCTGTTGATCTTCCAGTGTTACCTATCTTACCTATAATATTACCTAAATCAACTATTTCTCCTTTTTTTACAAAAATTTTTGATAAATGTGCATATCTAGTTTGTATTCCATTTCCGTGATCTATAAAAACAGATTTACCATAAGAACCATAATTACCCACAAAGGAAATTCTTCCTGAAGCTGTCGAAACTATGTCTGAACCCCAAGCAGCTCCTAAGTCTATTCCCTTATGAAATGCCCTTCTCTTAGTATAAGGATCTTTTCTATAGCCATAACTACTTGTAATATAATACTTTTTAATTGGTGCTGCTAGCGGAACAGATAAAAATATCTCTCTCAATAATTCAAATCTGGCAGCTTTATCATATATAGCATAAGCAACCTTATTTTCTTGATCTTCTATTTCTAATGGCCCACCAATTTCATCCTCATTTTTTACATTATTTAAATCGCTTAAATCATAAGACCTAGTTTTAGTAAAAATATTTTCTAAGAAATCAATTTTTTTTTCTAAAATATCTAAGGTGCTGCTTCTTACTTCATTATTGAGGTCAAAATAAAACTTTTCTTTTTCTTTTTGTAAAGCTAAGTTGTAGCTCAACATTTTTAATTCAGCAGTTGCTTTGATGCTTTCATCAATAGTTTTATTTAAATTTAAAAAAACCTTTTTACTCTTGTTTAACTCATCTTTATTCTTATTAAATTTATCTACATCTTTGTTATTGTAAAAAACAGATTTAAAGTCAGTATCTAAATAAAATTTATCATTGCTTTGTTTATATATTTTTTCAATATTTTTTTGTAAGCTATTTATAATGCTATCTAATTCTGTTAGCATTTTTTCTCTGTCTTTTTTTTCATTTATAATACTTTCTAATCTATCCTTAACTTCCAATAATTTATGATCCTTTTCAATATCGCTATTTTGATTAATTAGCGTTAAATCTTGCTGTAATAAATCTAATAATTTTGTTATTTTTTTTATTTGCAATTCTACATTTAAGTCTGTCTCAGTAAATTTATCGGTATTTGTATAAAGTTCTTCCCTTAAACTAACTACAGCATTAGTGAATTTTGCATACCTTATCCTTAAATCTTTTAAAGCCAAGTTTTGTTTATAGTTAACTGTTTGTAAAAATTGCATTTTGTACGTGAAAAGCCCTACAAAACAGCCAGTAGTAATAAGTATTGACATTAAAATTATTTGCATAGCTGTACCTAACTTAAAATATTTTATTCCACCGGTACTTCTAAGCATAAATTCCTTAGGAGGGAAGGTATTATTTAACCAATTTATAAATCTCATAAGAACAACTCATCTACATTGTAAACGTTCTTTTATACCAAAGACAAGTCTTTTTAATTCCTTCACTATAATGATAAGGCGGTTTCCAACCAGTATCTGATATGAATTCTTTATTAGTAACTATAAATTCTTTCATTATTTTATTAAAAAGCTCTTTTTTTCCAAGTATTTTAAGTATAATGTATAACAATTTTGGATTTAAATAAAATAATTTGGCTTTTTTACCTAAACCATTGGCTAAAAATCTTGCTAATCTCTCATTTGTAATTAAACAATTATCACTAATTTCATAAGTCTTACCAATAAAATGATTTTTTTTTAAAATTAATAAAATAGCGTCAGTTAAATTTTCAATATACATATAACTTCTTTTTTCTGATTGTTTTTTTAACGGCAAAGGAAGATTATTGTATATTGCCTTCATTAAACTAAAAAAGTTTGCTTTTACATTTGGCCCATAAATTAAAGGAGGTCTAAGTATAATATGTTTTTTATAATTTTTTCTTATAACACTTTCACCTTCTTTTTTTACTCTTGCGTAAAGTGTTTGATTATCTTTAATTTTTTCAGAAACTTTAGCTGAACTTAAATGAATTATCTTTAAATTTTTATTTTTGAAGTTTCTAATTATATTGTCTTCAATATTATTGATTTTATATGAGTTAGACTGATTTTTTAAAAAATTCTTTGTATTTATATGAGCCAATGCAGCAAGGTTAATTAAATACTCTACTTTAGAAAAGTTATTATTAAATGTTTTTTTCTCAAATAAATCTCCTATCTCAATTATTTCAATATCCATTTTTAATAATTTTTTTGCTTCTCTAGATTTTTTGCTTCTTATTAGAGCTAGTATATCAATATTTTCATTTACTAATTTTTTACACAAGTGCTGCCCAATAAAACCAGAAGCTCCTAAAATTGCAATTTTATCTTTTACCATTTTTATATTTCAATTAATGTAATAATAATGATTAAAAAATAATGAAAAACAACATAAAAATAAGTGCCTTAGTAGTAGCACATAACGAACAAGATAAACTCGCAAGTTGTTTAAAAAAACTTATTTTTGCAGATGAGTTAGTTGTCGTATTGGATAAAACAAATGATAAAAGTGATATTATCGCAAAAAAATTTGGAGCTAGAGTTTTTAAAGGAAATTGGAATATTGAAGCAAATAGAAGGAACTTTGGAATAAAAAAATGTACAGGCGATTGGATTTTAGAAGTAGATGCCGACGAGCATGTATCCAAAGAACTATTCAATGAAATAAGACAAAAAACTAAAAATACTGAACCTGGGTATTTTTTAATACCTTTTGATAATTATATAGGAAAAAGAAAAATAAGATATGGTTGGGGAGCCTCATGGGGTGTTTCAGCTGCGCCTAGATTACACTTTAAAGGGTGTAAAATCTGGGAAAAAAGGAATTTAATTCATCCTTCTATATCTCTCAGTGGAAAAAAAATGTGGTTAAAATCTAGAATAAAACATTACGTAGATGAAGATATAAACGATATGATACTTAGATTAATTAGATATACCGACTTAAAGGCTATTGATCTTGCAAAACAAAATAAAAATATGCCTCATTTTCTAATTATTATAAGAAAAGGTATTACTAGGTTTTTTAAATGTTTTATTTCTCGTAAGGGTTATAAGGAAGGAAAATGGGGATTTATTATAGCTATAATGGCAAGTCTTTATATTATCTTATCATATATGAAGGCATCAGAGATAAAAGAAAAAAAATAGTCTATTTTTCTTTCTTGATCTTCCAACTATCGTCTTTTATTAATGCCCACTCAGACAAAACAACGGTCTTAGGAGATCTTATATCCTTTAATTCATAGTGCACTATGTCAAAAATTAATTTTGTATTAATGACTTCCCACTGAGTAGGATATGCAAAACCCCTTAGAAACACATCACCAACTTTAAATTTGGTATCCATGAACTAAACCCTTGTTAATATTGTTTAATTGAATATTATATAAATAAGATTTTTTTACAAATAAAATTTTAAATAATTATACCCAAATTGAGTAACTGATGAGTGACATTATATTACCTAAATTTATGAATATTGGTGGTGGTAAAATCAGCTCCATAGCTGACATTTTACAAAAAATAAACTGTAAATACCCTTTGATAATAACAGATAAAACTATGGTTAAATTAAATATTATTGAACCACTAGAAAAAGCTTTGACAAAGATGCAAATTAGATATGAGATCTTTGATGATACTGTACCTGAACCTACTGCTAAATCTATTGAAAATGGCGTTAATACTATAAAAAATGGATCTTATGATTGCATTATAGCTTTTGGAGGTGGTAGCCCTATAGACTCTGCAAAGGCCATAAGTGTGTTAGCTACAAAAGGAGGACTGATTGAAGACTATAAATTTCCTTTCATAAATTTAGAAAACGCTATGCCTATAATTGCAATACCTACTACTGCAGGAACTGGTTCAGAGGTTACAAAATTTACAATTATTACTAATGAGAAAAATGATGAAAAAATGCTTTGCGTAGGTCCAGCTTTCATGCCAACTGCTGCCATTGTTGATTATGAATTAACTTACTCCGTACCAAAAAGAACAACAGCTGATACTGCCGTAGATTCACTTACTCATGCTATTGAAGCTTATGTAAGTAAAAAATCAAATCTATTTAGTGATACACAAGCGATTTCAGCAATGCAACTTATAGCTCCTAATATCAGAAAAGCTTACAATAATGGTAAAGATAAAGAAGCAAGAGAAAAATTAATGACAGGTGCAACTTTAGCAGGAATTGCATTCAGTAATTCTTCAGTTGCTTTGGTGCATGGCATGAGTAGACCTATAGGTGCTTTTTTTCATGTTCCGCATGGCCTTTCTAATGCTATGCTATTACCAACTGTTACAGAATTTTCAATACCTGGAGCACCTGAAAGATACTCTCAATGTGCTAAGGCAATTGGAATTGCAAGTTTTAAAGATAGTATTGAATTATCGAATATAAAACTAATAAGTGAATTAAAGCAATTAAATTTAGATCTTGAAGTTCCTTCATTAGCAGAATTTGGAATTAAAAAAGAAGTATTTATTGAAAATATTGATACTATGGCGACTCAAGCTTTAGCATCTGGATCACCCAGTAATAATCCCTTAGTACCAAATCATAAGGAACTTGTTTTGCTATATAAAAAGCTATGGAATTAGTCTAAATTTTAAAAATTTTAGGATATTTAATTTGTAATTTTTTCAACTTAGGCGGTATAAGAGCATTACAGTAAACACTGCTAGGATTTTTTGAATAATAGTCATGATGATATTGCTCTGCTACAAAAAAATTAAGTTTATTTGATAATTCTGTTTGAATTTTATTTTGGTAATATTTTTCAGCTTTTTTAAAGGCTTCCCCGGCTTTTTTTTTCTGATCTAAATTTGTATAAAAAATAGCCGATCTGTATTGAGTTCCTATGTCATTACCTTGTCTATTTTTTTGAGTAGGATCATGAGCAGCAAAAAAAACTTCTAAAAGCATATCTAGTGAGATTTTTTTATCATCAAAATCACATCTAATAGCTTCGGCATGTCCTGAATTACCTTCGCAAATTTCTGCATAGGTAGGATTTTTGGAAATTCCGCCTATATAACCAGGTATAACCTTTTTTACACCATATAATTTTAAAAAGATAGCTTCTATACACCAAAAACATCCACCGGCTAAATAAATTGACTGCATAATATATATTGTAATAACCTAATAAAAATAATCTACATTTTTATTATTTTAATGGTAGAAAAAAAAAATATATTTACCTTATGTTTTATTTGCTTAGCAACAAGCTTATTCACGATAGATATGGGTATAATAACAATTTCATTTTCAGAGATTGAAAATTTTTTTTCTACTACTAAATCTGTAACATCCTGGGTTCTGACAGTTTTTTCAATTTCTTCAGCTATAGGCATAATTAGTTTAGGATTCATGTCTAAATTATTTGGACGAAAAAAAATATATACACTTGGTATATTGGGATTCTCTTTCTTTTCTGGATTATGTGGATTATCAAATAGCATAGAACAATTACTTATTTGCAGATTTTTTCAAGGATATTTTGGATCTGGTTTAATCGCTCTAAGTCAAGCATTTGTTATAGATATTTTTTCAAAAGAAAATAGAAGTAAGGCAATATCAGCTTGGACATTTGGATTGCTTGCTGGACCTGTTGTTGGACCTTTGCTTGGTGGCTATTTAATTGAATATTTTAATTGGAGGTTTATTTTTTTTATAAATTTACCTCTCGGTTTATTTGCATTTTTTGGATTAAGTTATTTTTTGAAAGGCGATAAAATAATACCAACGACTAATATAAATTATCTTAGCTTTATTTTTTTAAGTATTTCTGTAGCATGCTTTCAGATATTTTTAGATAGAGGGGAACTAGAAGATTGGTTTCAGTCTGAATTTATAATTTTCTTAATAGCTTTATCTTTCATTGCCCTAGTCTTTTTTATTTTAACTAATTTTAATTCTAAAGTTTCTCTATTTTCATATTCATTATTTAAAGATAACTATTTTGCTGGAGGTATAGTATTCGCTTTTTTGTTTGGTTTTATTCTGATACCTCCCTTTATTTTAATACCAATTTACTTAACAGAAATACAGAAATTTCCCATATATTTTGTAGGTTTCATTTTAAGTTTATCAGGATTAGGTGGAATGATAGCTACTCTATTCACATCTAAAATTATTTTATATATAGGAAATGTAAAAACTATGTTACTGGGACTTTTTATTTATATTGCTGCAAATTTAGAAATAGTATACTGGAATTCTGACATTAGCACTAATCAGATTATTATTAACAGCTTAT
The DNA here is from genome assembly GCA_902571315.1 of Rhodospirillaceae bacterium. GTDB lineage: Bacteria > Pseudomonadota > Alphaproteobacteria > TMED109 > TMED109 > TMED131. The sequence continues at coordinate 24,625 of CACGBM010000007.1, forward strand.
ATAGAGGGATTTCTATCAGTACATATTATGTTGCTTTAGCTAATATAACATATACTACTCTACCAAATAATCTAAGAACTGAAGGAGCTAGTTTATTTCAATTTTTAAGAACAATCGGAACAGGAGTATCAATTGCTATATTTATTACTCTATTAAATAGGTATTATTTAATTAACTTTGAAGATCTTAGAAGTTATCTTGATTACTCAAATATAGGCTTATCACAATATACAAATATAGATAATTTTTTGTCTAATGATAAAATAATTATATTACAAGAAATTCAATATCAGTCTAAAGTTAAATCATTTTTGAGTGACTTCTTTGTGCTATCTTTATCTCCTCTGATTTTTTTACCTTTTTTTATGTTTTTTAAAAAAAAAAATTAAATTTTATACGGCTTAAACGAACTTAATAGTCTCGGCACCAAAGTTAACGATGCTAATAAAGCTACTAGCATAGCTAAACTAGTTAGTAAACCAAAGTATATGCTAGGTATAAAATTTGAAAATATTAGAATTGAAAATCCTACAATAATAGTCAATGTTGTATAATATAAAGCATAACCAATACTATTATGGGTTCTATTCATGGCCATATCATATTTTTTATGCTGTAAAAATTCATTTCTATGCCTAAAAATATAATGAATTGTATTATCAACGGCTATCCCCATACTTATTGCTGCAATAGTAATAGTCATCATATCCAATGGAATATTTAATATTCCCATCAAACCAAGAACAGATCCAATAGATAATATATTTGGAACCAGGGCTATAAGTGAAATTTTTATTGATTTAAATAATATTAAAAACATGCAAAACAAAACCAAAACTACTAGGCCAAGTGTTTTAATCTGTGAATTAAATAAACTCTGTAACATATTATTATATAAAATAAGAATATTTGACAATCTAATCTGATCATCTTGAACACCAATTTTCTCGGGAGCTTCATTTTTAATTTTATTAATTAAGAAATTTCTTCTCAATGAGGGATCAGAGTCTTTTACTCTTAAAGTAATTTTTGCCTGATTATACTCTGTAGATATATATGGATTTAATATAATTTCTTTATATTCGTCAGGAAGTTTTTCATATAGTAGAGCCAGTTGAACGCTATCAAGGTCGTTACCATTATTTAAATCTCTTCCTATTTTTAAAATGGTAGCGAAGGATAAAACTGTTCCTGTATGCTCTATAGTGTCTAGATAATCATGTAAACTTTCTATTTTGAGCATCTTATTTCTAGTAAACCAGTATTTAGGGTCATTTGAAACTTCATCAAATTCTTCAAAAATATCATCAAATTCGTCATCATCTGATATCTGTTCTGATTTCAGTTTTTCTTTATCATTAAAATCAAGAGTGATATCTAACAATGTAGTACCTCCTAGATCTTTATCTATTACTTTCATACCCCTATGTATTTCTGTATTTGTTTTGAAATAATCAATAAAACTATTTTCTACTTTTAACCGTATTACACCAATAATACTCAAAATAGATAAACCAATCGCAACACTAAAAATTAGATTTTTATAATTAATAGTAAATTTTGCTATTTTGTTAGGAAGGTTAAAAATTCGCTCAAAAGAAGTATCAGGTTTTAATATTTTAAACTGACACATTAACGCTGGAAACATTATAAAAGTTAAAATTAAAGATATGCTTACTCCTACGCTCATCATCCATCCAAAGTTAATAACTGGTAATAATCCAGATAGTATGAGTGAGCTAAAACCAGCTATGGTAGTTATTACTGTAAAAAAGCATGGCTTTATCATCTGTTTTACTGTGTCTAATAGAAGATATTGTTGGTTTTTATAATCTTTAGCAGATAATTCCCTATACCTTACTATTAAATGTATAGTTATTGCCATTGTTAATATAAGTTGCAATGAAATAAAATTAGAAGATATAACTGTAACTTCCCAATCAAAAAAACTAAAAGTACCTGCTGTTATAATCACAGAACTAAAACAAGTGACTATAGGCATTATTACCCACCTACTTTGTCTAAAAATAATCATTAAGGTGAAAATTAAAAAAAAGAGTATAGCTATTCCAAATACTTTCAAATCTTTTTTAACATAAGAAACTACATCATTAGCTATCATGGGTATTCCTCCCAAATAAAGTTCTCCATATTGCTTATATTCATTAACTATATTTCTTACATTAAGAATTAATTCGTTTTGTATTATTCTAAGTTTCTCCCTTTCTTTAATAATGTCCTGTTTTATAGTATTAAGGCCATTTATTTCAATATCAGTCAAATTCCTTTGTTCTAAAATATTTTCATATTTTTGTTTTTTTTCTCTTAGTAGAAGTAAGTTTTCATTCTCTTTGAGATTAATTAAAATTGCTGTGGTTTTAAAATCCTCGCTAACAAGGTTATTTTTATAAAGAGGACTAGAGGTAAATTCTTCTCTAATCAAGCTATCTTCTATTAAATTATCTTCGACGGTTGGTACCCCCTCTAAAATATCAGCTAAAGACTTTTTTGAACTTAAAAGTAAAGGAACATTTAATATAGAAGTTATATTTTTAATAGGCGCTAACTTTTCTAAATCTTTAGAGATATCTCTTAAATTCTTTTTAACCTCCTCTGATAAAAGAGGCTTGTTAGGTTTAAATGCTATTATAAGAAATTCTGGTGATTTATATCTTTTATTTAACAACTGAAAATATTTTAAATCTTTATCTTTTTCTAAAATTAATGTATCGGAAGATGCGTCAATTTTTAATTTAACAGCAGAAAAAAAAAAGAGTGTAGTTAAACTCAACATTAGGAAAATTATTATTTTAGAGAATTTAAAAATGATTTTATTATAAATTAAATCAATCATACTTAGATACTCTAGCTATTCTGCTCAACTACACTAGTACTTTTAGATTTATTATATTCTAAATTTTTTTCAAACTCTCGTAATCTTTTCCAAACTGAGAGCAATTCAACAATAGTTGCCCAGCTTTTTACTAAATATTGAAGTGAACCTTCTACTCTACCAAAAGCCCTGGTAATTTGTTGAACGAAGCCCAATGTTATAGCTCCTGATACTATGGTGGGAGCTAAAGCTAAATAAGGAACGATTACCATTCCTTGAAAATAAGTCCATTTAACCGTATTAAAATATAAATAATGAAAATATGACTTAAAATGAATACCTCTTACTCTACTGTATAATTGGCCTATTGTTGGAGGAGCAGCTCTGATTGGGTCATCTTCTCCTAAAACTAACTCTTTTCTATATCCAGCTTCTTCTTTTTGAATATCATATTCTATACCTGGTAATTTAATACCTACAGCAGCTAAAACTACTGTACCTCCTAGCGCGGAAATAATTGCAACCCAAACAAGAGCGTGATCTACTTCTCCAATCCATGGTAAACTACTCACTTGCTTGGATAAACCCCATAAAATTGGTAAAAAAGCTGCTAGGGTCATAATACTATCCAATAATCCTACACCTAATCCCTCCATAATTCTGGCAAATTTCAGAGTATCCTCTTGTACTCTTTGAGAAGCACCTTCAGTCATCCTTGCATTTTTCCACTGTTCATGGTAATACTCTGCCATTGAAGTTCTCCACCTAAAGACCCAATGACTTACTAAAAAACCTGTAAATACTGCTATTATAACCCAGCCTCCCGCTACCTTAGCAAATGAAAATAAATAGGATATAAACTCTTTTTCGGTTACTGAACCAGGCGTGGTTAAAGCTTTTTGCAAAGTATCATAAAATTCTCCAAACCATTCATTGATTTTTACATCTAATTGTACTTGATACCAAGTTGAAAATAGTATCACCAAGGTACCACCTATGCTCCATAAGAACCAATTTTTATCCGTGAAGAATTTAAACATTATTATATAATATCATATATGAGCACTCATATCATATTAAAAATAATTAGTTGCTAATTTTTTTAAAAGCATCAAGAGCTCTTTTTCTAGATTCAGGATAATCAATTATAGGATGCGGGTAGTCTATACCAAGAGTAATATTAGCATCTTCTAAATCTTTCCTATCAGCCAACCATGGCGTGAATATAAGTTTATTTGGTAACTTAGCAATCTCAGGTATATATTTTCTTATATATAAAGCATCTTTATCAAATTTTTGGGCTTGAGTAATTGGATTAAAAATTCTAAAAAAAGGGGCTGCATCAGAACCTGTGCCAGCAACCCACTGCCAGCTCGCACTATTATTTGCAAGGTCGGCATCTAATAAACAGTTCCAGAACCACTTTTCACCTTCCTTCCAATGAATTAGCAAATTCTTAACTAGAAAAGAAGCAGTAATCATTCTTAATCTATTATGCATATAGCCTGTCTCCCAAAGTTCTCTCATACCTGCATCTACAATTGGGAAACCTGTTTTACCGTGTTTCCATTTTGACAAAAGTTGCTCGTCAACATTCCAATCTAATTTATCAAATTGTCTTTTTAAATTCTGTTTATTTATATTTGGATAATGATAAAGAAGATGATAAGAAAATTCTCTCCACCCTAATTCACTTAAAAAAATTTCTAGATGCTTTCCTAACATTTTTCTTTTAGCTTCATACCATAATCTAAAAGGTGAGATTTGGCCCCAATGTAGATAAGCAGAAATTTTAGACACACTGTTTTTATAAGGAAAATTTCTACCTTCACTATAGTCTCTGGCTCCATTATTTAAAAAATTATCAAATTTTGCTCTAGCTGCAGTCTCAGATATGTTCCAAATTTTTACAAATTTTAAATACCATTTATGTTTTTTATGTTGGTACTTAAACTGATAGTTATAATTTCTTTTATGCGGTTTTAAGAAAAATAAATTTTTAGGTTTATTAAGGGGTTTTCTCGGTTCTACTGATTCAAGACAACCTTTTTTAAAAAATGGAGTAAAAACTTTATAAAAGTTTCCACTTTTATTTTTAATATTCCATGGTTCCCATAATAAACTTGAGTTAAAAGATTTAGTTATAACATTAAGTTTTCTAATTTCTTTTTTAATAAGTGTATCTGCGTCTATTCTATCTGGTTCATAACACCTATTCCAATATATATACTTAGCTTTTTCTTCTTTAATTAGATTTATAATAATTTCTAAACTGTTACCTTCCAAAATACTTAACTTGTTATTAAGGTCTTTATTAAGAGAAATTAATGAATTTTCTAACCACCAATAACTTGCCTCACCAATACTATTGTATTCTTCTAAATTTCTATCAAATATAAAAATAGGAATGATTTCTGTGTGTTTTGACGCCTCCAAAAGAGCTGGGTTATCATCTAATCTAAAATCTTTTCGAAACCATAAAATGCACTTATCGCTCATATACTTTCTACGTACTAAATTAAAAAAAGATTTAGGTATTAATAGCTTTTTGAAAAGTCTCTTTTTCACCAATTAAATTCAAATATCTCTTGATATTTATCATTTCATCAGATACACATTTAAGCTCGTTAGACATAAATAATGAGTGACCTAACATAAAATCTACTCCTGAAAATTTGTCTATAAGGTATTTGTTCTTTTCTAGTAACTGGTTAACAGGAACTAACGCTTTAGTTAGAAGATTTTTCGCCTGTCGTAAAACCTCTTCATTTCTTCTTTCCTCTGGTAATATTAAGGTATGAACTACTATAGTATTCATTGGAGGCATAATCATTCCCTCACAATAGTGAAACCACTGTAAATAATCTGGAAAAGATGGATCAGAAATTTTCGGTTTGAGTTCGCCATTACTATGTCTTGCAATAACATATTCTACTATAGCACCTGATTCATATATGGTTACTTCCCGATCTTCTAGTACTGGTACCCTACCCAAGGGATGCCTTCTCCTATGCTCTTCTGATTTAAGTTCTGAAGGATGGAATTTAATTACGTTTAAACTATATTCCAATTTAAGTTCTTCAAGCAGCCATAATATTCTTTGTGCCCTAGAATTACTGCTATAATGTAATGTTAACATTAATTTATATATTACATATTTTTTTTCTAAATTAAAGTTTTAATTATCAGGATCAATGTAACCTGATAAACCTCTTACATTTTCATTAAATTTAAGATTTTTATGTATTGGAGGAAAAGCTCGTTGTCTACAGTTTTCTCTTTCACAAGTTCTGCAAGATAATCCTGTAGGTACAGAATATTTACTATCTAAATTATCTGCATAAATGCAATCTTTACTATGACTAATATCAAAACCTAATCCAATAGAAAAAAAAGTTTCTGGTGAGCGATAATCTCCTATTCTTTTGCTCACAGTTCTAGCTAGACATACAAAAGTTTTTCCATCTAACATTTTAGATAATTGCACTTTTATTTTTCCAGGATTTAAAAATGCTGTATAGACATTCCATCTAGGACAAGCAACAGAGTATCTTGGTATTTTTAATCCAGATAAAGAAAATCTTTTCGACACATTGCCAGCAATATCAACTCTCATAAAATGAAAGGGTATTCCTTTACTACCTGGTTTTTGTAATGTAGTAAGTCTGTGACAGACCTGCTCAAAAGAAGTCTCAAATTTATTAGAAAGCATATCAATGTCATATCTGTGTCTTTTAGCATATGTTAAAAATTTTTCATATGGCATTAATAAACATGACGCAAAATAATTTGCTAATACTGTTTTTCCTAATGCTAATGTATTGCTATCACTAATGCCCTCTTTTTTGAGCTTATTCTCAATACTATCTTTGGCTACGATTAGGCCTATTTGATGAGCTATTAAAAACTCCTTACTCTCCCTTGAAAGAGCGTTAGAAATTTTTAAAAGCTTTTTTTCAATTATATACTTCTTAACAAAGTTATTTTTTAAATTTTCCTCTTCGAAATCTATTTTAATAGAAAATTTCTTATTTAAAAAATCCATCATATTCCTGAGTCTATTTCCATTCTCAAAATCAATTAAAGATAATTCTTTTTCTGAAATTTCTTCAATATCTGAAAAGTAATTATTATTTGATTGAAGCATGTCTGAGATAAAATCAGCGCTAGATCTTTCTGAACCCACAGTATCAGAAATTTCTTGCTTTACAGAAATCATTTGATCGGCCAGTTCACCTAAATCTTTTTTATTTTGCAAGTATTTATCATACAAAGTTCTTACTGCATCACCTACTATTGGAGAATTTAAAGAAAAATCTTTAATGTCATTGTTTTTTAACTCATGCTCATCAAATATATTATCGCTAAAAATATCCATCAGATCTGAGTTTAATTGTTTATTGTAGTCATTTGTTAATTCTGATAATTCTATATTAAATAAACTTGCTACTTTTAGAAGTAATGGAACTGTAATACTTCTTCTATTATTTTCTATGAGATTGATATATGCTACAGATATATCTAATTTGTTAGCTAAGTCTCTTTGAGTTAAACTTTCACCTCTTCTTAATCTTCTAATTACTACGCCTAAATTTGAACTTATTTCCATAATTTACAATATTTTACATGTTTACAAAATTTTACAATATAATTATTATCAAAAAATTACCAAATATTCAAACTTTTTACTTGATTATTGTAAATAAATTTACTATTATACAAAAGAGTTTAGTAATTATATCATTACTCCTCCCTAGTAACAATATTCACAATTACTAAACTCTTCTCTTTAAAAAATAAATTAAATCTGCATAATATTATATAATGGAAAATGGTATTGAAAAAAAAGCAAATCAAATAGGCAACTTTCTAGTTAGATCTTTTCATTATCTGGCTTTATTTGCAATAGGCTCTGCTATTGTATGGTCAGCATTCTTCACTTTTTTAGATTTATTAGAAAAAACTTCTGCAAGTATAGAAGATATTTTATTGTTATTTATATACTTGGAGTTAGGCGCAATAGTAGGTATATATTTTAAAACTGATCATATGCCTGTAAGATTTTTAATTTATGTTGCTATAACTGCATTGACTAGAATGTTATTGGAGTATTTAAACGAGTGGCATAACTCACCTACAGGACAAATTGATTATGAAATATTAATTATTTGTGGAGGTATAGTCTTCTTAGCTATAGGTATATTTATTCTAAGATATTCCTCTCATAATTATCCTTCTAGCTCTAACAAAAAGTAGTTTTGTTCTATTTTTGTTCTTGATATTTTTTTTTTTTTCTTTACTATAAATCTTATGGATAATTACGACTTATATAAAATTTGGTACATAATCATGAAAGCATTAGAGTATGGTCCACTTAAAAATGACATTGTTCATCTAGACCAAATTATAGAAAAGAAAGTTGCCCATCATCATATCAAATATAAAGGAAAAAAGTTTTATGTTAAAATAATAAATAAATCTTGAAATATTTAGCTTTCTATATACTATATGTAGTATGCTAAGATTTTTAATTGTACTTTTAAATGTATATTCTTCAGTAATTTTTAATGTGTCATCAGATATGAATATCATTGAAAATGGAAAAATTTTAAAGAGCAAACCCTACTCTACCAATGAAGCGACTTTGGTTGTAAGTAAATCCAAAAAGATATATATATGCAGCGTTTTAAATGATTTAACAAAATGTATTTTGACTAATGAAAAATTAAATTAAATAGTTAATTACTATCTTTATTAAATTGATTTTTTAAAGATTCAAAAATATTATCTAATCTTTCTGAGTTTGAGCAATCTGCAACTAATATCGTATTGTAGGTAACATTAACTGGAATACTAGTAAAGTGAAAACCTGGATATTCGTCGCTTACAACTAATTGTACTTTACTAGATTTTTTTAAAAACATTTCAGTTTTTTTATTAATAAACCTTGCTGTCTTTCCTGAAGGTACAGCTTTTACCATAAAGACTTTATCGAAAAAATCGCATTTGTTATCTAACGTAATTTGTACTTTAATAATTTTATTTTTTTCTTTTTCAATTTTTGCTAGTTGTGTTGATAAAAAAGTTACAATTGATAGAGCAATTAAAACGAAAATAAATTTATAAAGCATACTGTCATAATAAGTATAACTGAGAAATTAGTAATTGTAATTTAAAATTTCTTTTGCATTCTTAATTTCTATACTGTATGATTTAGCAATTAAGTTTGCTATTACTCTTCTTTGTTCCAATGGAATATTTACTAAGGCTTTATCTAGAACACATTTGCCGTCTTTGTAGGCTTTTGAAAATGGAGAGTTATCTCCCAACCATGTAGAAATTTTATTATTGCTCACATCCACTAAATCATTATCACAAGCAAATGACCACTTTGCAATTATAAAAGTTAATAAAATAGTAAAAATTTTTAAGTATTTCATATATTTGACCTCTAAAGTATCTTATTTAAAAAATAGTTATGCAGTAATATAACTAAATCATTTACATAATTTACATTATTTACAATTTATATACCAATTATCAAAAAAAGTCGAATAATATAAACATATATCTGTAAATAGTTTTACATATACAATTGTAAATTTGTAAAGTTTGTAAAATTTATAACAAAAACTACACCGCACACAACTATAGATACGGATAGTATTTTTTTTAGATTAATTTCTTCTTTAAAAACAAAATATCCAAAAAAAAGAGATAACATTATTCCTACACCTCTTTTGAGCGACTCTAACTCAGCAACGAAAACAAATTGTAAAGCTTTTAATTGAATAAATGTAGTTAAAAAACCTAATATAATTACAGAAAGAAGTATCACGTCGACATGCATCTTTTTTGTTAACATTGATGGGTTTTGTTGTGTAGTTAAAAATATTAATGGAAATAAAATCAACATTCCTAAGGACTGCAAAAAACCATGCAAATATAGATCTGTATATTTTAAACATTCCTTGTCTAAAACAGGAGTTAAACTCCATATTAGTGAAACTATTAAAATATATAATAAATTTTTATTAAGAAAAATATTATAAATCGTAGATAAGTTTTTATTAGATTTGTATTGTGAACTATGCAGAGTTAAAGACCCAAATACTATAAATAACATACCTAAATATTGAAAAAACCCTAATTCTTCATTTAAAA
>CACGBM010000008.1 GCA_902571315.1 Rhodospirillaceae bacterium
TACTGATAAGGCATGTGACCCAGTAAATTTTTTGGGAGCTAGTAAAAGATTAATGGAATTAGCCTTAAGCTCTTTTTCTCATGAGCTTAAAACTAGTGCTGCAAGGTTTGGAAATGTTGCTTTTTCTGAAGGATCATTGCTTTACAGTGCATTAAATAGATTAAGAAAGAGGATCAGAATGACTTGATGAGTGCAATTCAAAACCTAATTTTATCATAAATTTTATATATTGTTGAGGGTTATACAAATTAATGTAAGGAACAAAAAAGTCATCCATAATTTGACTAGTGTGAGGGTTAGACAAATGTCCATTAGCATAATTAATTGATGACGATATAAAAAACCTGTCTATATCTTCTGTACTTAACAGTCCTCTAATCATTTCATTAACAAACCACTTAAAAGTTCCTGACCTATAAAAATAAATCCAAATTAGCCCATGTTTTTTGACAGAGCTTGCACAGTTTATTAAGCCTTTAGCAGTATTTGAGAAGTGATGTACAATTCCAGATAAGTAAACAAAATCATAGTTGTTTCTAGGCAATGCTTGTTTGCATAAATCAAAGTTTTTAGTTGATATATTAAGATTTTTATATTTTTTTTTTTGTAATAACTTCTTAAATCTATTTACATGTTCTTTACTAATATCATAATGTTCTACAGCTTTAACACCAAATAATGACATAGCTAAAGCTTGTCTACCAGTTCCTACGTCCATTACTTTAAATGAGCGATATTTATCTATAATACCAGCAATTTCAAAGTCATTTTTTATCACGCTTACTATATTTTTTATGCCTTCTTCGCTAAGCAACTGATTATACATATTTCCAAATGAATATTTACCATACAACTCTCCTGTAATATTCTTTTCTCTGTTTCTTCCTTTTAGTAAAGACATATACAAACATTAATTAATGTTTTGACTATAAGGTAAAATTTTATAAAAGTACAAATATATATATTTATTTATGGTATCCACCTTATATATAACAATAGAAATTAATATTAAATTTATACTTTCTTATATATTCTAAACCTTAACTGGACCTTATTATTTCTAATAAAATAAATAGATGCTTTATAGGTGTATTTTTTAAAATTGCTAAAATTACTTCTTAATTAATACTTCAACAAAACTTGATTAAAAACCAAGAAATTTTTAAGTAAAAATTAAAATGAAACTTTATTTAGAAACTCAAAGAAATTTGGTTTTAACTTGCAATAAGTTTTTTTTTAAAAGAGCATTTAAAGAATTAATTATATAAATTTAACTATTCTTAAGTAAAAATTTAAAAAATTCGTAGAAGGTTATAGCGGCAGCATTTGAAACATTAATACTATTAGTATCAGGAGCGTTAGGTATGCTAACAAGATAATTGCAATTTTTTTTTACTAATCTTCTTATACCTTTTCCTTCTGATCCCATAACAAACACAAACTTATCATTTTTTGACATTTTAGTTAAAATCTGCTCTATATGCAACACAGCATTATGTTCTAATCCTATAATCCACCAGCCCTTTGTTTTAAATCTTTTAATAGCATTCGATATATTATTTGTTTTAAAAGAAGATATGCTGTCAAAGGCTCCACAGGCAGCATTTAATAAAGAACTATTTTCTATAATTGAATGTTTATCTGAATTTATAATAAAGTTTATTCCAAAAGCTTTTGCTGACCTATAAATAGCACCAATATTGTTTGGGTCTGTTAGTCTATCTAAAATTACTCCATATTTAAAATTATTGCCTGCATATTTTTTTTCAAAAATAGATACGTAGTCATCAATTTTTAATTTATAGGATTTAGCCAATATACCTTGATGTTTAAAATTTCTTTTAAGAATATTTTCGATAAATTTATTGTCTGTATATTTAATTTTTGTTTTTCTATTTGAATTTTTTAATAATTTTTTTGTTGTATTACTTAATTCTAAATTATTTTTTACTAAAATAATTTCTTCAATATTTCTATTGAAATTTTCAATAGCAGAGTGTACTGCTCGCTTACCGTAAATCAATAGCTTTTCTTGCTTCATGGATTACTCTCATACAAACATAATCTTGATAGTAAATTCTAATTAAATTATCAAAATATTTTGGTATAATATTATCATGAATTACTTTCAGCATTATAATCTTTTTTAAAATCATTACTATTTACTAAGCATGATAACCAGCTATCATGCTAATTAGTTGATTAAATTTCTTTTAGCTTTTGCAAAAAAAATAATAAAACTTTTTAACCTATAAATATAATTACCTATGCTAACTTGGTGCCCACTCCCGGACTCGAACCGGGACGTCCTTACGGACAAGGGATTTTAAGTCCCTTGCGTCTACCTATTCCGCCAAGTGGGCCTAATTCAACTAATTATCATGTTTAAATGCTTTTTGCTACAGAAAAAAATATACCATTACTTTTCAAAATAGAGCAAAATTTTTTAATACATTTTTCAAGCAATTTGTTATCTTTACTCCTAAACACAATATTAGTTCCAACCTTTGGAGGTAAAAAAAAAGGATAACTACCTATTTCTATGGAAACAAACTCTTTATTAATATTGTTAAGTATGTCAACAATATCACCTTCTGGTATATCCACCTTAACTGACTTTGCTATAATTATCTTTCCTTTTTTTAATTTTGGTTCGACGTAATTTAAAAACATAGACTGCATTATTTTTGGAACTCCTGCCATTACCCATATATTTTTGACCTTAAAACCTGGCGCTGCACTAACCTGATTTAATATTAAAGTAGATTTAGCCGGAAGGTATGCCATTTTCATTCTACTTTTATTTAATTCAAAATGAGTATTTTTATAATAGTCTATTAGAAGATTTTTTGCTTTTTTATTCAAAATTAATTTTCTTTTAAAAGCAGTAGCTATAGCCTTAGCGGTAATATCATCATGAGTTGGACCTATGCCACCAGTAACAAAAACATTTTTAAATTTTTTAGAGAATTCTTTCACAACTTTAATAATTTTCTTTTCAATATCAGGTATAATTCTTACCTCTTCTAGAGCAATTCCTATTTTAGAACATCGTTTTGCTATAAAATTAGAATTTTTATCTAATGTTCTCCCAGATAATATTTCATTACCTATTATTATAATAGCTGCATTATTCATTGTTTAAGATAATTTAACTATATTATAAATTATAAAATAACTATACTAAAATTATAACTTTTTACTAATTAATCTAATGTTGATATTTTAATTTCAAAATGTAATATATTTTAAGGTATTGAAAATGAATAACACCATTATCTTAGATGAATATAAAAATCCTGTTACCATTCATTCTAAAGAAGATTTTCATAAAATGAGAAAAGCCGGTAAGCTAGCCGCCCAAGTTTTAGACTTTATAACTCCATATGTTAAAGAAAATGTTACAACTTTGGAATTAGATAAACTATGTCATGATTTTATATTGTCTAACGGTGCAATCCCCGCTCCTTTAAATTATAAAGGTTTTCCAAAATCAATATGTACTTCTGTAAATCACGTTGTATGCCACGGTATACCATGTAAAAAAGTATTAAAAGATGGTGATATAATTAATATTGATATTACTGTCATTTTGGATGAATGGCATGGAGATACTAGTAGAATGTTTTTTATAGGAAAAAAAAGTGTCAAAGCAAGAAATCTAGTTAATGCTACTTTTAAATCTATGTGGGAGGGAATAAAAAAAGTGAAACCTGGTAATACGTTAGGAGATATAGGAAAGGCTATACAAAGCTTCGCCGAACAAAACAATTATACTGTAGTAAGAGATTTCTGTGGGCATGGAATAGGTAAAGTATTTCACTGTGCTCCAAATGTTCTTCACTACGGAGAGGCAGGTGAAGGAATGGAACTAAAACCAGGTATGATATTTACAATTGAACCAATGATCAATTTAGGCAAAAAAGAAATAAAAATATTAGATGATGGCTGGACTGCTGTAACAAGAGACAAAAAACTTTCGGCTCAATATGAACACACTATTGGTGTTACTGACAGTGGATATGAAGTATTTACTTTATCAGAGAGTGAAAAAGAAAACATAAATGAGTTGAGTTAATTTTATTTTTTTTGTATAATTGAATAATGTATTATCATCCTCTTATAGGTATAATGATTTTCACCATAGCCATAATTTTATCCTTTTTTTTAGGCAGATTATATTTAAAAAAAAAATTAAACCTGTTTTCTAGATCACAAAAAGAACCAAGTACGATATTACCTAAGGGTGATATTACCGCTCCCGACGCTCCTTGGTTAAAAGAAAAATAGTTTTATTGGAATATTTAATATATTGCATTTAGTTTAAAAAAAACTACTATTAAGTATATGGTAAATTTTTTCAAATCTACACTAGTTTTTCTAATTCTCTCGTTAACTAATTTGAGCATGACATCTGATTTTAATGAAGCTCTAGACACAATAGAAATTAGGAAAACAGCTATGCAAAGTCTATGGGAAAGAATTAAAAGATTATCTCCGTATGTTGAACTAAAAGAAAAAGTTGACTATGACAAAGATTTAGCAGTAACTGATGCCGAAGAAGTTTTAGAGTTGTTACAATATACTAAAAATCTTTGGCACAACAGCAGTAACTTATCTGCAAAGGGTTTTACTAATGCTACTCCTGCTGTATGGGCTTTGCCAAAATATTTTGATAAACTATATTCGACCGCAGAATTATCAGCAAATGAACTAAAAGAAGCAATTATTAATGATGAGATAGATGATACTGTGGTGGCTATGTGTAATTTAGGAAACTCATGTGGAACATGCCACGCCAACTTTAGAAGGCTATTAACAAGTCAACTGAACAATGAGGTAAGTGGTTGGTCGGGTAAATATATTAATAATTGTGAATAAGTTATTGAAGATTAGATTCTTTTAGCACATATTTACCGTCTTTTAATCCGTCAAAAATCGAATTTATCTGAGGGTGAGAGCATGGATCTAAGTTTTCGTCATGAAGCAGGTTTTGTTGGGAAACATAAGCAATATATGGCCCATCATCGTTCTCAGCAAATAAGTGATAAAATGGTTGATTTCTTTTTGGTCTTATATCTTTTGGGATAGAGTCGTACCACTCTTCGCTATTCATAAATTCAGGATCAACATCAAATATAACACCTCTAAATGGATAATATCTATGTTTAACTAATTCTCCTATAGTGAATTTAGGAGAGTCTAATTTTTTTTTATTTTCTAACATAATTAAATTATAATTATAAATTACTATTTTTCAATATTCTAATATTGTTTTATATTAAATAAATTAAACTAGGAGGAAAAATTGAAGTTTGGAATAGGACAATCTTTAAAAAGATTAGAAGATGATAAATTTTTAACAGGAAACGGTTCATATAATGATGATATTGATTTTAAAGATCAAGTTTATATGCATATTTTAAGGTCTCCTTACTCGTTTGCTAAAATTATAAGTATCAACTATCAAAAAGCTAAAGAATATAAGGGTGTATTGGCGATAATTAGCAATGAGACCATTAAAAGTATGCAAATTAATCCAATGTATCCAGGGTTCAAAGTAAGTAATAAAGATGGTTCCGAAATGAAAGATACCTTTAGAAATATTTTAGCAGAAGAAAAAGTTAGATATGTTGGAGAACCTATACTGGCTATTGTAGCTGAAACTCCTGAAATCGCTGAAGAAGCAATTGATTTTGTTGAACTAGAATTTGAAGAATTAAAAAGTACCACTAGTTTGCGGAGTTCTATAAAGCCTGATGCTCCTATTGTTAGAGACGAAATACCTGATAATATTTGTTTCGACTGGGAATTAGGCGAACTTAAGAAGACTGAAGAGGCCTTAAAAAATGCTGCTTACACAACTTCAATTGAATTAGTAAATAATAGGTTAGTCCCTAATCCCATGGAATGTAGAAGTGCAATAGGGCAGTACAATAAAGAATCTTCTACTTATAATTTATATTGCTCTAGTCAAGGAGTACATAGCCTTAAAAGAAAGTTATCAAGTATATTTAATATACATGAAAATAAAATTAATGTTTTTACACCTGATGTTGGCGGAGGTTTTGGTATGAAAATATTTAATTATCCTGAATATGTGTTGACTTTAGCCGCAGCTAAATTTATAGATAAAACTGTTAAATGGAGAGCTAAGAGATCCGAAAGTTTTTTATCTGATATTCATGGTAGAGATCACATAAGTAAAGCTAAAATAGGTTTAGATAAAAAATATAAAATTACATCGTTAAAAGTAGAAACTTATGCAAACATGGGAGCTTACATATCAGATTTTGGAGTATTTATTCCAACCTACGCCGGTACTGGTATGCTTACTGGCTGTTATAAAATTGCTAATGCTTATGCAAATGTAAAAGGTGTATTTACTAATACGAATCCTGTTGATGCTTATCGAGGAGCAGGAAGACCTGAAGCTGCTTATCTTATAGAAAGACTTATAGATAAGTCTGCAAAGGAATTAAATATTTGTCCTTTAAAGTTAAGAAATATTAACCTCATTGATGAAACTGATATGCCTTACACAACTGCTTTGCGACACACATATGATAGTGGAAATTTTAAAAAAAATCTTGCTAAATGTGTAGAGATATCTAATTTCAAAACATTTCAAAATAGGAAAAATATATCTTTAAAAAATAATAAGCAGAGAGGGATAGGAATTTCAACTTATATTGAAGCCTGTGGTGGTGGTGGACCTGAATATAGTTCTATAAAAATTGGAGGAAATGGAAACATAGAAGTAAAAATAGGCACTCAATCTAATGGGCAAGGCCATGCTACTTCTTACGCGCAAATTGTTTCAGAAGTACTAGAGGTTGATGTAAATGAGATAAATATTATTCAAGGAAATAGTTTAGAAATTTCTAAAGGTTCAGGAACTGGTGGTTCTAGATCCATGCCTGTAGGAGGAAATGCACTATATTTAGCTGCAAAAAAGTTTTTAAAAAATACAAAAGAAGTACTCGCAAAATATCTTAAAACGAAACCCAATAAAATATCATATAAAGCAGGGTTTTTTAAATATGAGAATAAACAATTCTCTTTGTCTGATCTAACCCAATTATTTGACGCAAATACAGTTTTAAATGTAAGTTCTGATTGGGCTCCTAATTCAGGAACCTATACATATCCAAATGGTACTCATATTTGTGAACTAGAGATTGATAAATTCACAGGTAAAGTTGAAATACTTAATTACACTGTAGTGGATGATTTTGGAAAAGTAATTAACCCATTATTACTGGAAGGACAAGTGCATGGAGGTATTGCTCAAGGAATAGGTCAAGCATTATTAGAAGAAACCATTTACGATGATGAAACAGGACAACTTTTAAGCGGGTCATTTATGGACTACGCTATTCCAAGAGCCAGTGATATACCTGCTATAAAATTTAGTTATAATGAAATATTATGCAAAACAAATCCGTTAGGTATTAAAGGTGCAGGTGAGGCTGGGGCTATAGGTGCTCCGCCTGCTGTAATAAATGCCATTTGTAACGCACTAGATATTAATCACATTGATATGCCAGCTAAACCAGAAAAAATATGGAAAGTCTTATCTTCAAATAAATAAATATATGCGATTACGCAAACGCTTCTTCCCAAGTACCTGTAGTTGCTGCCTTTGAATACTCGGTTGCTCTATTTTCAAAAAAATTCGTGTGTTCAACAGCATTTAGCATTTCATCCATCCACGGCAATGGGTTGGTACCTATGTTATAAATAGGTTGTAACTTAAGTTGGTTGAGCCTGATGTCTGCCATATATCTCATGTACTTTTTAACTTCTTCGGGCCTAAGCCCTTCTACGTTTCCAAGCTCAAATGCTCTATCTATAAAAGCATCTTCATGTTGAATCATTGTATTACAAGCAATATACAGGTCTCTATGTAGTTCTTCTTTCTTTATATCAGGGTTTTCATTAACGAAAGTATTATAAAGTTTAATAATTGATTCTGTGTGCAAACTTTCGTCTCTTGCTGACCATGTTACTATTTGCCCCATACCTTTCATTTTATTAAATCTAGGAAAGTTTAAAAGGATTGCAAAGGTTGCAAATAATTGTAAACCTTCTGTAAAACCTCCAAATATCGCCAAGGTCTTGGCAATATTTATTTTAGTTTTTGTATTGAATTTTTGCATATAATCATATTTATCTCTCATTTCTTTTATATCAAGAAATGCTGAGTATTCTACTTCTGGCATGCCTATTGTATCTAATAAATGTGAATAAGCAGCAATATGAATAGTCTCCATATTAGAAAATGCCGATAGCATCATCTGGACTTCTGTAGGCTTGAAAACTTGAGAATAATGCTTCATGTAACAGTTATTTACTTCTATATCAGATTGAGTAAAAAACCTAAAAATTTGAGACAATAGATTTCTCTCTGGCTTGGTTAATTTTCTATTCCAATCTGAAACATCATCAGCTAAAGGAACTTCTTCAGGTATCCAATGTATTCGCTGTTGTTGCAACCAAGCATCATAAGCCCAAGGATACTGAAATGGTTTATATATTCTTTTTGTATCTAATAACGACATATTTTCCTTTCTACTTTATTGACAAGATAAACACTCATCATAATCTAATGGTGATCCATAAGGTTCTTCACCTTCATTTATTTTACCTTTTAAGGGTACTTCTGCTGTTTTTTTGTTATGTGAAACTACCTCAGCTCTTTGGAGTGACAAAGATCTCAAATAATACAAGCTTTTTACTCCTCTCTTCCAGGCTGAAAAATGTATCATATGCAGATCTTTTTTATGCACATCTGGTTTTAAAAATATATTTAAGGACTGCGCTTGACATACATAAGGAGTTCTATCTCCTGCTAGCTCTATGATCCTTCTTTGGTCCAACTCAAAAGCTGTTTTAAAGACCGCTTTTTCTGACTTATCTAAAAAATCAAGATGTTGAATTGACCCTTTATTAATCGTAATAGATGACCAGGTTTCCTCATTATCCTTACCTTTTTCAGCTAATAAACTTCTAAGATGAGGGTTTTTAACATTAAAAGAGCCAGATAATGTTTTTTGAGTAAAACTATTAGCTGCAATAGGTTCTATTCCAGGAGATGCTCCTCCACAAATTATAGAAATTGAAGCCGTAGGAGCAATAGCTATTTTATTTGAAAATCTCTCGTTTACTCCATATTCTTTTGCATCTGGACAGGCTCCTTTTTCGTTTGCTAAAACTATTGAAGCTTTATCTGCTTCTTCTTTTATTTGCGAAAATATTCTTTTATTCCAAACTTTTGCCATTACTGACTCAAAAGGGATCCTTTTTTTCTGCAAAAAGGAGTGAAAACCCATAACTCCAAGCCCTACACTTCTCTCCCTCATTGCAGAATACCTTGCGCTTTCCATAGTGTCTGGAGCTCTTATAATAAAATCTTCCATAACATTATCTAAAAACCTCATAACATCTTCAATAAAAAGTTCGTTATTATTCCAATCATCATATTTTTCTATATTTAATGAAGAGAGACAGCAGACTGCTGTTCTTCTATTTCCATCTTTATCTAATCCGGTAGGAAGAGTAATTTCACTACATAAATTTGACATTTTAACTTGTAATCCTGATAATTTTTGATGATTAGGAATAGCCTCATTAACCTTATCTATAAAGAGCAGATATGGTTCTCCTGTTTCTATTCTCGTAGTAAGTAATTTAATCCAAAGAGATCTAGCTTTTATGGTTTTTTGTACAGAACCATCTTTAGGACTTTTTAGAGACCAATCTTTATCATCTTCAACTGCCCTCATAAAGTCATCTGTAATAACTATTCCATGATGTAAATTTAGAGCTTTTCTATTAGGATCTCCACCTGTAGGTCTTCTTAAATCTATAAATTCTTCGATTTCAGGATGCCAAATAGGTAGATAACATGCTGCAGAACCTCTCCTCAAACTACCTTGACTTATTGCTAATGTCAAAGAATCCATAACCCTGATGAAAGGAACTACACCTGAAGTTTTTCCTGCTTGCCCTACTTTTTCTCCTATTCCTCTTAAATTTCCCCAGTAAGATCCGATTCCCCCACCTTTGGAAGCCAACCAAACATTTTCATTCCATAGGTCTACAATACTATGAAGGCTATCACCTGCCTCATTCAAAAAACATGAAATTGGTAGACCTCTATTTGTTCCCCCATTAGACAGTATAGGGGTTGAGGGCATAAACCAATGCTTAGACATATAATTATATAATCTTTGGGCATGCTTAGCGTCATCAGAAAAATAGCTTGCGACTCTTGCAAACATTCCCTGATAATCTTCATCAGGGAGTAAATATCTGTCTTTAAGAGTAGCTTTGCCAAACTCTGTAAGTAAAGCATCTTTTGAATTATCTTTTAAAACGTTTATTCCTGGTTTGATCTGAACTACATTTAAAATATCAGAACTTCTTCTACTTTGATTTTCTACATTTGCAAGGTTTTTAAGCATAATCTTTACTCTTTTTTATTCACAACTGTTAATAATAGATTGTGAATAAATTACTACATGTTGTGCATTATTTTTATTTATATCTAAATATTGCGTATAAGTTCGATATAGTCAATACAGAAATATTTTTTTTTTCATAATAGAACAGAAATAGAACATATTCAATATTATTTTTTCAAGTTTACTAGTTGTTTTAAAAAAAAACTTATCCATGTTATAAAGTTATATGGTAAAATTAGATAAAATTTATACTAGAGGCGGTGACACAGGCTACACTTCTATTATAGATAATAAAAGAGTTAAAAAATCATCCTATATCATAGAGGCTATAGGCAGTATAGATGAATTGAACGCTTTTTTAGGTTTTATAGTAAGTTATTTAAAACCTAGTCAAAGAAACATCATTTTAAATATTCAGAATGATCTTTTTGATATAGGTGCAGACTTAGCAACGCCGTTAAATAAAAAAGGTATTAGTGTAAGATTAAGAAAGAATCAGACTATTTATTTAGAAAAAGAAATTGATAAAATAAATTCTAAATTAAAACCATTAACTTCTTTTATACTTCCTGGAGGAACAAAAATATCTGGTTTATTGCATTTAGCAAGAACAATTAGCAGAAGATGTGAAATTAGTATTGTAAAACTTAGTGAAAAAAAAAAAATTAATATAGAAATCTTAAAATATGTTAACAGATTATCTGATTTTCTGTTTGTTTTAGCAAGACAAACTAATAAAAAAGAGGTATTATGGGTTCCATTAAAAAACAGATGAATTTTTACTATGCCAATTAAAAATAGAATAGCTGATTTTCAGAAAGAAATGACTTCATGGCGTCATTATTTTCACGAAAATCCAGAACTAGCGTACAAAGAGGTTAATACCTCTAGAAAAGTTGTAGAATTATTAAAAAGTTTCGGAATAAATAATATAGAAGAAGGTATTGGTAAAACAGGTGTTGTTGCAACCTTAGAAAATGGAATTGGTAAAAGTATAGGGCTAAGAGCAGATATGGATGCCTTACCTATATTAGAAGAAAATAATGATAAAAAATATAGGTCAAAAGCTATTGGAAAAATGCATGCTTGTGGACATGACGGACACACTACAATGTTGCTCGGAGCTGCTAAATATTTATCAGAGACAAAAAACTTTAATGGAAAAGTTATTTTAATCTTTCAGCCTGCAGAAGAAGGTTTTGCCGGTGCTAAAGCTATGATAGAAGATGGACTTTTAGATAAATATCCTATTGATGAAATATATGGTATGCATAATATGCCTGGCTTAGAAGAAGGTATTCTAGCAGTTGAAGCAGGGCCAAGACTTGCAGCGGCAGACAATTTTGAGGTTGAAATCATAGGTAAAGGTGCACATGGAGCTATGCCCTCAAACTCTATAGATCCTATTGTGTGCGGAGCATCTGTAATCCAAAATATTCAGCATATAGTTTCCAGAAATTCAGACCCCAAGGAAACATTGGTTATAACAGTAGCCTCTTTTAATTCTGGTGACGCAAATAACGTTATCCCTAAAAGTGCTAAACTTTCAGGTACAATTAGATACTACAATAATCAAATAGGTGAATTAGCAAAAAAAAGATTTTTTGATGTAGTTAATTCTTCCTGTGAGGCTTTTAATGCAAAAGCAGTTATAGACTTTAAAAAAGGCTATCCTCCTACGGTTAATCATGAAAAGCAAAGTAAGTTCGCCCTTAATTCTGCAAAAAAGATTGTTGGCTCAAAAGCTTCAGCTCACCAAAAACCAATGATGGGTTCTGAAGACTTTTCTTATTTTTTAAAAAAAGTTCCGGGCTGTTTTGCTTGGATTGGAAATGGAGAGTCAGCGTCGTTACATAATCCTAAATATGACTTTAATGACTCAATTTTAACGATTGGATCAAGTTTTTTAGCAAGTATAGCTGAAGACAGATTATCTTAGAGAAATAATTTTTTGATTATTTATTATAATATTAAAACTTCAATTAGAAAAATAATTTCCTGCTAGCTTATAAAATATTAAATTTAAATTGCCAATTGCAAATAATATTATTTTTATTAAAAGTAATGAGAAAAAAATATATATTTAAAAAATATAGCTGTATTAAGTAAATTTTATAAAATTTAAAAAAAATAATTTTTTTTGTGTTATTTTTTTTTATGACGGGGTGCTTTTAAAAAGCTGAGAATACACCCAATGAACCTGTCCGGTAATTCAGAAAGGGATACTTATGGAAACTATAAATTTAATAAGCCAAACTTATGCAATAGTAATAATATTTCTTATTAGTTTGTTTTTTGTGATTTTAGGAATTTTTTATTCTAAAAATTTTTTAGATTTAAACAACTATCTATTAGCTAATAGATCAGTGAAAACTATTTCACTCACTATGAGTTTAGTTGCTTCTGCATTAGGCACTTGGATTTTGTTTGGACCAGCAGCGGCTGCAACATGGGGAGGGATAGGTGCCGTTATTGGATACGCCCTAGGAACAGCATTTCCGTTTTTTTTCTTAATTTATTTAGGAAAAACTTTTAGGGACAACTATCCTGAAGCAAAAACATTAATTGAAGTAATAAGACTACATTATAAAAAAAATTTATATAAATTTATATTTATATTATCAATTTTCTATATGACTATTTTTTTAATAGCAGAAGTTACTGCTGTTTCTCTTTTAGTTAAATATTTATCTGGTAATGATTTATGGATAACAGCTCTAATAGTAATAATGTGTTCAATGACTTATACTCTTTATGGTGGTCTTAGGATATCTATTTTTACAGATAAAATTCAATTTATCTTCTTTACCTTTTTATTATTTACAGTTTTAATTTATATACTGTCTATTATACCCGACCAATTCAACTTAAACTTCGTAAAACAAAACAAGGCTGAGCTATTAAATTTAAAATATTTAAATAACTATACAGCAGGGTTAACTTTTTTTATTGCCGTTGCTGCTACAAATCTTTTTCATCAAGGAAATTGGCAAAGAGTTTATGCTGCTCATAATGAGAGGATATTAAAAAATAGCTTACTTTTTTCTTTTTTAATTGTCATTCCGGTAGTTTTTATAATGGGTTTTACGGGGCTAGTTGCTATTTCAAAAAATGCTAATGTTAATCCTGATATTGCATTTTTTTATCTAATATTGGAAGAAAAAAACTTATTCATATCTGGTCTGTTAATATTGCTAGCTATTTCATTAGCAATAAGTAGTATTGATACAGTAATAAATGCAATTTCTAGTTTGATTATAGTTGATGGGAAAAAAATTATAAATTCAAAATTAAATACTATTAAGTATTCTAAGGTCGTTACCATATTATTATGTTTAATAACCTTTATCGTTTCCTCAAAAGGGTTAAGTATATTGTATTTGTTTTTATTAGCAGATTTATTCTGTTGCTCAGCAGTATTAAGCATTTTTTATGGATTTTATAGGAATACTATTAAAGAAAAACAAATTATTTTTTCAATAATATTCGGTTTATTTGGCGGCCTTTTATTTTTTCCAAGCCCCGATTTTAGCCAATCTTTATTAATAGGTTTTATTTTACCAACAGAGTACTTTCCAAAATTTATAAGTGAATCACTATTATTTTGCTCCTTCTTGGTCGGAACATTTTTACCAATATTTACTTTAAAAATTACGAAAATATTTTAAAAAATAATATTTTATTTATAAATTTTAAAGTACTTAACAGTAAACAAATATTTTAGCGAATTCTATTTAGATAGTTGTTATTTTGTTGTATTTTCTTATCAAAGTATTACTTGAGAGGTTTACTATTATAATTTAGCGCCAGTTATTTAACTTAAATTTATTTTCAACTATGATATTAGCTTTAATTTGAAAATCTTTAACTTTTAATTGAATTTCTTTAGAAGATATTTTTATATCATTTTTAGCAAAGTCTTTTTGAATTTTTTTTGTAATGAGCATATTTTCATCACTTTTAAATTCCTCACTAGTGACTTTTTTAATATATTTTAGTTTTTTATCTTCATTAAATCCTAAAATTGTAGATGCCCATTCTCCTAAGAATTTATTTCTTAAAATTAAAGCATTTAACCTTCGCTTTTTTTCAAGATCTTTTTTTTTCTTATTTTCTATAACACTTTCTTTGAACATGGTTTACTCAGTTTAATATTATATAGAAAAAAAATTTTTACTCAATCGAACTTTTAAAATATTGATGATAATTGTTAGTAATGAACTAATTATATATCATATAATCGACAGTATAATATAATTAGGCTATTCTTGTTCTATGAAATATTTATCAATAATACTTTTTATTTTTTCTTATAACTTATTTGCAGAGGAGTTTTCATGGGACTCAACATCAGTTATCTCAAAAGTACACGAGACCTCCTTGCCTAATGGAGAAAAACATACATCATTTAAATCTAATGGAGGACTCTCCTTTTCCACTGGAAAATATGGCATTGTGAGTTGTTCTGGGCTGAGAACTGACAAAAAAGAAAAGTTAATTGAAGTGAGAACTATTTGTACAGTTGAAATTAATGATGGTCATAGACTATGGACTGAATTAAGAAGAGATAAGGGAGCATCATCAGCAGGTGTTGGAAATATTGTAGTTGTGGATGCAACAGGGCCATATAAAGAACTAATTAATAAAAAATGTGTTTATGCGTTTACTAGATTTAATGAGATGTATTTTGGAAGAACTAAGTGTTCTATAGAAAAATACTCTTTAGATATTTTAGTTAAATAAACCGTAAGTTTTTAGATTTAGAAACTTATTCTGTCATACTAAATGTTAGATTACTTAATCCTAAAATGATAATCAACTTTATTAACTGATAATTTAAAAAATTAATAAAAAAAATTATCATTTATAATATTTATGTTTATTATATAATAATGAAAAAAATAAAATTTTTAATTTTTATATTGTCATTAATTTCACATAATTTATTTGCAAAAACCATGCTTTTAAAGTGTGATACTTTTATATTTAAAATAGATGAACCAATTGTTGGTTTCAAAAAAGCTTATATAATTAAGGAAAAAGAATGGAGTAAAATTAGGAAATTTAAAGTTACTGATAATAATTACGTATTAAAAAATATTTACCCTAATCAAAGCAAATGTAATAATAACAAGTGTAGAGTAAATATTGTATTGGAAAAAAGCCTTAAAGATAAAAACTATCTTAGTTATAAGAGTGTAGTAAGTAATGAATTTTGTAGCATCGATGGCGGTAATAAATGTTATGTAAGAAAAATAGGAAAAAATCTTGAAAAGGGTTATTGCAGCAAAATCACAAATGAAGATATAAGTTTTGAAAATAACAAATAACATTAAACAATATTTATTATTAGCTAATTGGAAAATATAGTTAAAAAAAAGATATACACCCCCTCTTAGTTGCAATGAGCAAGAAGAAATGCACACTAAGATCTTTATAGGTATCTTTATATTTACTTTAATTGTGCTTATTTTTACTATTACTTACAAGTAAATAATTAAACTCGATACTTCCTAATTTTATTACTAATTATTTCACATAATTTTCAATCGTCTTTAAAATACTTTTTTCAATATTATCAATTTCAGTAGTTGATGATGAATTTTGTACGGTGTTTACAAAAAATGTTATGCTATTATAAATGTATTGTGCTAGATATTCTGAATTTAAAGATTTATCTATTTGACCATTAGTTTTCAACTTATTAATGAGTCTCAAATAACTTTTAAGAAATTTTGAATCTATCCTACTAATCAGGTATTTAGTTTTTTTATCAAGTGTATATTTAATTATTCTTGTCTTTTGAAAATAACAAAGTCCTTTATTAAAGTCAGTAATGCCTTCTTTTTTATTCTTAATATTTTCAAGAATTTTTCTTATAAACTCAGATAGATTTGTGGCATTCTCTATAATAAGATGAAATCCTACTAAATTTTTCTGATAATACAACTTTAAAGATCTATACTTTAAATTATCTTCATCACCTACTAATCTATACATGCTCGGTTTAGAAACACCTGAACATTTTATAATAGAGTTAAAAGAAAAAGAATTTATTCCTTTTTCCCAGTATTTTAACATGCACTTTTCAATAATATCATTAGCACTTAAATTTATTGGTCTTGCCATGATTTATCATACAAGAATTTTATAATTAAATATACTTGTAAATAGTCATTTATGGCATATAATGTACCAATCGGTATATAATAATTTTAAAGGAGGTATTAATGCTAAAAGCAAAGATAATTTACGCTATTTTTTTAATATTTTTTTCAATTTCAAATCTTAGTGCAGAACTAAATTATAAAAAAGTTGGGCAATGGGATTTAAATATGGGAAGAGCTAATTTTGCAATGACTTCTGGGTCTTGGTGGGTTGATGTTATGCAAGGAGGAACTCTGAGTTTAGGCAAAGACAAAGGAGAGATTCATACCTGTATAGAAGACGGCTATACTTATAATGAACCTAGAAATCTTATTTGGGTTGAATTAGAATGTTCTATTACAATGCCAGACAAATCAAAAATTTATTTAGAATATTCTTCTAAATTAACTCCCGATGAGACATTTTGGGATAAAATTACTTCAGATAAGTCTATTTCTGCTCCTAATAATGGACTAAAATATTGGTTTGCTGAATTTAAAATGAAAACTACAAGTGAAAAGTATTCCTGGGTAAATGAACATATATTTTTAGGAAAATCAATTGAACTATTAGGTGACACTTCTGGGCAAGGAAAAGGAAGAGCTTTCTATGACTTGTACATATTTGAAAATTAAATGATTCGTGAAACATCCATGGGCACCATATTTTAATATACTGTATCTAAATAATAAGGTGCCCAGGAGTGGGCAGGACACTATATAATAGTAGATACTTTAGTTATTGTTTTTATTGAATCTTATATTTTAAGTAAAATCGTTTTGTGTGTACTATCTAATAAAGCATTCATGATTATTTAATAAGGCTATATCATCATTTAAGGTATCCATAGAGAGAAAATTCATCATTAACATAGTTAATAAATAATTACCCTACTCAAGAAAATACTTGCTGTTGTTTATCATATAAATGTTTGTAGAACTTACTTACTAAAAAAACTATGAGTACTGCTTTAGATACCTATCATCTTCTAACTAAAAAATGGCAGTCAGATTTTTCTTATTCTATTTTATGGTTCTAAAATTTATAGCTAGCAGATAATGTATAGGATTTAGCATCATACATCATTTTATGTTCCATATATCCTAACTCAACATTAAAAATATCTTTGTGCTTATATTTAATTCCAATTCCTCCAAATAAGTCAGTGTCAGCATAATTTGTTAAAATAGTGGTTGAATTGTTGGGTATAAAATCATTTTCAGATTGGTCCCACTTGTGCATACCTAACGTACCATTTAATGAAAGTCTTTCTAAAATATTTAGGTCAGCTTTCACTCCATATGAGAAAGAATAACTTTCAATAACAACATCGTTATTATCATTGTTACAGGTAAGAGTAGTCCCTGCTGAATAGAGCCCACTCCTATATCTGCCATCTGTTGCAAATGAGTCTCCACTATTACACTTAACCACAGATTTTGAAAATTGGTTATATGCAGAAATTAAATCAACTTGTAAATTTTTATTAAGAATTTGTTTTTCAAAAACTTTCATTCCTGCAAGCAAACTAAATCCTTCTCCATCTTCTTCTATTTTTGCTGACCCAGTAGGTGAGTAAAATCCACTTTCCACTTCTGATAACAATAATTGTATACCAACATAGTAACTGTCATCATCAAATATTTTTTTGAAGTTATTGTTATTGTTTGCATTATTAATAGCTTTAGTTATTTTCATTCCTATTTCATGAGTGGTATTTGAAGGCTCTTTTGAGCCAGAAACTATATTCGACTCTTCAACACTAATAAATTCAAAATAAGGTTCAAAATTAAAATCTTTATAATTTCTTTTATAAGACGCTTTGTACATAAAGCCATTGTCATTTTTAAATTCTAAATCTTCATAGCCTGCTATATAACCTAAATAGGAGTTTTGTCGTCCTATAAAAATATAATCATATTCTAATTTTATTAAACCTCCTAGGCCTTCCAATTCTGCTATTAAAGGAATATAATAAAATTCTTGTTTTCTGTCATAACCTAAAGCCCCAGTTGTAGTAGTTGTATTTTCTCCATAATCGTATAAATATCTATACCCTATTCCAGACTTTATCATTAGCCTATCTGAAACTTTTGGACCATATAAAGCTCT
The DNA here is from genome assembly GCA_902571315.1 of Rhodospirillaceae bacterium. Taxonomy (GTDB): domain Bacteria; phylum Pseudomonadota; class Alphaproteobacteria; order TMED109; family TMED109; genus TMED131. Next base: position 18,729 of record CACGBM010000008.1, read on the forward strand.
TATATTAAAAATATCTAAATCTTTACCAGATATTGTTCCTGAGGAATTACTCCAATACGATTGTGTTAGAATTTGGAACCCTGTATCAATTTCTAATTCTGTTAAATACTCTTTTAATAAAAATGGTTTTTTAACATTATACACAAAACCTAAGTTACTAAATTCATCATCATCAGCTGTAAGTCCGGCCTTTAAGTTCATAAAAGTGGGTTCTTCATACTCATAAACTCCTAAAAGATTAATTCCAAATTCATGGTTTAATTTAAAATTATCTATTGAAATTGCTGATCCACTTAAAAATATTAAACTTAGTATAAAGGTTAGCATTTTCATAATAAAATCCAAGTATTTTCTTTTACTTTTAAATATCTAGTATCCATAAATCCAATATAAATATAAATGTTTAATTGATAAGTGTATATTATATAATATTAGAAGCAAAGTTAATATGTTAATTCATGTTAGGATTTGAATTTGACTCTAATGAGGTGCCCAGGGGTGGGATTGAACCACCGACACTGCGATTTTCAGTCGCATGCTCTACCAACTGAGCTACCTAGGCACATTATAAGAATAATAAAATAACTTCTGTTGTCTACGCTTTTTTATAATTTTTTATAAAGCAATTTATCTTTTGCAAGCCAGTCAAATAATGATCCTTCATATAATTTTGAATTCTTATTTTTAATCAACTCATATGATACAAACCAATTTATTGAACTCTCTAAACCTGAATAACAAAAAAATATAAAATTTTTATCCGATCGTACTTTTGAATAATTATAGATTTTTTTAAGCAAATCAAGATTATTAAAACTTAATCCTCTTTCTCTAAGAAACCATTTAGATGGAATATTTATTGAATTCTTTATTGTCCCATACTGTGCAAATCCTTTCAATTTATTTATACCTAAATAAAAATCTTTTTCTCTAGAGTCTACTAATTCATAATTATATTTTTTATTTTCAAGTATATCATTACTATCGGCTAAAATAGTTCGATTTATTTTTGCTTTGTAATTTACGATAGGTTTGACTGTAAATTCTCCCTCTTCAATAAATAAATCAAATTTTTTTTTAAAATATGGGTAACCGCCGTCTAAAATCGATATTTTTTTGTGTCCTAAAAATTTAAATGTGAAGTATATTGCTGTAGTCTCTGCCATAGCATATATATCTGTTTTTTTTTTTGGATATAAAACAACATAATCATCATCACTTATGCCCATTTTATTTAGTATATTTATTAAGTATTCGGGTTTAGGTAAATGCATAGGTACTTGATCTTTATTATCTCTCCAACCGTCCTGATAGAAATTGGTGTATTGTGCACACTTTATATGTTCCACTAAGTATGAATTATATGATGAACCTACTTCTATTAATTTAATGTTTTCTCTACACAAATTCTGAGAAAGCCAAACTGCATTAACAATAGGAGATGCTTTTAGTGGAAAAATAAGAAAAAAGATTATAATAAATAATAATATTTTCATCTACATTCTACATATAGTACAGGTTAAACTATATTATACCACAATTATTTATAAAATTATTATTTATAAGTTTTTATAATAATAATTATAGATAGTAATAATTCTCAATAAATCTATTATTATATTATTATTAACTATTAAAGGGAGAACATTATGTGGAAAAAACCTGAAATTCGCGAAGTAGCCGTTGGTTTAGAAATCAATTGTTATGCATGCGCAGAGCTTTAAGCTTTGAGTAAATAATACACCATGTTTGTTGTCTCCTATATTTCTTAACTAAATTTAATGTTTATTAGAGTATTAGGAGCAGCAGCAGGTGGAGGATATCCTCAATGGAATTGTAACCACCCAAATAGCAGACTCGCTAGACAAAATAATTCGCACGCGGTAAAAAGAACACAATCTTCCATAGCAATCAGCCTAGATAAAAAAAAATGGTTTATATTAAATGCTTCTCCTGATCTTAGACAGCAACTCTGGGAAAATCCCGAGCTAATGCCTGCAAAGGAAGATCCTTTAAGATATAGCCCAATAATGGGAGTTTATTTAACTAATGCTGATGTAGATCATACCGCTGGGTTAATTAATTTGAGAGAATCACAAGCATTTAATTTATATGCTACAGAAAGAGTTATAAATGTGCTCAACAGCAATAGTATTTTTAACGTATTAAACCCCAAATTTGTTAACAAAATTCCTGTTAAACTTGATAGCTATTTAGAATTATTAAATGCGGATAAAAGTACAAGTGGAATAAAAGTCAAAGCATTTGCTGTTCCTGGAAAGGTTGCCTTATGGTTAGAGGATACAAATAAAGGTCCTAATTTTGGATCTGTTGATGAAGATACAATTGCTCTAGAAATATTTAATGAGAAAACAGGAGCTAGTTTTTTTTACATTCCAGCCTGTGCATCTGTGCCCGATTGGTTGAAAGAAAAACTTAATAATACTAATTTACTATTTTTTGACGGAACCCTTTGGACAGACAATGAAATGATTGAACAAAAAGTAGGAGTTAAAACAGGAAAAAGAATGGGGCATATTAGCATGTCAGGTGAAGAAGGTTCTATAAATATTTTTAAGGACTTAAAAATTCAAAGGAAGATATTTATACACATTAATACTACAAATCCAGCTTTATTAGATAATTCCTCAGAAAGAAAAATTTTAGAAGAATCAGGATGGGAAGTAGCGTATGATACTATGGAGATAAAAATATGATAATGCCAGCCCCATTTTATCCTGGACCTTCTAAAGAGTATGAGAATGACAAACCTCTTGATAGACAAGAGTTTATAGATGCATTGGTTGAATTGGGAAATCAAAGATATCATAGCCTTCATCCTTTTCACAAATTATTACATAGTGGAAAGCTAAGTTTTTCTCAAGTACAAGCCTGGGCCTTAAATAGATTTTACTATCAATGGTCTATACCAAGAAAAGATCTTACCTTAATGGCTAGAATAAATGATGTTAAATTAAGGTTAGAATGGCGTTCCAGAGTTATAGATCATGAGGGTGATATAGATGGAAGCGGCGGTATCTCTAGATATTTACAATTATGTGAAAAACTTAATCTTGATTTAGAATATGTTAAGTCTTGCAAAGGCTTACTTCCTGCAACTAGGTTTGCAGTAGATGCTTACGTTAATTTTGTAGAAAACAAATCATTATTAGAGGGAATTGCTTCATCACTGACAGAAATATACGCACCTGCTATACATCAAGAGCGGATTGCAGGATTATCTAAACATTATGAGTGGGCAGATGATTATGCTTTAGCATATTTTAAAAAAAGGATTAAACAAGCCAGAAGAGACGTAGAATTTGGAAGAGAGTGGGTAATAAATAATGCTACTACCAGAAGTGACCAAGAAGCCGTTTTGAATGCTGTTAAATTCAAAACAGAAGTTTTGTGGGCACAACTTGATGCTCTATACCATTCATACGTTGATCCTGGAAATATACCTCCTGGAGCTTTTGTTCCAAAAGGATTGAATAGAAATTAATTCATGAGTAAATTGATAAAATTAAAAATCGATGATGTGCCTTCTTTACCAAGACACGCCAAACTAAGATTTGATCATGCAAGAAAAAAATGGATTATCAATGCTCCAGAGAGAGTATTTGAATTAGATGATATTGCTGGAGAAGTTATGCAATTAGTGAATGGAAAAGATAGCCTAAACAAAATTATTGATAAGCTATTAATAAGATTTGAGGGTGCTCCTAGAGAAGAAGTAACTAATGATGTAATTATTATGTTACAATCTTTAGCAGATAAGGGATTTTTGATAAATGAATGAATTAAAAAAAGTAAAAAGTTTTAGTACTCAAGAAAAAAAAAGTAAAACTTTAATTCCATATGCAATGCTTTGTGAACTGACACACAGGTGTCCTCTTTCATGTCCTTATTGTTCAAACCCAGTAGAATTAGAATTAAAAAGCAATGAAATTAGCACGGATTTATGGAAAACGGCCCTATCCGACGGTGTTAATATAGGCATTTTACAGGCACACTTTTCGGGGGGAGAACCTACTGCAAGAAAAGATTTAGAAGAATTAGTAAATCATGCTTCTAAAATAGGTCTTTATACCAACCTTATTACATCTGGAGTCTTAATAACTGAAGATAGGTTAAAAAACCTTTATAACTCAGGCCTAGATCATGTACAAGTATCTATACAAGATACTGACCCTAATAATTCAGAAAAAATTGCAGGCTTTAAAGGACATAAAAAAAAAATAGAAACCTGTGGTTTAATTAGAAAGGTAGGACTACCATTAACTGTAAATGCAGTGATGCACCGTCAGAATCTTCATAATTTAAAAAATATGATTGAATTAGCCGTAGATTTAGATGCTGAAAGACTTGAAGTAGCTCAAGTACAATATTACGGTTGGGCCCTTAAGAACCAGACAGCATTCTTACCAACTAGAGAACAATTGGATATAGCGACAACAATAGTTGAAGAAGCAAGAATAAAATATAAAGGAATATTAGCAATTGATTATGTTGTACCAGATTACTATGCAAAAAAGCCTAAATCTTGTATGGGGGGATGGGGACGCCAATTTTTAAATATCACTCCTGCAGGTAAAGTATTACCCTGCCATGCTGCAGAATCGCTAAATTTTTTAAATTTTGATAATCTAAAAGAGAAATCATTGTCCTGGATATGGGAACATTCTGAGTCATTTAATAGATTTAGAGGAACTGACTGGATGCCTGAACCCTGCCGATCTTGTGATAGAAGAGAAATAGATTGGGGTGGTTGCAGATGTCAAGCATTTGCCTTAACAGGGAATGCTGACGCTACTGACCCTACATGTGAATTTTCTCCATATAGAAATGTATTAGAAGAACCACTATCAAAAGCAGGTTCTAAAAATCCTGATTTTATCTATAGAAAATATTCTTAAACTTTTTTTATATATGAAAAAAAAAACTTACACAGTATGCGTTTTTTGTGGAAGTAAAACAGGAACTAATAAAAAATATGTTAAATTTGCAAATACGCTGGGAAGAAGACTAGCTGAAAAGAGCTTTAATGTCATTTATGGAGGAGGAAATTCAGGTTTAATGGGAGCTCTTGCAGAAGGAGTATTAGAAAAAAATGGCTCTTTAATATCAATTATACCTAAGTTATTTGATAAAAAAAAAAATCAAATAAATTCTAAGAAAAAAATCTTAACAAAAAATCTAAACGATAGAAAATATCTCATGATAAAAAAATCTGATATTTTCATTGCATTACCCGGCGGCTTTGGAACTTTAGATGAAGTTTTTGAATTGATTGCTTTAATTCAGCTAGCTTTAGTTGATAAAAAAATAATTATTATAAATTATAATAACTTTTGGTTTTCTCTAAAAAACCTTATTAAAGATTTAAAAAATAATGGTTTTTTATATAATAATAGAAATAATAATATTATCTTTAAGAATTCGATCACCAAGACTATTGAATTTATTGAAAAGAATTTTAATTTGTGAGGAAAAAGTGAAAAAAATTATAGTTAATAATCCTGTTGTTGAATTAGATGGGGATGAAATGACAAGAATAATATGGAAACTTATTAAAGATGAACTTATTCTTCCTTGGCTAAATATTGATTTAAAATATTATGACCTTAGTGTTCAAAACAGAGATAATACAGATGACCAAGTTACTATAGATGCAGCAGAAGCTATAAAAAAATATAGAGTCGGAGTAAAATGTGCAACTATTACTCCTGATGAAGCAAGAGTAGAAGAATTTAATTTAAAAAAGATGTGGAGATCTCCTAATGGTACTATAAGAAATATATTAGGTGGAACAGTTTTTAGACAACCAATTATTATTAAAAATATTCCTAGGTATGTTCCTACTTGGACCAAACCTATAGTAATAGGAAGACATGCATTTGGAGATCAATATAGAGCAACAGACTTTGTTGTGCCTGGTCCTGGAAAATTAAAATTAGTATTTGAACCAGAAAATGGCGAAACTATCACTAAAGATGTATTTGACTTTAAAGATAAAGGATGCGCTTTAAGTATGTACAACTTAGAAGAGTCTATAGAAGGTTTCGCAAGAGCATGTTTTAATTATGGTCTGAACTTAGGATGGCCAGTTTATATGTCTACTAAAAATACTATTTTGAAAGCATATGACGGTTTATTTAAAGATACTTTTGAAAAAATTTTTTTAAAAGAATTTAAAGATAAATTTGATGAAAAAGACATAATTTATGAACATAGATTAATTGATGATATGGTTGCTTGCGCTATGAAATGGGAAGGAGGATTTGTTTGGGCTTGTAAAAATTATGATGGTGATGTTCAATCTGACACGATAGCTCAAGGTTTTGGTTCTCTTGGATTAATGACTTCTGTATTAATGACGCCTGATGGAAATGCAATTGAGGCCGAAGCAGCTCATGGTACCGTTACCAGACACTATAGACAATATCAAAAGGGAAAAGAAACTTCAACTAATCCAATTGCCTCAATATTTGCATGGTCGCAGGGCCTTTCATATAGGGCATCTTTTGATAAAAATAAAGATTTAAAAAAATTTTCTACAGACTTAGAGGATGCATGTATCAAAACTGTGGAAGAGGGTTTTATGACAAAAGACCTTGCCTTATTAGTAGGGATGAACCAAAAATGGATGGAAACTAAAGAGTTTATAAATAAAATTGCAGATACATTAAAAAGCTTAAGAAGCTAACTTTCTTTCAATCTCTTCCATTAATATCATTACCGCTTTTTCAGAGTTTTCTGGACTACTTCCACCTCCCTGGGCTAAAGTATTTCTGCCCCCTCCGCCTTTTCCACCTAAAACAGGTATAATTAGTTTTATTAAATCAGTAGCATCAAAAGTATCACTTATATTCTTTTCTATACCAATCACAACGGTTACTTTTTCTTTTTCTTTGGATATGAGTATAACTAAACTGTCAGATTGTTTTTTTAACTGTTTATCAATTATTAGTTTCATTTCTTTTGAACTAACATTTTCTAAGATCGCGTGAATAACATTAATATTTTTAATTTTTTTAATTTCAAAATTATCACTTTTATCATTTCTATTATTATTAATTTGTAATAGCTTTTTTTTTAAATCTTTTTTTTCATTTAAAATTTTTATTACTTTATCTTCTAATAATTTAGGAGTTGTTTTTAACTTTAACGCTAAATTGTTCATATCACTTTCTATTTTATTATATTTTTCAATTGCCACTAAACCTGAAACTGCTTCAATTCTTCTTACTCCTGATGCTAAACTGCCTTCTGAAATAATTTTAATTAAACCTATATCCCCCGTTCTACTAACATGAGTTCCTCCACACAACTCAACAGAATATGGCTTCTCTTTTCTTTTACCCATTTCTATAACTCTTACCTTATCTCCGTATTTTTCACCAAATATAGCCATAGCTCCTTTATTTATAGCCTCTTCTTTATTGATTACCGAATGGGAAACTTGTGTATTATTAAAAATTTGCTGATTAATATCTTTTTCTATTTTTTTAATTAAATCTTCTGAAATAGAAGAATTATGTGAAATATCAAACCTTAACTTAATCTCATTAACTAAAGAACCTTTTTGTGTAACATGCTTTCCAAGGTTAATTCTTAGAGCACTGTGTAATAAATGAGTTGCAGAATGATTAGCAGCTACTGATTTTCTTAACTCTTGATCTACTTTAAGTATAACTTGATCTTTTTTCTTAATCGTTCCAGAGATTAAATGGCCATAGTGATCAAACACCTTTTCTCCTCTTTTTATTGTATCTATAACTTTAAATTTAAAAGAAGAATTTTCTATAATTCCTCTATCCCCAATTTGCCCTCCTGACTCTGCATAAAAAGGAGACTTTTCAAACAACAAAGAAATTTTATTATCTTGATCCGATACCCGCTCTACTTCCTCACCATTTATAATTATCTTGTTAACATACTCTGTACTTTCTAAGGTATCGTAACCTATAAAAGTAGTAGGTTTTATTTCTTGTACTATCTTGTGCCAAAAGATCTGATTCTCATTATCATTATCGCCTTTCCAAGATTTTTTTGACATTTCCTTTTGTTTTTCCATCTCAATATTGAAATCACTAATATCTACTTTTTTATTATTTTCTTTTAAAACATCTTCTGTCAAATCTAGTGGAAACCCATAAGTATCATATAATTTAAAAGCAACTTTACCTGAAAAAATTTTGCTTTCTTTATTTTTATCATTTTCTTCCTGTAGAATTTTTAAACCTTTATCTAAGGTTTCTAAAAATTTTGACTCCTCTGTTTTAATAGTATTATTAATAAGATCACTATAAACATTTAATTCCTTATAATGTTTTCCCATTTCTTTTGTTAAAATTGGAACCAATTTATAAAAATTTTCTGTTTTAATATTTAAATTGTAAATATGTCTTATTGCTCTTCTTAAAATTCTTCTTAAGACATACCCTCTTCCTTCATTTGAAGGAAGTACGCCATCAGAAATTAGAAAACCAACTGACCTTAAATGGTCACTAATTATTCTTAGTGGTATCTTTGTATGCTCATTCTCTTCAATTTTAAATTGTTCTTTTGTAAACTCAATTATATTTCTAAAAGTATCTACTTCATAATTATCAGATGTACCTTGTAATACAGCAGCTACTCTTTCTATTCCCATTCCAGTATCAATAGATGGTTTGGGAAGTTTTTCTATATCTCCGTTCTTTTTCTTGTTGAACTGCATAAAAACTAAATTCCAAATTTCTACATACCTATCACCTTCATCTTCACTTCCTGGAAGTCCACCTGGAAATTCTGGACCATGATCAAAAAATATTTCTGAGCATGGACCACATGGTCCAGAGTCGCCCATTTCCCAAAAATTATCACTGGTACTTATTTTTAAAATTTTTGATTCTGAAAACCCTGTTACTTTTTTCCAAATGTTAAAGGCTTCATCGTCTGTATGGTAAACAGTAACATACAATTTCTCTCTATCTATTTGGTAGTTTTTGGTTAATAACTCCCATGCCATTTCTATTGCATCTTCTTTGAAATAATCACCAAAAGAGAAGTTTCCCAACATTTCAAAAAAAGTATGATGTCTTTTAGTTAAACCTACATTCTCTAAATCATTGTGCTTCCCACCAGCTCTAACACATTTCTGTGCTGTAACTGCTCTATTTCCATTTTCAGGCTTATCTAATCCTGTAAAAATATTTTTAAATTGTACCATTCCTGCATTGGTAAATAGCAGTGAATCATCATTGTGAGGTACTAATGGGGATGACTGAACTACGCTATGTTTTCTTTTTGAAAAAAAATCTAGAAATTCTTTTCTTATATCTGATAAAGAGTTTTCAATCATTTATTATAATATAAAAATAAAGAAAAAAAATGTATAGTTAATTTTCTTCTTCTAAACTCTTTTCTTCTTCTAGTTGTTCTTGCTCTTCCTCACTAGTACTATTTTTCTTTCTAATCATGCTTTCTATTTCATCAGCAATCTCTTTATTATCTAATAAGAATTTTTTAGCATTTTCTCTTCCTTGCCCAATTCTGTTACTATTAAAACTGTACCAAGATCCTGATTTTTCTACAAAGCCTTCAGCAACTCCTAAATCTATAATTTCCCCTTCTTTAGAAATTCCTTCGCCATACAATATATCAAATTCTGTGATTTTGAATGGAGGAGCTACCTTATTTTTAACAACTTTAACTCTAGTTTGGTTGCCAACAATTTGATCTTTATCTTTAATTTGCCCTATTCTTCTTATATCTAATCTAACAGAGGCATAAAACTTTAAAGCATTACCTCCAGTAGTAGTTTCTGGGCTACCAAACATAACTCCTATTTTCATTCTAATTTGATTAATAAATATTACCATAGCATTTGATCTAGAAATTGAAGATGTTAATTTTCTTAACGCTTGGCTCATTAATCTAGCGTGAAGTCCCATATGACTGTCACCCATATCTCCTTCCAATTCAGCTTTGGGAACTAATGCTGCAACACTATCCACTACTAATACATCTACAGCTCCTGATTTTACTAACGTATCAGCAATCTCTAGTGCTTGCTCACCTGCATCAGGCTGAGATACTAATAGTTTATCAACATCAACTCCTAAGTTTTTTGCATACACTGGATCAAGTGCATGCTCAGCATCTATAAAAGCACAAATTCCGTCCTTTTTTTGAGCACTAGCTACCACTTGTAAAGCTAATGTAGTTTTTCCTGAACTCTCAGGCCCATATACTTCTATGATCCTACCTTTAGGCAAACCTCCTATACCTAACGCTAAATCCAAACCAAGAGACCCAGTAGATATAGCTTCAATATTAACAGTGGTGTTGTCTCCAAGCCTCATGATAGAGCCACTACCATAATTTCTTTCAATTAACCCTAGAGCACTCTCTAAAGCCTTACTTTTATCTTCTAAACTCATAACAATACCTGTTCTATTTTAATTCTTTTTATGTTCTTATATTGTTCTATTACAACTATACTAAATTTGCAAACTTTAATTAATATTAATTATAAAGAAGTTTTAAGGGGGTGCAACTAAGTAATCAGAAATAGTTTGTAATATTTATTAAAAAATAATTATCTCGTCTGAAACTATACAAAATATCTTTTTCATTTACTGACCAATATGCATTATAACTTCCTGAAACCCTAATATTATCGGTAATTCTTGAACTTAGCTCTAAAGTTGAAGTATTGCCTCCACCATCTGTGTCTAGCGTTATTGAAGTTAAAAATTCCGTTCCATCAATATCATTAAAATTTAACCTAGTTGCTAAAAATAAATCATTCTGAAAAATATCAGTAGAATCGTTATTTCTATCATCATTATGATATTCAATAAGTGAAGTAAGGTCCCATTTATTTTCAAATAAATTATTAATTAAATATTCTATTCCTAAGGTATAAGAATAAAAGTTTTCTCTAATATTTTTAGCATTTTTCTGACCATTCCTTTTTATTGCTTCTAACTTATAAATAATAGGTCCAGAAATAAGTTGTAAATAAGTACCCAATTGAGAAATTCTTTCATATCCTTGAAAATATTTTAATTGTAAATTTTCCAATTTGGCTATAGTAGAATTTTCCCTACTATTACCTCTAAAACCTTGTAATGAAAAATCAAGCATTCCAAAACTATTTTCCCATTTTATAGCCCAACTAGGAACCTTAGATCCTGCTCCACCTTCATAAATAATATCATAGTTTTCTATGGGTTTACTTAATCTAAGTCTTCCTGTCTGACCTATTTGAGAAGAATTTTTGAAAAATGGTAAATAATAAAAATCTAAGCTGCCATATTTTTCTGAATAATTAGAAAAAGCTAAAAGAGACTGTCCAAGTTTTGCTTTTTGATCACCATCAGCAACATCTTTTACATTTATAATATTTACTAAATTTTTAGACTCTGTAATTCCCCAAAAAACTTCACTAATGCCTGCCTTAACCTGTATATCATTATAATAATAGGTAAAGTTAGTCTCCTTGAAATTAAATAAACTTCTATTTTTATCGTGACGATCGTACCTAAAATAAGGTTCCATTAAAAATTCAATATCATTTTTGAAGTCTATAAATATTTCTGATTTAAAAAAACTCGCATATGTATTCTTTTGATCTGAATAGGCTTCTTTTTTATGAAACTCTTTAATTTCTAGTCCTATTTCACTATTAATTTCCCAATCTAATTCTGCAGAATAAAGTGCTAATAGAAAAAAATAAACTAAAAAGCATAACTTAAAAAAGCCCCTCATTTTAAATTAAACTATCTAACTCTTGATAAACTTTTAGGATTGAAATCTCTTGAAGATAATCCAACTTTAAATCTAATATTTTGTACTAATAAGTCAGTAGATTTTCCTGTTTGATGATTAATCATTTTATAAACACTTGGTCTCCAATGTTTATCTAAATAAATTTTATAATCATCAAAAAATAATGTTTTTAAATGTGATCCTTTTCTATCAAAATAATCTATTTTCCAAACTTTATGTGCAGCGGTGTCATCTAACCATAACACTTGATATTTATAACCTGAACTTTTTTCCGTTGGCACTCTGCTTATCACATGACATTCTAACTCATTATTATTAGGACAAGCTTCTTTTCTCAAATATTTACGGTCTTTATATTTTTCCAATTCTTGACTTCCTAAATCTTCATAAGCAAACTCTGAACCTACGAAGGAGCCAGATCTATTATCTGAAGTTATCCTTTTTACTCTTTTTAAAGCAGGTAAATAAAGCCATTGATCATCCGGATCTAATTTGTGGGTAAATGTAAGTGTTGCAGTACCTTTAACATCTTTAGGACTATCAAAGATAAACAAAGTCTTATCACCATCTCCATCAACTTCTAAGGTTTTACCTCTAAAGTTTCTTATAGTTTCTTCGCCTTGTTTATTTCTTAAAGTCATTTTTGAATCGGAGGTAAAATCTCTGAAACCTTTATCATAATTATATGCATCAGTTGATATTTGCAGCGCTTTTTCATCTTCTGTCTCAGCGTTTGAAAAATTTATATACGCTAAAAAAATTAATTTAATAATAAAAACATGTTTAAAAAAAATCATAATTAATCTCCTATGTATTAACTTTTAATTTATTGTTTTGTTTAAACTTCGCTTTATCTATTGCCATCAATAAAGTAGGTAGAAAAAATAAATCTATAAATAATGCTATTGCGATAGTTATTGCGGTAAGCATTGCCATATCTGCATTGACTTTAAAACCAGAAAAAGACAGCACAGTAAAACCAGCAACTAAAGCTAAAGTTGTTGTGCTAAGAGCAAATCCTACA
>CACGBM010000009.1 GCA_902571315.1 Rhodospirillaceae bacterium
AAAAATACTAAAATTATAACTAAAAAGAATTTCAAATCCAAAGATGCAAATATCGTAGATTATGAAAAGTATTTATCCCTCAAATTAGGTTATAAAGTTGAAATTAAAGATAAAGAAGGAAAAGGTTATCTTTTAGTAAGATATAAAAATTTAGAGCAGTTAGATGCCTTAATTGATTTGTTTAATAATTAGTCACTTCAGTAATAAATTTTTTTATAAATAATTGGTGAGCATCATAATTAGTTTTGCAAGTTAGTTCTAGTTCATATGTTCTTTTTAAACATTCTCTTAGTTGATCTACACTCATGACTTTTAACTGTTGATTTATATTTTCGTACCTAGAAAAATGTATTAGAGGTTTTATGTCTTTAGCATTTTTATAATTATTTGCTTTAGCGTCTAATATTATTCTAAAATGACGACTTATGCTTCTTAATAAAACAATATAATTTAAACCTAAATTAAGTGTTTTCTCATACAAGTAGATCATTTTAGTTTTTTTCTCTTTTATACCTAAAGAGTCTGTTAATTCATTCAATGTTATTAGAGAGTTATCACCTATTGCTTCTAGTATAGTAGCATGGTTAATATTTTCTCCATTAGAATAGAGAGCTAGCTTTTTTATTTCATTTTTTGTAATTAAAGTATCATTTCCGAACTTATCAATTAAATAATTTAAGCTATAATTATCTAAATTTAACGAATAAATTTTTGCATATTTTAAAATAGATTGTTTCACATTGTTTTCTTGGTAACAGGTAATTAAAGCATGTGAGTTAATTTTTTTAAAAAGATTCATTATTTTAGAGGTTTTTGGAAGATATTTAGACTCAATAATAATGTAATTAGATTTATCTATATCTAAATTTTCTATTAGTTCAAAAAAATATTTTTCAGTTTTTAATAAGTCCATGTTTATTCTAATTAACGTATGTTCACTAAAAAAGGACTTTTGATAAACTAGATTATAAAAGTAATTTTCATACTTATAAAACTCTTCAGGATCAAGGTTGATTATTTCTATAGTATTATTTCTTAATGATTTTAAGCGATTTATTATTTCAAGTAATTTCTCATTTACTTTACCTCTGTCTTGACCGTGAATTAATGTTAATTTATAAGATAAAATATTTTCTAAAAATTTATTATATTCCCAATCTTTTATTAACATACTAAATTTAATTTTGCGAAAGAAATACTAATATTCTTCTATATATTTCCTCAGATAACAATTTGATACTGGTTGCTTCTGTTCTTTTTCTGCTTGCTATAGTTGATCTTATATTATTTAAAATTAAACTATATGAGGCATCGCTCTTTGTATTAAACTCATAGATTAATTTATCATACTTTTTATATCTATTATAGAGTTTTATATTTGCTGATACTTGTGTTTTATATCTTGAAATTTTTCTTGTTGTATCAGATATAACCCCACTAGTATCCGAAATAGCTTCTATTTTTAATATATAGCTAGTCTTCTTATTGTTAGGAAAAAGTTCTAATAAATTTTTTTTTACTTTTTTTGATATTTCTTTTTTATCAGTAATTATAGAAAACTCTTGCAGCTTATAAAGGCTACTTAAATTATCTTTATATAAAGGTTTAAAATTTGTACAACTGTTAAAAAAAATTAAAAAAAAAGTTATTAAAATTTTTTCTGTATGCCTCATTTAATAACCAAATTGACTACTCTATCAGGAATAATAATAATCTTTTTATAATTTTTATCTTTTAAGATTTCTATTACAGAAGCATTTTCTAAAACAAATTGCTGGGTTTGTTTTTTTGTTAAACCTTTTACAATTTTTATTACTAACTTTTTCTTTCCATTAATTTGTACTATTAGATTTACATTATCATCTACTAAATATTTATTCTCAAACTCTGGCCATTTTTGATTTGCAACCATATTTTTGTGCTTTAAAATCTTCCAAAGTTCTTCAGCTAAATGAGGTGCAAGCGGACTTATCATGATGACCCATTTAGATAAGGCTTCATGTAAATCACTACTATCATTTTCTATAGGTTTATAAGTAAAAAAATAGTTAGCAAATTCTCTTAATGCAGCAACCGCAACATTATACTGAAAGCTATCTAAGCTTTTTGTCACTTTTTCTATACAAAAATGTAACTTTTTTCTTAAATCTGATGGAAATTTGTTTTCATTTGCATTTGTTTCACTTATTTTATCATCAAATTTGAGTTTATTAAAAAAGTTCCAAACTTTTACTATAAATTTTCTAGAACCTTCTATTCCACTATTGCTCCAATCCAAATTTCTTTCAGGCGGACTGTCAGAAAGCATAAAAATTCTAGCGGTATCTGCTCCATAATTTTCTATAATAGAAACGGGGTCCACAATATTTTTTTTTGATTTAGACATTTTTTCAGATTTTATTTCGGAAACAAGCTTACCTGTAGTTCTATGAATTAATATACTATCCTTTTTTATAATATCTTCAGGAAAAATCCATTTGCCATCGACATCCTTATAGGTTTTATGACAAACCATTCCTTGACAGAATAACCCTTTGAAAGGCTCATTTATGTTTATTTCATTGATACTATTTAGTGCTTTAACAATAAATCTGGAATATAACAAATGTAATACAGCATGTTCAATTCCTCCAACGTATTGATGAACAGGACACCACTTTTCTATTAATTCAGATTTAAGATTTGAATCTGAGTTAGCATTTAAAAATCTTAAATAATACCATGATGAATCAAAAAATGTGTCAAGTGTATCAGTTTCTCTTATAGCTTTCATGCCTGTTTTTTTACAAGTTGTATATTTCCATTTAGGGTGATTTTCTAATGGATTTCCTCCCTCAGAAAAATCAACATCATCTGGCAATTCTAGAGGAAGTTCGCTTTCTTCAATAGGTAGAACTTTTCCATCTTCTCTGTAAATAATGGGAATAGGACAGCCCCAGTACCTCTGTCTAGAGGCGCACCAGTCACGCAACCTATACTTAATATCCTTTTTTCCGATACCTTTTTTTTCAAGCCTTTTTATAACTTCGTTTTTTGCTTCTTTTACAGTCATATCATTTAAAAAATCAGAATTTATTAAAGTGCCTTCACCAGCATAAGCCTCAATTAATGTTGTTTTTTTTGTAGTTTTAAAATCTTTCACAACTTGAGTAATTTTTAAATTATATTTCTTAGCAAAATCAAAGTCCCTTTGATCATGAGCAGGAACTCCAATTACTGCACCAGTTCCATAGGAAGATAATACAAAGTTAGCAATATAAATAGGCAGGGGTTTATTGTCAAAAGGATGTATGCTATAAAGGTTTGTAAATAAGCCATTTTTAGGTGCTTTATCTAGGTCTTCTTCAGTTATAAATGATTTTTTCCATTCTTTTATAAAGTTATTAACTTCTATGGATTGCTTGGCTAACTCCTCAGATAAATGATGATCTGGGGCAATAGCAACAAAAGAAGCTCCAAATATTGTATCAGGTCTTGTAGTGAATACTTCAACATTATTAATATTATTTAAAATATCATTAGATTTTATTTTTAAGTTCAATATTGCTCCAACCGATTTTCCTATCCAGTTTTTTTGCATTACTTTTACGTTTTCAGGCCATTCATCTAAGTCTTCTAAATGTTCTAAAAGAGGTTTAGCAAATTTAGTTATTGATAGAAACCATTGATTTAGTAATTTTTTTTCAATAGTAGCTCCAGATCGCCAACCTTTACCGTCTATAACTTGCTCATTGGCAAGCACTGACTTTTCAATTGGGTCCCAATTTGCCCAACTTTCTTTTTTATAAATTAAGTTAGCGTTAAAAAGTTTAATAAAAATTTTTTGTTGTTCTCTAATATATGCAGGTTCGCATGTACTTATTTCTCTTTGCCAATCATAAGATATTCCCATAGATTTTAGTTGAGTTTTCATATTTTCAATGTTCTTTTTCGTCCAATCTCTAGGATGAATATCATTTTCAATGGCTGCATTTTCAGCAGGCATACCAAAAGAATCCCAACCCATAGGATGAAGTACATCAAACCCCTGAGCTCTTTTATAACGTGCAAGTACGTCTCCTAAGGTATATACTCTTACATGTCCCATGTGAATTCTTCCGGAAGGATAAGGAAACATTTCTAAAACATAATAGGGGTTAGCTATATTTTTAATAGAAAAAAGTTTTTTTTCTTCCCATTTTTTTTGCCAATGGCCTTCTATTTTTTTGTGATCATAGATTAAATTGATTTCACTCAATTTTAAGTATCCTTAATTATGGTTCAATTGCCAGTATTTGCTAAAGATCCTGCTTTTGTAATGATTTTTCGTTCTAATTTCTGTATTATTTTAGGGTTAATATTTGTATTTTTCCAGGTATTAGATTTTAGTGTTTGTTTAAATATAGAGACTTTAACTCCATCTGCTCTTAGCTCTTGAGTGCTTACCAGAACAGATATTTTTATTCTTTCGTTATCTTTACCTTTTAAATTATACCAATCAGATATAATTATACCACTGTTACTATCCACACTTGCTAGTGGCATTGTTGAAGACAAGATATCTAATGAAGCTTGCCATAAATGAGGATTAATAGAAAGTTGATTGCCATAAGATTTATTTTTTTTTGATTCACCCATAAACATGTCTTTAAGAAATGAGTCTCCTCCTCTCTCAGCTATTCTTCTTTCTACTCTTTGCTTTGGTGAATAAATAATATCATTGATATCAACCTGTTCTGTTTTAGTTTTTATAGATGAGCAAGATTGAGTTATTGATGCAGTTAAAATAAGTAAAACTAATTTTACTAGGAAAATTTTTATATAACTACCTATCATAAGATATATATAACATAAAAAAAAAAGGAGAATCAACACAAAGATGATTCTCCTTTTTAATTAAAGTAAAAAATACTTTTAGAAGCCAACAGATAACATAGTCATTACACCTTCAACATCTGTATCAGTAACACCATTAGCAACTTGTTCTACATCAAAATAAGCAGCGCCAATAGTTACCCCGCCACCTAAACTGTAGTCAGCAGTATATGTTCTGGTAGTGGATGAATTAGGATTGTTGCTTGTATCAGTAAAACTTGTATCTACGTTACAAGCACCAATTCTCATATTGCCCATACCATATTCTGCACATATTGAAGTACCTTCGTCGTTACCCGCATTGTTATTTTTAATTTGACCAGAAGAACCAACGTCATTTTTTCTGTAGTCTGCAGAAAAAGGACCATAAGTAATTTTTGCTGAATATGCAGTTTCATCTAAATCATTAAAATCATTAGTACCGACTCTACCAGCATTACCTGATTGCTGCCCATAAACTAACTCAAGTCCAACACCATCTATTTCCATTGAATATTTTGCAAATGCTGACAATAGATCATTGTAACTTGTCCATGTGGAACCAGATGTTTGCTGACCATTTGCAGTTGTGCTTTGACCTGTGTTAGATGAATTAGGATCATAACTTACAGCAAATGAAAATCCAGAAAATGTGTTTGATGCATATAATATTTTCATTGAATTACTAGCATAGTTAGCTTCGTTAGCAGAACCATAACTACCACCACCTGCAACGTAAAATCTACCTAAAACACCACCATCAGGTTCAGCAGTTGGCCCAGAAGCAGTCATTCTTGACATCATATAATGACCAGCAGCAAATCTTTCACCGATACTTATAACTCCAAAATTCCCTGAAAGATTAACAAAGTTCCAATTAACAACATTACAGTTTTCTGTCTTATCTCCTTGACAATCTCTTGCTGTCATACCGAATGTACCAGAAACTCCTATTCCGTTGTCCATTGTTGAAGAATAGTTAGCAGTTATTCTGCCGTAATTACCGTTATCTAAACCAGCTTTATCGATACCACTTTGGTTATCAGCACCGAGTGCTCTTGATTGGTCAGCAGAACCTGCAAAAAATTCTGTATAACCAGACACAGTCATTTCTGCCTTTGCTACGTTTGATAAAGCAAAAGCAAGTGCAAAAATACTGTATAATATAGTTTTTTTCATAATAAACTCCCGTTAAAATAATTAATGTTTGAAATTAAATATCTAATAATTTAACTGAGTTTGAACAACTAGAATTACCAAAAAACAACTATAAAGCCATCTTTTGCATTTTTAAACTCCCGTTAAAAATTAGTGTATATAAAAACAAACAAACACTGACATCATAATAATGCCTACCAGTTTTATTGCAACAAATTTGTAAAGAAACAATAAAAAACTTCAAATTGTTGTATTTATGCAACATTTAAATGTAAAAATTAATTAATTTTTTGATCTAATTAAAATATTTAAAGCGTACAATATTTATGGGCATTGCAAAAAACATAAGTCTTAATAAACTCGATAGAAAGTTCTTAAATGACTCTATGAAAACTCCTATGCTTACAAGAGATGAAGAAAAGAAGTTAGCAGAGGCTTGGGTGTTTAGTGGTGACAAAAAAGCAATGCACAAAATTATAAGAGCATACTCAAAACTTGTAATAGCTTTTTCTATGAAATTCAAAAATTATGGATTACCTGTTAATGACTTGGTTCAAGAAGGACATATAGGGCTAATGCAAGCAATGGCTAAATTTGAACCGAATAGAGATATAAGATTTTCCACGTATGCTTCTTGGTGGATTAGGTCAGCTATTCAAGATTATGTTTTAAAGAACTGGTCCATTGTTAGGACTGGTACTACTGCATCACAGAAAGCGTTATTCTTTAGTTTGAGAAGACTAAAATTAGAGTTGAGTAAATATTCTAAAAGTGAGGAAGAAGTTAGAAGCAAAGTTGCAAAAAAATTGAATATCAAAGTAGTAGATGTTGAAAATATGGAAAATAGGTTTATTAATGAGGATAAATCATTAAATGCAAAAGTATCAGATGATTATAATCAAGAGTTTGGTAACTTTATAATTGATGAAAATTCTCTTAATGAAGGGGACATTGTTAACAGATTAGACTTAGCAAGAAAAAGGTCTTGGTTTAAAAAAGCTATGAGAGAATTAGGACTACGTGAAAGTCAAATCATAGCTTTAAGGCACCTTAGCGATGATCCATTGACTTTAGAGAAACTAGGTGAATTATTTAAAATTAGTAAAGAGCGTGTAAGACAAATAGAGAATAGAGCTATTAAGAAACTGAAAGCTTTAGTTAGAAAGTTATCTTCAAAAGAGTCTAGCATGTTAAAAATTAAGTAAAGAATTTTATGTTTTTACCTGATTTCTTCTCCAATGAAGCTATTCACATCAAATGTCATCGGTTTAGCGTGAGGTGGTATAAAATTAGTAAGTTTGATACCTTTTGTAGCCCTTTTATACTCTTCTATTTTAGGAATTCTCCCTAGAATTGTCGATAATACTACTACAGGTGTTGAAGATAGAAGAGATTCCCCTTTTTTTTCTTTAGAATCTTCTACAACTCTTCCTTTAAATAGTCTAGTTGAAGTGGCCATGACTGTATCACCTTTTCCAGCCTTTTCTTGATTTCCCATACACAAGTTACATCCAGGTCTCTCTAAATATAATATATTATCATATTTTTCTCTAGCTAATGTTTTAGGTTTTAAATCGTTAAATTCAAACCCTGAATATTTTTGTAATATTTCCCAGTCTCCCTCAGCTTTAAGTTCCTCAACTATATTATAGGTAGGAGGCGCGATCACTAAAGGTGCTTTAAATTTTACATTTCCTAATTCTTTTTCTAGATTCTTAAGCATTTGTGCCACTATTTTGATATCACCTTTGTGAACCATACATGATCCAACGAAACCTAAATCCACTATTTTATCATTTTCATAAAAAGAAAGAGGTCTAATAGTATCGTGCGTGTAACGTTTAGAAATATCAATATTGTTTACATCAGGATCAGCAATCATAGGTTCATCAATTTCATCTAAATCTACAGTTAGTTTAGCAAAGTATTGAGCATTCTCATCTGGAGCTAAGGCACACTTTTCTCCAGTATTTATTTCATTAATTCTTTTTTTAGCGATTTTTATTAGCCTCTGTAGCATTTTACTATTGTTTTCCATACCATTATCAATCATTTTTTTAATACGAGATATAGATATCTCTAGTGATTTAACCAATATATCGTTTTTAGAAATGCATATGGAAGCTTTGGCTTTCATTTCTGCTGTCCAATCTGTAAAGGTAAACGCTTGATCAGCTAACAAAGTTCCTATATGAACTTCGATTACTCTTCCTTGAAATATGTTATCTCCAAATTTTTTAAGCATTTGAGCCTGAGTGGCGTGAACAATGTCTCTAAAATCTAAGTGATCAGCCATCTTACCTTTAAAAGTTACTTTGACCGACTCAGGAATAGACATGTTAGCTTCTCCGGTAGCAAGAGCAAGTGCAACTGTTCCAGAATCAGCTCCAAAAGCCACACCTTTAGACATTCTAGTATGAGAATCTCCGCCGATAATAATAGACCAATCATCTACTGTTATATCATTTAAAACTTTATGTATAACATCAGTTAAAGGAGCATATCTATTTTTTGGATCTCTTCCAGTTATTAAACCGAAGTTTTGCATAAACCTCATTAATCTAGGAGTATTTTCCTGTGCTTTTTGATCCCATACAGAAGCAGTGTGACATCCAGATTGGTAAGCACCATCTATTTTAGGAGAAATTTTTGTTGCGGCCATTGATTCGAGCTCCTGGACGGTCATTAAACCAGTAGTATCTTGAGAGCCTACAATGTTTATATTTACTCTTACGTCAGAACCCGCATATAAATCACGATTGTTTTTCTTATCTATTAAATTTGAATTAAATATTTTTTCTACCGCAGTAAGACCTTTGGAAGGTAAAATCACATCTTTAGAAACAGCATATACTTCCTTTAACGGCACATTTAAAATATTACAGGCTTGGCTTTGAAGTTTTTTACCAAACACAACTGCATATGAGCCACCTGCTTTCATAAATTCAATTTTTTGAGGAGAAAACGCATCAGATAAATCTACTAACTCTTTTCCACTTTTTGCATCATACAGTTTCTTTTCTTTAGTATTGATAATCAAATCTGTTCCGGTTTCCACAGAATAGTTTTGCTTTAGTATAGGGTTGCCGTCATTATTTAGAATTGGTCTTCCCTCAGAGTCTAGTTTTTTAGACCAGTTTTTTAGGTTTATTCCAATTCCTCCAGTTACGCTTACTGTGGTAAGAAAAATAGGAGATATGCCATTAGTCCCGGCCACAATAGGTGAGTTGTTAACAAAAGGAATATAAGGGCTTATTTTTTTTCCTGTTAATAAAGCTACATTATTTATGCCGGACATTCTAGAAGATCCAACGCCCATAGTTCCTTTTTCAGCAATAAGCATAATTCTTTTGTCAGGGTTTTTACTTTGTAGTTCTTTAATTTCAGATTGTGATTTTTCTGAAATCATACATTTACCGTGTAATTCACGATCAGCTCTAGAATGTGCCTGGTTTCCTGGAGACAACAAGTCGGTTGATATATCTCCTTCACCAGCAATATAAGTTACTACTTTTATTTCTTTTTCAATGTCTGGCAGCTTAGAGAAAAATTCAGCTTTAGAATAGCTAGTAAGAATATCTTTTGCAGCTGCATTACCTTTTTTATAAGCTATTTGTAAACGGTCTATATCAGATTCATATAAAAAAACTTGCTTTTTAAGTATTTCTGTTGCTTGTTTAACTAAATTAGCATTGTCGCTTAAAGCTAAATCAATCAATATCTTAATAGAAGGGCCTCCTTTCATGTGAGACAAAAGTTCAAAAGCAAACGATTCAGAAATCTCATCAATTATAGTTTTTTTTAATATAATATCTTTTAAAAAGAAAGATTTCTTTAATGCTGCTTCAGTTGTTCCAGGCAATGTATTATAAATAAGAAATTCTAAACTTTTATGCCTTTGCTTATTTTTTTCATGGATTATGCTGTAAATTATTTCATCCATTAATTCACCGCTATCAATAGGTTTTGGATTTAACCCTATTTTTTTTCTCTCCGATATATCTTTTAAATATGCTTCGTATGAACCCATAGTTTACCCTAATTAGACTAGTATTTTGGGAAAAATGACTTAAATCATTATAATTTAATTATGAAAGAAAGCAAGTCATCTTAAAATAAGCTTGCTTCTAAAGTGTAAGAGTATTGCTACTCTTCAGAGTTTGTTCCAGGTTTTTCTGAAAAATATTTTTTAAATTTATCACTTTCATTCTGAAATTTCTCCCCGTCTTCTGGAGGGGTTCCTTTTCTTACTATATTTGGCCATTTAGTAGAAAATTCTTCATTTAATGACAACCATTTTTCAGCAGCAGTATCACTATCAGGTATGATTGCTTCAGCAGGACATTCAGGTTCGCAAACACCACAATCAATACATTCGTCAGGGTTTATTACTAACATATTTTCACCTTCATAAAAACAATCGACTGGGCACACTTCACAGCAATCCATATATTTACATTTTATGCAAGATTCAGTAACAACGTACGGCATAGATTTTCCTTTCTATTTATAATCATTTAATTTTTTAATAGCATTATTTTTAGCTACATTTCTATCTTTATCACTTACGTAAATTAATCCAGATACTCTTCTAATAAGCATATCCTCGTAAGGTTCTAGCACTCCATCAACTAAACATACTTTCCAAAGCATTTCAATAATTTCTATTCTTTTTTCTAAAGACCAATTTTGTTTTATTTTTCTTGTGTAAGTAATTAAATCTGATGACTCTTTGCTTATTTTAATTGCTTTATCCAATGTATTATTAATTTCATTCGTTTTATTGAGATTATAACGACTTTTTAATATTTTAATTATTATATTTTTTTCCTCAATACCGAATTCATTATCTACTAGTGCTGCTTCAACCAACACACAGGCAAGAGTAAATATGTTATCATCAACATCAGTTATTTTTTTTAACTCCTTATTATTATTTTTTCTGAAAAATGATTTGAACATAAAGTTTATATATATATTTTAAAATTTATTGCAACTTTTTTAGTATGTAAAAAGGACTATTAACATCATACTTTTTTTGTTTGTAAAAAGGTTCTTTAATTTTCTTCCAGAAAGTTAGAAAGTTTGTACCAACAATTTTTCTAAAATGAAAGTATCTTAATATTTCATAAAAGGCAGAAAATGGAATTTTAAGACACCTAATATGATAAAAATTAAAATGATAAATTTCTTTTTTTTCAGAAAGATATAAATCGAATATATATTCTAAAAAAGATATTTCAATCACAAACTTTTCTAGTTTTATAAGCCCTAAGGCTTTTAATGAGACAGAGGGTAGTTTGAACCTATTTAAAAAAATTTTTTTATTGGGCAATATTTTTAATTCCTTTTTGTTCATAAACAAATTGACTAAAATCCATCTATTAATTTTATTTCTTAGATCAAAAACGGTGAAATTGTAGTATATGAAGTTGCTGCTAATATTTATATTTTTTTTCTTTAAAGTTATTAAATCATTAGATTTTAATGATTTAAAAAATTGCTCTATAGCATTTATTTTAACTACTCCTAAATTTTCTTGTAAAGAAAAAATAATAGCTTTTAAGTTTTGATTATTTGTTATTATATTTATATTTTGTTCTTTAAAAGCCGCTTTAATAATTATCGATAGACTATATTGGATTTTTTCTTTTAAATAATTGTAGTTTTCTTTTGTAATAAACTGATTATTTGCGATCATTAGCTTTGGTTTTAATATATTTACTCCTTTATAAATGGATGCTATTTTGTGTTCTTTAAAAAATACCTCTAAGTTTTCATTTATTGTTAATTGTAAGATTTTATTTTTGAATATAGTTTTTAAATACTGATTGATCGTATATCTTACTTTATCAATTATACTATTATATATTGCCAAATTTTTTTTGTATGATTCTAGTCCATACAGTTTTGCTTGTATTCCTGTAATTTTTCCAATTACCTTTTTATTCAAAACTATTTCTTTATTGCTATTAATTATAAGTTCAAAGTTTTTATTTTGTGAAATTTCTTTTACTAGTATATTTAGTTTGCTATCTACAAACTCTTTTATTAACTTTTCATGCAAAGCTTTAGATAAAATGTTCTCTGTTTCTTTTGCTACTTCTTTTAAATCTTCGTTGTTATCAAACCATTGATTTTTATTAGAAACATAATTCCAAAATCGAGTTTTTGATAGTTTGAAAGTTAATTCTTCAATGGATCCTTCTTCGTTTTGTAATTTAATGATTTCTTGTCTTACCCAGTTATTGTTAACTTTTCCATTTTGAACTAAGTTCAAATAAAGTTTTACTAACAAACCACTATATTCATAGTCTATACTTTTCATGTAGTCAGGAATTTTACTTATTTCCCAAAGCATTCTTATACAATCATAATCTGAAAGATATTTTATAACTTTTGTATTTACTGAAAGGTGTTTAAGAATATTCTCGTCTCTTATATTAAGTGTTTTGATTAAAAGAGGGTTATCACTTTTTTTACTTAAAGAATTTAGTAAAGATTCTATAGAACCAAATTGTAGCTCCTTATTTCTCCAATATAGAAAGTTAATTGGATCAAAAATATTTTGTTCTACGTTTTCAATTAATTCTTTAGAAAAAAAACTAGTATCAAAAGTATTACTAAAAAAGCCGTCTTTTTCATTTCTACCAGCTCTTCCTGCAATTTGTGCAATCTCATTTTTTTTTAAATATCTTTCTTTTTTTCCATCATATTTTTTTAACGACGCAAAAGACACATTTTCAATATTTAAGTTCAACCCCATTCCTATGGCATCAGTTGCTACTATAAAGTCTACTTCTCCTGCTTCAAACATACCTACTTGTGAGTTTCTAGTTTGTGGACTAAGTGCCCCTAATACAACAGCGGCTCCTCCCTTTTGTGCCTTAATTCTAGCTGCAATGTTATAAACATCTAGTGTTTTAAATGCGACAACAGCAGATCTTTTTGGAAGAGAAAAAAAACTTTTTTTTCCTATATAGCTAAGTTTAGAACGCCTTTTCTTTCTAATAATGTTTGAATTGGGAAATAATTTTTTTATTATGGGCTCGATGGTATCAGAGCCAAGAAATAAGGTTTCAATATTTCCTCTTGCGGACAAAAGCTTTTCTGTAAAAATATGACCCCTTTCAAAGTCATTGCAAAGCTGAATTTCATCAACAGCAATAAAATCTACTAATTTATCAGTAGGCATTGCTTCGACAGTGCAAATAAAATATCTTGCTCTTGGCGGTATTATTTGCTCTTCTCCAGTTATTAATGCAGTTGATAAGTTACCTTTCTTTAAAACTATTTTATCATATACTTCTCTTGCTAGAAGTCTTAACGGTAATCCTATAATGGCAGTGTCATAAGACATCATTTTCTCTATCGCAAGAAATGTTTTTCCAGTATTAGTGGGTCCAAGAACAAAGGTAAGACTGTTATCTAACAGCACCATTAATGCGCATCATCCCAATTTGTTCCTTGCCCTACAGACACCACAATAGGTGTATTAAATGAAACCACAGGCAAATGTGCATTGGTCATTAGATTAGAAATTTTCTTTATTGCTAAAGGAAGATATATGTCATCTTTTATTTCAAAAATCAGTTCATCATGTACTTGCAGAAGCAGCTTAGTATTTATAAATTCTTTTTCATTAGCAACTTTTTTATATTTTATCATAGCTCTTTTTATTATATCAGCAGCAGCTCCTTGTATTGGGGCATTTATGGCCTGTCTATAAGCATAATTTCTGACCATTGGATTTTTATCTTTATATCCATTAATATTAATTTTTCTACCAAAAAGAGTTTTTACATAGCCATTTTCAGAGACATATGATTTCATTTTCTCCATATATAATTGTATGCCAGGGTATTTAAGAAAGTAAGCGTCTATATATTTTTTTGCATCTGTTTTAGATATATTTAATTGTTTTGATAAGCCAAAGGCAGATAAGCCATATATAATACCAAAGTTAATAGCTTTAGCATTTCTTCTCTGATCATCATTTACCTTAGAAACTTCTATGTTAAAAATTTGGCTAGCGGTTAATTTGTGTATATCTGAACCTTGATTAAATGCTTTTTTGAGTTTTTCTATTTTAGCAATTTCCGCTAAAAGTCTTAACTCAATTTGTGAATAATCAAAACAAACTAATTTATAGCCCTCTTCAGATACAAAAGTTTTTCTAATTTCTTTACCATTTTTTGATTTTATAGGAATATTTTGTAGATTAGGGTCTGTGGAAGAAAATCTTCCAGTTTGAGCTCCTGTCATTTGAAAAGTCGTATGAACTCTATTTGTTTTACCAGAAATATAATTTGTAAGGCTTTCTGTATAGGTGCTTTTCAATTTTGAAATTTCTCTCCAAGAGAGCACCAAGGATGCAATCTCATATCCTTGTTCTGCTAGTGTTTCTAATACTTCAGAATTTGTAGAAAAACTTCCTGATTTATTTTTTTTTGCTCCTGGAATTTTAAGTTTATTAAAAATTATATCACCGAGTTGTTTAGTAGAGTTTATATTAAATTCTATACCAGAGCATGAAAATATTTTACCCTGAAGTATCGATAACTGCTTAGAAAAGTTTTTAGATAATTCTACGAGTTTATTTTTTTTAACTTTAATACCATTACTTTCCATATCTGCAATAATCTCAATTAATGGTTTTTCTATACACTCGTATACACTAATTAACCGTTCATTTATTAATAATTTCTTTATCTTATGCCATAATTTCAAAGTAATATCAGCATCCTCACAGGCATAAAAACTGGCCTTATCAATATCCACTGCAGAAAAGTCAATTTCTTTTTTTCCTGTTCCGACTATTTCTTTATAACTAATTTTGTTGTAATTAAAATATTTCTCTGATAAAAAATCTAAATTATGATTATGCAAGCCCGCAGATAATGTATAGGACATAAGCATAGTGTCCTCTATAGGATATACTCTTCCAAACCCACTATTTTTTAAAATTTGTAAATCATATTTAATATTCTGTCCTACTTTTAATAAACTTGGCTTCGCAAGTAAGGGGTTTAATTTTTTTATTAAAAGATCTAGACTGAGTTGCTTTTTTTTATCCTTTATATTGTGGTTAATAGGAATGTAACATGCTTCCCCTATTTTAAAAGAAATACTGATGCCTATTAATCTTGCTTCTAATGGTTTAATTGAACTAGTTTCAGTATCTATAGAAATAACATCCGCTTCCAATATACTTTCAATAACGGAGTCCAAAGATTTTTCGTCTTGAATGGTAAAATATTTTGTTTCTTTATTGTTTAGAAATTTCTCATCTTTTGAAATATTATCAGTCTTTTTTAATAGCCTACTCTTTAAAGCATTAAAGCCTTGCTGTTCTATAAAAGGAACCAATTTCTTAATATTGATTTCACAATCTGATATTTTATTAAAATCAATATTTAATTCTATATTATCTTTTAGAGTTACTAGTTTTTCTGATAATTTGATAGCATCGAGATTTTTTTCTATAGATTCTCTTCTTTTATTTTGTTTAATCTTTGAATAATTTAAAAGAAGGTTTTCCAAGCTACCGTACTCGTTAATAAGCAGTGCTCCAGTTTTTAAACCTATACCTGGAGCACCAGGAATATTATCAGTGCTGTCTCCAGCTAGGCTTTGGACATCTATAACCTTTTCCGGAGGGACGCCAAACTTTGCGATTACTTCCTCTCTTTTAATTAATTTATTTTTGATCGGGTCTAGCATATGCACACGATCATCAACCAGTTGCATTAAATCTTTATCTGATGAAACAATTGATACATACCAACCCTTTTCAGTGAAAAACTTAGAGTAAGATGCTATTAAATCATCGGCTTCATAGCCTGAAAGTTCTATTCTAGAAATACTAAAAGCATCTACTGCCTTCCTAATTAATTCAAACTGAGGAATTAGATCTTCTGGTGGTTCTCCTCTATTTGCTTTATATTTTTCATAAATAGAGTTACGAAAGGTTTTTCTAGCTGTATCAAAAATTACAATTATTTTATCAGATTTTTTTTCTTCCAAGAGCTTAAATAACATGTTGCAGAAACCCATAACCGCTCCTACTGGAATACCGTCTTTATTTGTTAATGAAGGTAAAGCATAATATGCTCTAAATATAAATCCAGAGCCATCTACTAAAGAAATACTATTTTTTTTTTTCATAATAACTATATTACATTAATGAAATTTACTCACAATCATAGAATTATTTCAACTTACTTCACTGTTTTTATTTTAGTATGTCTAAATACGGTATATCTTCCTGTATGGCTTAATGAAGTTATAAATCTAAACAATCAGCAAATTGGTTTACTCATAGGATCAGTTGGGTTTTTAAAAATTCTATTAAATTTTTTAATAATAAAAAATATAAGAACTTTTAAATCTAGTAAACTAGTTGCAGTATTTTTAATATTTTTAATATTTTGTCTTTTCATTATTATATTATTCCATAAAAGTATTAATGCTAGTTTAGCTATTTTTTTAGCTTTTTTCATTCTTTTAATATTTTCGCCATTGCTTCCAATAATTGAAAATATAAATACATCTTTGAATAAGAATTTTTATACATCGTATGGAAAACTCAGAATTAGTGGTTCAATAGCTTTTTGCTTAGGTGTATTTTTAATAGGATTTCTATTAAATGAATTCGGAACACATAATTTTCCTTTATTATATATTCTCTTTTCTTTATTTTTCTTTATAAGCGTTCTTTCGATACCTAACAAAGAAGAGAGAAAAAAAAGAAAATTAAAAAGTGATATTATTAAGTTATCTAAAAATAAAAATTTTCTGATAGTTCTATTTTCATGTAGTTTAGTTTTGGCAAGCCATGCAATGTACTATTCATTTTCTGCTATTTATTGGAGACATTATAGTTTCAATCTTTCTCAGATAGGCTTTTTATGGTTTTGTGGAGTATTCGCAGAAATAATTTTTTTTATCCTAATCGACAAGATAAATATACGACATATTTATTTTCAAGCTATAATTTTTACTGGACTTATAAGTTCTTTAAGATGGTTACTTACATTCTTCTTTACTAATTTTTTTTTACTTATATTAATTCAATCATTACATGCTATCACTTTCGGGCTGTCTCATTATTTAGTTATATATTATATATACACAAATATCAGCGAGAATAATAAGTTATTAGCTATATCACTTTACCATGCACTATCTTCTGGTATTATGATGACTATTTTAACAATAGTAGCAGGATATTCTTTTGATAGTAATATTAATGGCTTAGGTTATTTAGTAATGGCAATTTTCTGTTTGGTAAGTACATTTTTAACATGCTTTAGAAATAATATTTTTAAATGAAATACAATAAAAAATATGATATTAACATTATTAAACTAAATAAAACTTATTTAGATGATAAGAATAATAAAACTACAGCACTTAAGAATATATCTTTTAATGTTAAAAAAGGTTCTATGTTGGCTCTTCTAGGACCAAATGGTGCTGGCAAATCTACTTTAATAAATATTCTAGCAGGTATTGTGAACAAAACTTCAGGTGATGTATTCATTAATGGAAGGAATCATGAATTAGAAGAAAGAGCTGCCAAACAGTCAATTGGTGTAGTTCCACAAGAGTTAGTAATTGATCCTTATTTTACGCCTAGGGAAACTTTAGAATTTCAGGCAGGCTATTACGGAATAAAGAAGTCTGACAGGATAACTCTAAAGTTATTGAGAGACTTAAAGCTAGAGAAGAAAGAAAATGCGTATGTAAGACACCTATCAGGAGGTATGAAGAGACGGTTGATGATAGCTAAAGCTATGGTTCATTCTCCACAAGTATTAATTTTAGATGAACCAACAGCTGGTGTTGATGTTACTCTTAGAGAATTATTATGGCAAAATATTAAGGACCTAAATAAGAAGGGTGTTACAATATTAATAACAACACATTATTTAGAAGAAGCAGAGGCATTATGTGACGATGTAGCAATTATAAATAAAGGCGAAATAGTAATTAATGGCAATATTAAAAAGTTAGTAAAAAAGATAGATAAGAAAATTCTAAAAATATATTTTTATAATCTTAAAACTTTACCTGATGGTCTTAAAAAAATAGGTTTTAGAAAACATAAAAGCAATGAAATTTTTATAAATTATCAACCCTCTAAAAATTCTATAGACGGGTTAATAAACGAAGTGGCAAGATATAATATTAAAATAAAGGATATTTCAATTAAAGATGCTACTCTCGAAGATTTATTTAAGAAAATAACAAGGTAAACTTTTACTCTACTATTACATAAATTTTAAAATAACATTTCAATTTAGACAGAAAATATAAAACTAGACGTATTTGAGGGTATAAATATTATTAGCTTATGCAAGCCAGCAATATCAGTATTATCTGAGAGTAAATTACTAGCTTATATTTCTAGCGTCATTTTCAGTAAAATGAAATTTACTAAATTAGTATTTATTTTTTTTTTTTATAAAAGGTAAAAAATTCTCTTTAAACCAATATGATAAGACGATTAGACTTAAGGTCCAAGATAAATAACTATATCTCCCTCCCACATGGTAAAAAAGTAATAGCGATATTAAGCTTAGTGATGAAATTGCTAAACATCTTATTACGAAGGGTGATTTTTTTTTGATCGAATACATAATAATAATTGCTATTGATAAGTGGTACCATATTTCATGAAGCTTTATTTCACCATGAATATGGGCCGTTATTTTTTGTAACACATCTAAATCTAAAGAAAATTTTAAAATAGATTTAAGTAAAATAAAATACTCAGAAGGACTAGCACCTAAGTTTGTATCTTTATAAGCAGCTACTGTTAACGGAATAAATTTATTTGTAAAAATAAAATTGTGTACAGGCATGATTAATATCAGGCTTAACCCCAAGGATAAAAACAAAGAAACTTTATAATTTATTTTATATGCCAAAACTAAATAAAATATTATTAATACTAAGCAAGCAGGTAAAATATTTGCTCTTAGTCCAATAGATAAGGCTAAAAGTAGCCCGAAAATAAAAGAATTAAAATAATTCAAATGATTAGAACATTTTTTAAACTTTATCAAAAATATTAGGGCAGACAAAAAACAAAGATAACATAAGGGCTCGGCAAAGCCTCTTATAGTAAGTTTTACATAATAAAAGTGGCAAAACCCAAAAGCTTCAAATATTGGAATAAAAAGCCAAAATATTAAAAAATATTTTGCAAATTTTTCTCCTAATGTTTCTTTAAAGATTTTATAAATAACTATAGGAAAAAAAGTTAGGATAAAAATAAACATCCAAGGTGATTCTTCGAATAATAAAAAATTTATTATCCATATGTATCTGTAAAAAGGCATTAGATCATAAGCTTTTTCACCTCCCATAAAAGCTCCTGCAAAATCTCTTATAGATAGAAAGTCTGATATTAGATGAGCAAAATGAACATATAGCAAACCGTCATTTCCGCCTTCAAAAAGTATAAATTTGTTAATTATGTTTGGATAATAGAAAAATGCTAGTGCCAAACTAACTGAAAATGAAAGTATATAAATAGAAAACTTACCGTAATTAATATTTTTAAAAATTATAGCTAAAATTATGCAACAAGATAATATGCTTATTAGATGCTTAAGATAAAATGCAATTTTATATTTTAAAGGAAGAATTAGTTGAGCTTTTAAAGGAAGAGTTTTTCCAGTTTCCAAAAGCCATATATCATAAAAATTTGAAGAATTTATCTTTATAGATTTAAAATTAATACATTCCATTCTAGTAAATTCTTTCTTTTCTAATTTTTCCCCTAAATATGCAGTTCCTTGCCAACAAAATTTAGCATCTTTATTTGAATAATCTGAAGGAAATGAGTACTTAATAAAGAAAGGTAGATTTGTTCTGCTTGGTTCTTGGTCTCCAAATGCATTATATTTTGTATTATTAAATGCACCTAACTGTAATTGATACCTGTTATTCCAATGTATGTTCTCTACAGATTTAGTTTCTGGGCTTTTAAAAAA
Source organism: Rhodospirillaceae bacterium (assembly GCA_902571315.1). GTDB lineage: Bacteria > Pseudomonadota > Alphaproteobacteria > TMED109 > TMED109 > TMED131. The sequence goes on from CACGBM010000009.1 coordinate 19,998, forward strand.
TATTTGAGATACAGACTTATGATAAATTTTATCATCTGGACCTGATATTGAATTTGGAAATGTTTTTTTAAAATCTGCATTTAATTTATTAAAAATTTTTTTTGGTAGCTTTTCTTTAAAAATACTATCAGTATAATTTTTTCCTCCAATAAAAACATTACTGCCCTGAATAATCTTTGGAATTTCTAGGCCTTGCTTTGCCAGCAAAGTGATAGGAATTAAAAAAGCCAATATAACAAAATTTTTTTTATTGAAATTTATTCTTGCTGAAAAAAACAGCAGAAATAATAATTGATATAGAATTAAAGAGTACCAACTAGAATTAAAAAGACCAATACAACTTATAAAAATAAAAAATACCAAAGTATAGGAAAGCATTTTTTGTTTTAATATATTTGTGATTAAAGTCATTTGTTATATGCTATATTATAATTTTTATCTTAGGTATATTATAATTATATTACGATGCAAAAATACTATTTAAGTAAGTCATCATTAGCAGTAATTAATATCTTAAAAAGCTTAAAAGACGAAGGCATAATAAGAGAAATACAGGATTTATCTGTGAAAAAAGCTAGAATTGAGTTTTCTAAAATAAGATCATATTTTTCATATAAAGATAAAATTAATGTACTAATTAAAAAAAATTTTAAAATAGAAGGTATCTCTGTTAGATACTATAGAGGCAAAAATAAATCCAAAAGTGATATATTGCCTATAATGATTTATTTTCATGGAGGAGGATGGGTTTTAGGTAATACAGATACTCATGATCAGGTATGCAGTATTTTAGTAAATACAGGCAAATATGACTTAATATCAGTAGATTATAGTTTATCTCCTGAGTCAATTTTTCCTAAGGCCATTAATCAAGGAAAAAAGATATTAAAAAATATTTCTAGAAATAAATATGATTTACAAATTAATAATAAGAAAATAATATTATGTGGTGATAGTGCCGGTGGAAATATAGCTACTGTTTTAGCGGACTACAATAAGAATATTCTAAAAGCTAATGTTGTTTTTCAAGTCTTAGTCTATCCTGCTACACATATGTTTAGTAAATATGTTTCAAAAGATAAATACGACGGCCTTATATTAAACAAAAAACTAATGAGATGGTTTGAAAATCATTATTGTCCAAATAAAATTAGAAAAAAATATATTAATGATCCAAGGCTATCTCCTATTAAAAATAAAAAAATGAAAGGCATGCCAGACACTTTAATAGTTTTGGCAGAATGTGATCCTTTATTTGATGAAGGACTATTATATGGTCAAAAACTAAAAGAAAATAATGTAAATGTTGAAATTAAAGTTTATAAGGGGCTGATGCATGGTTTTTTAACTATGGGAGGTGTAATAAAAGAGGTAAGTTCCGTCATAACTTTTATTAATAAAAAAATAAATAGTCATTTATAATTACTTACATAAGCTTAAAAAAAAATTTTGATAATTTATTTATTTCTTTGTGAGCAATGCTATTTTTTGCAGTATTTCCTATCCAGTTTTTTTTCTCTGCAGCTTTATGAAAGTCAGATCTTAGAGATACCTGTGGTGCCAATACCCATTGTGAAGGAAGTACTTCATTTATTTTATCTCTTGGCAATAATTTTTGAGGATGTATTCTTGAAGGAACAATAATACCTTTAGTTTTTTTATTATCTTTGGAGGCAGAAATCACCCTCTCTATTAAAGGAAATGATGCCTCCCATTCGAGAGAGCTTAATCCCACGGGAATAACAATATAGCCTACCTGATGTATAAGTTCACTAAAAACTCCTAATTCTATAGGAGGAAGATCTGCGATTACTATATCGCATTCTAAAGAAATACTCGATAGTGTAGCACCCCAGGTTTGCAGAGCATGAAATTTATTATTTGGCGAGTTTGGTAAAGTTAGTCTTTTTAGCTTAAGCCTTTGTATTAAGGTTTCTTCTATCCATAAAGAAGATGATCCTATTGGATCCGCGTCAATTAATACACAATTTAATTTAAAATTAGTAGCAAGTGCTGCAGCCAAATTTACTGCTACAGTTGTTTTTCCAACTCCACCTTTTCTATTTGTTATTGCTATTATATTTTTCATTATAAATATAGGTTGCTATTTAAAACTACATTAAAAAATACTATAGCTATTATAAACATAATTATAAGTCTTTTTAATCCTTTTAATATAGTAGGAAAAACTAGTTTTAAAACAATTACTATTGCTATACTAAAAATTATTTTTAAAAATATATTAAACTCCCATCAATTTGCACTAAAATCCAATCGCAAATCCTTCTCTCCTTGGATCAGCAACTCCCTGCCACAATTGATTTTTTTTCCAAATTATATTTAATCCACTGGTCATATCTTTAAACTTAATTTGATGTTTCTTTTCTTGTAAATAAATATTTAGTTTAGAATTGATATTATTTTTTTCTAATTCTGTAAATCTATCTCTAGAACAATAGTGAGGAGAAGTAACAGCAGATAAAGGGTCCTCATTTAAAAATAATATTTCATAAGCGACTTTGGAAACATAGCATATTATTCTGCTGCCTCCTGGAGAACCTAGTATGCCGATAAGCTCATTTTTAAAGAATATAAAAGTTGGTGACATACTAGATCTAGGTCTTTTATTAGGTTCAACGCGATTAGCTATTAAGTAACCCTTAGGATCTTTATTAAAAAAAGAAAAATCAGTTATTTGATTATTTAAAAAAAATCCTCCTGTTGTGATTCCTGACCCGAAAGCAAACTCTATACTGCTTGTTAATGCTACAGCATTGCCATTTTTATCTACTATGCTAATGTGAGTAGTAGATTTTTGTTCAAAATTTCTACCTGTTATGATTTTTTTTGCTTTCATATTCTTTAAATTGCTAGGTTTAAAGTTTGGTATACTTTTATCATTATAAATTAATTTTGATCTAATCTTTAGATATTTTTCTGATATTAATTCTTTTGTTGGAACATTAAAAAAAGAAGGATCTGCTACATAGAAATTCCTATCTTGATATGCAAGCCTTGATGCTTCAATAAACAAATGTTTCGTAAGAAAAGGATCTTTAATATTTAACAGGTTTTTTTTATTATTTAATATAGAAATAATTTGTATTACACCTATTCCGCCAGAGGTAGGAGGACGAAACCCACATATTTTATAAGAATTTATTTTTTTACATAATGGCTCTCTTTCTATTGTTTTCCATTTTTGCAAATCATTTAAAGAAAGATAATAATTAAGTTTTTCCGATATCTTTTTAGCTATGATACCCTTATTTATTGAGTATGGATCTTTGGATAAAATTTCTAAAGATTCTTTCAAATCCAAATTTTTTATGAAACTTCCTTTTTCCTTTGCTTTTCCATTATTAAAATAAATTTCATTTACAAACTTATTTTTTTTTAAATGAGGAGCCCATTTTAAAAGCTTATTTAATCTTTCTCCTACTTCAAAACCTTCAGAATGTTCCAATGCACTAACAAATAAAGTATCCCATTTTAAAACCCCAAATTTATTATGAGCATCAGCTAACATAGAGTAGAGTCCCGGCACGCCAACAGAAAATGGCTTTTGAACTGCATCAATAAATTGCATTTTATTATTATTTACTAAATACATATTTTCTTTTACGAGTGAGCTTGATGTTTCTCTTCCATCATAAGCGTAGACTTTTTTATCTGTATTATTGAAAAAAAGCAAAAAACCTCCTCCCCCTAAACCTGAAGATTGGGGCTCAACAACTGCCAAAACGTTTTGTGCTGCGATTGCCGCATCAAGAGCATTTCCGCCGGCAAGAAGTATATTTCTAGCAGCCAAGGAAGCCCTCCTATCAGCTGTTACTACCATAAAATCTTTAGAAAAAGACTGTTGGGATTTTACCATACCAGAAGATGGTTCGGGACTACTTCTATTAAACTGATTAGCCATTATATAATTCGTGCAAATAATTTGTGCTAAGAATATAAATTTGATAATATCTACAGTAAAAATTTTAATAACATTCTCCTTAAATAGGAATATACATTGTGCAAACTATTATTGCTAGAAGTTTACCTAATTTAAAAAAAAATCTTAATAATTTAAAAAAAAATAAAAAAGTAGGTTTAGTCCCTACTATGGGTTGTATACATGATGGGCATTTGGCTTTAGTAGAAAAGAGTAAGAAATTAAAATATTTTACTGTAGTTACTATTTTTGTTAATCCGGCTCAATTTAATAATACAAATGATCTAAAAAGTTATCCTTCTCAAGAAAAAAAAGATTTAGAAATCCTAAAAAACAATAATGTGGATTTAGTTTTTATTCCTAAGGTTCAACAAATTTATTCTGCTGGGTATAGCACTTATGTAAAAGAAATTAACTACAGTGATATTTTGTGTGGACGGCTTAGAAAAAACCACTTCTCTGGAGTATTAACTATAGTGCTAAAATTATTTTTAATAACAAAACCTTACGCAGCTTTTTTTGGAGAGAAAGATTTTCAACAATTATTTCTTATTAAAAAAATGGTAAAAGATTTAAACGTCAGCGTGAAAATAATAAGTGTTCCTACTGTAAGAGATAATAATGGTTTGGCGTTATCCTCCAGAAATAAACTATTAAATCCTAAAAGCCTAAAACTTGCAAAAAAAATAAATGTACATTTTAGAAAAATAAGACATTTACATTACAAACTCACTAGAGATTTAGAGTCTTATTTGCAAAAGGAATTAAAAAAAAACGGATTTAATGATATAGAATACCTTGAAGTGAGAGAGTCGGCTACTTTAGAACATCCTGTTACTATTAAAGACAAGAAATCGTTAAGAGTATTTATTGCTGTCAATTTGAGTGGAGTTAGACTAATTGACAATTATAAATTAAAGTGACTAGTCTGCGTAAAGCCTTACTTCAGTATTTTCAACATTTGCCGCTGATAAAGAACTAACAGATATTCTATCTACAGGCATTCCCATAGATATTAAGGAACTAATCAATTTACTGACATCATTTCTCGCATTGGCTGCCCTTTCTGCTTGTTCACTTGGATTGCCCGCAGATGAACTTACTGCTACCAATGTAAATCTTGACTCTGGAGATTTATCTAAAGTAGCACTAATAGCTCCGAAAAGATTTTGTTCATAACCATTTAACTCATTAATTCTGAATACGGCTATAGGGTTAGGAGATACATTATTATTTTCTGATCTTCTCCCTTGGTTAGTATCTTGATCATAATTTATAGCAGGCAATGAACTTAAAGTACCTAATCCTAATCCAAATGATTCACCTATTGAAATAGCATTAGCAAGTTGTGTTAATCTTCTTCTTTCTGCCGCTAAAAATATATCTCTTCTTCTTACAGTCTCGTTTAGGTCTTCTAAAATTCTCAAAACATCTACTCCTCTTCTTTTCAACTCATCTTGAAAAGACGATAGATTTCTGTGATCTTCATCTACAGCCCCTCTTAATTTTTTTGCAGATCTAGCTTGCTCTAATAAATAAGATACTCGCGTAGAATAGAGAGATATTTTGTTACCTACATCTACCAAATTTTGTCCTTGAGAACTGACCTCAGCAAGTTCTGTTTGTGCTTGTTCATACTGACTTAAAAGGATGGGGTTTCCTGGAGTGGTACCAATTTGCAGCCTAGCAGCTATAGCACCTACAATAGAATGATAATTTTCAGCACTTTTTATACCATTGAATTTCAATTCTTCAAAATTATCTTCTCCTTGCTTTATGTCAGAATCTAA
>CACGBM010000010.1 GCA_902571315.1 Rhodospirillaceae bacterium
ATAATTAAATTAGCAGGAATAATATCTACAGAAAGTAGATTAGGTAGTAGAGGAGGTCTGAATTTAAATGATTTATCTGATTCGCTAACTAAGGCCTTTTCTTTCAAAAATATGAAAGCAATTGTATTACTGGTAAATTCTCCAGGCGGTTCACCAGTCCAGTCTGCACTTATTGCTAACAGAATTAGGGACCTAGCAAAAGAAAAGGAGATTCCAGTTTATTGTTTTATAGAAGATTTAGCTGCATCAGGAGGATATTGGCTAAGTTGTGCTGCTGATAAGATTTATGCTATGGAAAGTTCTATTATAGGAAGTATTGGAGTCATTACTTCTGGCTTTGGAGTAGTTGAAGCAATAAAAAAAATTGGTATTGAAAGAAGAGTATATTCTCAAGGAAAAAATAAAGGACTTTTAGATCCATTTCTTCCAGAAAAAAAAGACGATGTTAAACAAATATTAGCTATACAAAAAGATTTGCATTTTCAATTTATTAGTTGGGTTAAAAAAAGAAGAGGAAAAAGGCTTAAAGCTAAAGATGAAGTTTTATTCAATGCAGGAGTATGGAGTGGAGGTAAAGCAAAAGAATTGGGTTTAATAGATGGTATAGGAGATTACTATAATGTAATGAAAAATATTTTTGGTGATGAAATTAAATTTAAAGATTTCTCAAGAAAGACTTCATGGTTTAAACAAAAATTTTTATCAAACAGTAACTTTTCTTCTTCTGATCATTTTATTGATAGTTTAATAAAAAATATTGAGGAAAGAATTATATGGTCTAAGTACGGCCTTTAATATAAAATTATGTTAGGTTTTAGTATTCCAAAACTTTTACTTTTATTTATTATTTTATTAACAGTCTGGAGTATTTTTAAATTTTTTGAAAATAAAGCTAAAGGCAAAGTTGAAAAAGAAAAAAAAAATCAATTTGACCATGAATTGCTTACTGAATGCTCAGTATGTGGTGGATATTATGATAAATCAATTAATAATAAGTGTCCAATGTGCGCTGAAACATTCAAAAAATGAGTAATTTATTAACTTTTGAGAATATTATTTTTGAATTGCAACGGTTTTGGCAAGCTCAGGGCTGTATTCTAGTTCAGCCAACTGATCTAGAGGTAGGTGCTGGAACATTTCATCCAGCTACACTTTTAAAGAGTTTAGGAAAAGAAGAATGGAATTGTGCTTATACTCAACAATGTAGGAGACCCACCGACGGAAGGTACGGAGAAAACCCTAATAGAATGCAACAATATTTTCAATTTCAGGTTTTATTAAAGCCTTCACCTAATAATATTCAGAAACTATATTTAAAAAGCTTAGAAAGCTTAGGAGTAAATTTAAAAGATAATGATATAAGATTTGTAGAAGATGATTGGCAGAGTAATAGATGGAAAAATGTTTCTAGGGATTATACTCAAGATGACGTAAAAAAGATTAGTGCTATATAAAGTACTTCTAATAATTTATTTGAAAGTTATAATATTTATTATTAGAAAAGATGAAAATACTTTTAATAATAATAAATAGCGTAATTTTTTTAATGTCCTCTTCTAAAGCTAAAGAGTGTATATATGCTCAAGAATTTAGACCTGAAAAAAGTAAATATACTGAACAATATAACATTAATACAGATAGAGCAGGGCATTCAGTAAGAATATTTTCTATAGTAGGCAGATATAGAAAGATGAAAAAAAACTGTGAAGGTTTATCTTTACTAAGAAGTTATACTTGGGGTATTAGTGATTATATTAATAAGAATGGTTCTATTAAAGGTCATATTACTCAGGTATACAGTGACGGGAGTAAAATCTTTTTGACCTTTGAAGGAACGAGTCAAAATCCTGGAAAATTAAAAAATTATTTTCAAGTAGGTTTTTCTAAAATAATAGGTGGTACAGGTACGTATAAAAATGTTTCTGGCTATGGATTAAGTAAAATTAGTTATAATTTTGGTAATGGAGAACTGAGATATGAATTAACTTTAAAATATACTAAATAGTAAGTTGTTAAATTACAAAATATTGTTAATTACAATCATTCATTTATATTTATCCTCTCGCATCTTTACCTAATTGTAATTTATTTCAAATAAGTTATTACGAATCAATATTTATTATTGTTTTTATTTCCTCTATTTGTTTAGAGTCTACTTCCAATTTTATAGATATTTGGCAATTAGATGTATTACTTTCAAACCTTTCCTCAATTAATCTATGAGCATTAACACCAAACTGTTTTAATATTTTTCTAACTTGTAAATTAAATTCATCTTTTTGTCTATTATTCATAATTTAAGCTTAAATTTTTTTTAATTCTGTTTCAATAAAAATTAATTTTTTCTTACCATTATTAATAACATTATGCTCAATTCCCGCTTGTCTAAAATATGAATGTGAGGCCATAAGATTATAATCACTTTTATTTCCATTTTTATCAATTAAAAGAAGTTTGCCATCTGTTAGGGGTGTTATTACATAATCGTAATGGTGTTTATGCATTCCTGTTTCTTGTCCAGGCATTAATAAATATCTAGTCACTCTTACTAAATTATTATCAATTTGTATGCTTGAAGTTGCTATTTTTGTTTTCATAAATTAAGTAACAGATTTTTTTGATTTTTTATTCACTTTTAATTTAAAAATATCTGGCCTAGAGTAATGTCCTATAACATCAAAGTCATATTTGCCTTTTATAATTTCATCTAAATTAATTTCAGCATAAATAATTAAGTTTTTTTTATTATCAGCACTTGCTAGAACTTCACCAAGAGGTGATATTATAGATGAACCACCTTTCATAATAACATTATTGTCATTAATATTCGAAACATCAAAACTGCTAGGGTAAGCATTCGTTGTTAAATACTGACATGCAGAAAATACAAAGCATCTTCCTTCTAAAGCAATATGTCTAATAGTTGACTTCCAGGAATCCCTATCATCAGCTGTAGGAGCACAATATAACTGAATTCCTTGATTATACATAGCCATTCTCATCATAGGCATATAATTTTCCCAACAAATTACTGAGCCTAGAATTCCTAAACTAGTCTTAGTAGTTTTAAGTGTGGAACCATCACCAAATCCCCATACTAATCTCTCTGCAGCAGTAGGCATTATCTTCCTGTGTTTGCAAAGCAATTTTCCCTTATTAGATATATGTAGAACTGTACAATACAATGTTCCAAAGCTTTTTTCTATAACTCCAATTACTAAAAAAACTTTATATTTTTTTGCTATATTTAATAGGTTAAAATACTCTTTACTATTTAAGTCAAGAGATGAATTATAATATAGAAGAAACTCTTCTCTACCTTTTTTGGTTCTGCTTCCTATTCTTGCTCCAAAATCAAGGCCCTTTGGATAAGCGGATACAAAAGCTTCAGGAAATACAACTAAACTAGCTCCTTTAGCCGCAGCTTTTTTAGTAATAGCGTCAACTTTCTGAATAGTAGAATCTAAATTAAATAATACTGGTGAGTCTTGAATAACTGCAGCTAAAAAAGTCATAAATAATTCTTTACTATAAAAATAAATATAAATTAATTAAAATATTTAGCAACTCTAAGAATAATTACAATTGCTACTAGATGTTACATATTTAAAAATTTACTAATAAATATTGATTTTTCCTAAATTTTCTTATGAATTATTAAACTGTATGGTTTATTTAGTCAATGCTAATATATTTATTAATTGTATTAGTTTACTAGTTAGTATAAAATCTAAGTTTAATTTATTTCAAATAAAGGATCCTAATATGAAAAATATTCTTTTTGCGTTAATTTTTACAATAGGCTTAGTTAGCAACGTTTTTTCTGAAAACATGACAATGAAATATGGTGGAGACTGGGTAGATACTACAGTTATACAAAATGATAATTTTATGAGCATGGCTGGTTCATTTGTTGGCACGAATGTAATGAAAATGGGAGATAAAGCAATAACTACTAATTTTAAATGTACAGGTTTATATCAAACTAATCCAGCCCCAATGCTAATGGGTTCTTGTAATATGAAAGAAGCTGGAACACAAGATTTTTGGGTTTTAAACTGGCAATGTACAACTACGGGTACTGGAAAAGAAAATTGTAAAGGCGAAGCTATTGGAGGAACTGGAAAATTTGCAGGAGTTTCAGGCGATATGGAATGGATCGATATTGCAGGTTTTGGTGAAGGAAAAGGTACATTTGTGCTTAAATAATCGTGTTATTAAAGTTTCCCTTCCATAATTTTTTTTAGATTTTGTTAAAGCGAGACTAAAACTCGCTTTAACATTTTATATTTTTTAATTAGAAATTTTAAATAGTGTAATGCATTATTATTTTTTATAAAAACCTACTGCACAAGCCAAATTTTCTACCTTTGTAACTAATAAAGTTTTATCAAATAATTTTGTATCGCCAGTAGTAAATCTTGGCACTCTAATATTAATAGAGTTTACTTTTCCTTCAAATGCATTTTCAACTATTAAATCTGCTATATTTACTCCCTCTGAAATACTTTTTTCTCTGCTTAGTCCTGTAAGAGTAGGATGGCTGTACATAGTTCCAGAAGAAATGTGATAACAAAGAGTATATAAATCCTTATAAATAAAGCCTCCTTTTCCTTCAGCAAATAACTCTAATGCAAGCGATTTGTCTAATTTAAGTATATTTACTGCTCTTTCTAGCATATTTTCTGCCTCTTCTTTAGTACCAAAATCAGTAGCATAGACATTAAAACACATAATAATGCTAATAATTAAATGTAAAATAATTTTTTTCATTATCGCTCCTATTAAATAATCATTAAAATTAAATTTAAAATATCAGAAATTAAATTTTATAGTCACAAGTTCCTACTGTAGTTAATTTATTTTCTGGTAGATATTTAACAATATAAGTACATTCCCCACTTATGCCCTTATATTTGCCCGTACCACCGATTATAGTTTGTTTGCCTCTTCCTTTACTACCGCTATCAGCAGTTCCTTCTTTTCTAATATTATAAGAAAAAGTTTTATCTCCTGTATCTAGATCAGTAGACTCACAAAATGCTTCGAGAGCAGCATTTTTGTTTTTACTTTCTTTTTTACTAATCATAATACAGGTATTTTGAAAGTTTTGACCAGCCTTATATAATTTTCCATTGCTTTTTACTATGATAGCTATGCCTTCAAGTTTTCCCCCAGTAACAGTGCCATCCATGGTATTAACTTTGGAAAGATTATGACTACCTACATAAGATAATTCATAAGAACCTTCTTCAGTAAAAGCATTAAAGATAAAAATAAAAAAAAACGTTATAATAGAAATAGTGAGTGACATGTAATTCCTTTCAAAACATATAAGTAACATATTAAATTGCCTTAAAACATAGCAAGTAAGGTTATATAATTTAAATTTAGTTTTTAACAAATTAAATAAAGGACCGGGTGGAGGCGATTAAATAGGACATATACAGGTTCTGTGGATTTAAATCTAAACTTAAAAACTAACACAGCAGATCTCATAGCGTCAGTATTAACATTTAACATTAATAGAATATGCGATTAAATAATTATCTATATAGCTTTAAATTTTAAAATAAGTTATCTATTTTTTTGAAAGACAATATCTACTAAAATTTATTTTAAATCTCTAGAGGTAATTTTTTATTCTTAGCCCATTCATTAAGTGAGGCATCATAAACAGTGATATTTTTAAAACCTATCATAGTAATAGCAAATGCTAAATTTGTTGCTGCAATTCCACCACCACAGTATAAAATTACCTTTTCCATATTAAAAAGTTTATATTCATTAAATATTTTTTTAAGTTCTTTAGTTGATTTATAAATATAACTACATTCATTTATCATTAATGAACTAGGAATATTTATACTATTTTTAATGTGTCCGGGTCTACCATAATTAATGTTCTCTATTCCATAATGAAGAGATTTCCTTAAAGCATTGATTAAAAGCACTTTTTTATTTCCTATATTATTTAGTACCTCTTCTTTTCCACAGAAAAAACCTCTTTGCTTGTTGCCTTTAAATTTATTTTTTGGATATTTTACCGGCAATTTAGAGATTGTTTTATTTTCTAATTTCCATCTATCAAAACCACCGTTTAAAATGGAAACATTTGAATAGTTCACTGACTTTAACATCCACCAAACTCTTGTAGCCCATTGTATATTTTCTCTGCTATATAATATTACATGTGTATTAGGACCTACACCTTTTAAAGACATAAACTGCGAAAATACTTCTAAATCTGGCATCATAAAGTCGTACTTAGAATTTTTATCTGATAATGCTAATACGTCTAGAAAATCTGAGTTAGGAATATGCTCTTTATCATAATCGGGTTTACCTGAAAAAATTTTATAAATTTTATTACGTTGAGGTTTTAACCACACTGTGCAATCAAAAATTCTAAGATTAGGAGAGTTAAGCTTCTTTTCTAGCCAATCACTGCTTACTAATGTTGGATATTTATACACTATCTCCTCATTAATGTAGTATATTTGTATGTAAAATATCTACAATATTATTTTTTAAAATTACACTTTGCTTTTTGAAAAGTACCATTTCCATATTTTAGAAAATTAATTGCATAGATACATTCAGTCCCGAAATATTTTTCAAATTTTCCAGTACCTTTTTTGTATTGAATTTTTCCTAAACCAGCATCAAAATCAGTAGAATTTCTATCCATCATTAGCCAAAATAAATCTCCGTCTTTATTTATACCTTTACAATAGTTTTTAAGAATAGTTCCCTTATTTTCAATTATAGTATGATTGCCAGCACACTCTAGCGTACCCCAATCTCCAAGATTATCTTTCCAATTTTGATAACTATAAAAATGTCTATACGTGATATTATCAGAAAATTTGAAGATTGTAGTTTCACTTCCGTCACCAGCCGACATAATCTCTATTTCAAAGTCATAAGAGAATGAATTAATACTTATGAATAAAAAAAGGAATAATAAATATAATTTCATATAAATACTATATAAAAGAGATTTAAAATTGTCTTATTTTTTTTTATATAAAATATTATCTTTGGTTTTAAATTTTCCAAAGCAAGAATATGAACTATATACTTTGAATTATCGGCGCAGTGCCTAAATCTGAAAAGTAAGAATATTTGCTATTAACTGAAAATCTAAAACTCTTTTTTCTATCCTAAAATTTACAACACAATGCATTAATTGTTAGAAAAAGACTAAAGCAGTAGAAATAATTAGTAGATTAAAAATAAATATTTATCTCTTATTTTATTTGTATAAATTTTAATTTACAATTAATAAGTTTTTAATATTATATGTAAATGATTAGATTATTAAAAATCGTAACAATTACATTTATTTTTGCTAAAAGTATATATTCTTTTGAACTTACAACAGACTCACATTTAAAAGTAACACTTAAAACCTATGATTTACCCAATGGGAATAAGTTTTCCTTATATGAAGGAGAAGGAACCTGGACTGATAATTATGGTAATTATGGGATAAATACCTGTAGAGGAGTCGTTAAAACAGATGATTTGAATAAAATAGATTTAGAAATAATGTGCGAAGGTTTAGATAAAAATGATTTTAAAAGTTGGTCTAGGACCAAAAGAGTATCTGATAATTTTGAACAAGGAGTCGGTGTAAATGAATATATAGAAGGTACTGGTGTTTGGAAGAGATTAAAAGGATTAAAATGTAAATATGCTACAAGTTATAAAAATAATGTTAGTTTTACTATAGAAAAATGCAAAATAAGTGAAGAACAGCATAAGTTCTTATCTAGTAATGAATAGAACGTATTATTATTATTTTGTTTAATTTAAACTTTTGATCACTCAAATAATTTAATTAATATCATTTAGATTATAAAAAAGTTAAGTAGACGATCATATAATTTTAATAATAGATAATGCATTAACATATATTGTTCAATAATTAGTGGTTTTAATTAATTTCAATTTATAAAGTAATTTATGTAAACTATTGTTTATATTAATATTCGACCAAGACTTTGGTCTATTTTATGTTGATATTTTTCTTTTAGTTGATGAATAAATTCAATAGCTTTTTGATGGCTATCTACTTTCTTACAACTTCCAATAATTCTATTAAATTCTGTATCAATAATTTTAAAGCTATTTTTATTTATTAAAAAAGGTTTTATATTTATAAAATTTTTTGTAATGGAATAATTTCTTTTTTCATTTTGTCTAACTTCATAAGTGTCATTTTTAATAAATAAATATTTAGAAATATATTTCTTTTCAAAAAACAAATAAGTTTCATAAATATTTTTTTTTTCACCAAATGCACATATCAAACCTTTTATTTCTATACTAGTAGAATATGCTGATGTAGAAAAAATAGTTAGCAAGAAAAGTAGATATTTCATATTTTCTCCTTTTTTTTAAATTTACATTTTTTTTAGCAAAATAAAACCTCAACTAAAGTTACATATTAAGATTTCAAGTATTTATTAGTTGAATATTTAAAAATCTATCTCAATTCTTTTTGAAACGAAAATCTACTAAATATAATTTTTCAATTATAAATTCTTTTTAAAGTAGTTGTTGCAGCTATTTATATATTCAAGAGTCTTTAGGAAATCACTGAAGCATAATTGCACTTAAAAATTCGTCTGTTAAAATAAATATTTTAATTATGAAAGGAAACTTATGTTTAGGTACGTTGTTTTAGGAAAATATACTCAAGATTTTTTATCAGGATTAATATATAATCCACAAAATAGAAGAAAAGCTGCTGCTGCTATGATGAAAAAAGCTGGAGCAGAATGGGGAGAAGGTGAGAGCTATTTACATATCAACCATCCTAGTTATGATTTTGTTGGAGTGGTATATTTAAAAGATGAAGTTTCCATGAAAGCTAGTGCTGACATGATGAGAGCTACAGGTAATTTTACTGATATAACTTTTTTTAGAGCTTGGGCTCCTGAAGAATATACTGAAATTTCCAAAAGAGCATCTGAGCTAGTTGGTCTTTATGCAGCACCCTCAGAATATAAAGAGGAATAATAGATGTATCATAGAATTATAAATTTTACATTATTAGCACCGTCATTGTGGACTATGATTAATCAATTTAAAACAGACAATAATAAAAATATCACTATTATTAAGATTGCGGATAATAAAGGAATTATTATAGAGTCTTATGAAAATTCTTCTTTAGCAGGAAAGCAAACAGCAATTTTAGTAGCAATGCAATCGCTAAAATCTCAGGCTATGGCAAAAGTTTTAGTAGAAGAAGGTTTACAGGTATAGTTATTTAGAGATGATGTTTTAGAAAGAGCAGGGGGTTATTCTGTTTCTGATAAATTTCAAATCTCAAGTTAGAAAGAAAAACAGCTGATAAATGATTGTTAAGTTGATGTCTTTGTATATAAAATAAAACTACATATTAGCATCATACATAGCCATAAAGCTTATTTGCAAATTAATACATACAAAAATGATTTAAATTAAGCCTTAGATTTTTAAACGCTAATATGAATTATTCTATAAGCAAAATATTTTTAGTAAAAATATATAATAACTACTCTTTACTTATTACAAAACCCTTTTCTTTTTCCCAAACTAATACAACTTCTGCTTCATTTGTTACCTGTTGGGCTTCATACTTTTTGAAAGAATCAGTGTATATTTTTCCTAACGCTTTAAATACGTTTTCACCAGGGTTATTTTCCCAGACTGCAATATTTGTGAGTCTATCTTCAGAGGTTTTCACTACTGTTATTGATTTTAACCCATGCTTCTTATATATATCCATACACTCCATTAGTACTTTTTTCATAGCATAAATCATAATATTTGAATTAAGATATCTAGATTGTCCTATTCTAATAAACATTTAAAATCCCTTCTATAATAAATAATAAATTAAAAAATTTTTATACATGTATATGAATTATAACTTATTAAATATTATTTAGAATAATTCTTTGGTCCTAAATTAGTCAAATAAGTTATTCAATGCTAAGAAGTATTTTTCTGAATGGTGATGAGTATGGGGTCAAAATCAATGGAAGGGGAAGGCTAGAACTCTTGCCATTTTAAGACTGGAAGCTTTCGATCATTGAGTAGACTGCATAGTTCTTCTATAACTCTAATAATAAGGCTATTCTATTGAAAACTTCTCAGATTCTAAAATAAGGCATCTGTTTTTGTAATAAACTAATTTTTTTTATTAGCAAATTCATTTATTCTCTTAAAGGTTTCATCTGAAATATTACATTTTGCATTCCATAAATAAAAATTTTCTTCCATCAATAAAAATGCTCCTGTGCACTTAGCTCCTATCAATTCTTTCCATGGACCTGTACCATCAATATATTCAAAATCATCTAATCCTACACTCATATCCTTAATATTTGTGTGTCTGCTAATGTAAAGATACCCATCTTGTGACTTGCCCTTACAAATAACATATTGATTATACATTTCTGTTTTATTCCTAACATGTATACCTCCTGAACAAACTGAAGAACCATACATATAAGTATTTGTTGTAAAGGTATTTTCAGATGTCCATAATCCGTAATTTTCCATCCCATTTGGAAAATCTATATTATATGTCCAATTACCCTTTCCACCGAGGTTTAATGAAAACTCTGCAGAGTTTGCAGATATAGCTAAAAAAAGAATGATGCTAACTAGAAATTTCATTAACATTTCTCCTTACATAAATTATTAGTTATGAATAAAGCTGTAACTTGCATTATTTTTTCTAAGTTACTTTGTAATACTATAAAAAATTGTATTAGTATTGGAGGTGTAACCAGTTCCTGGATTAAATTCTCCTTTACCTACACCGTAGCCTTTTACTTTTAAATAAGTACCTGTTCCACCTGTTATTACACTGCTGGAAATAATCAAGCTGTTTTCGTCTTGGTTTTTAGGAGATTGTGCAGAACCAGACCAGGTACCAGACATTGTGCTTCCGTCATCATATACTCTTGTCCAATAACCACTAACAGTTCCATTTTTATAAGTATAATCACTATAGCCCCATAATTCTCCACTAACTGCGGATAAACCTTCACAATTCTTTTTAAAATCTTTATAGTTACTTTCTAATTTAAAAATTCTAATCGCGTGACCTTCAATGTTGGTTTTTATTGAATACTGCTCTGTATATTTACTATCCTCTGGTTTATTTTCCCAGGTAAATTCACAAGTTTTAGCAAACAAAGATGAGCTTAAAGTAAATAGAAGTAGTAAAATTATATATTTCATTATATTTTCCTTTCAGTTAATCTTACCAACTTCTATAATAAAGGAAATATAAATAAAAGTTATATATCTAATATATTTACGTTATTAAAGGAACGAAAATGATGATGGCGGTTCTAACCCTTTTGAACGCTTGCACGTATGCAATTAATAGTTATATTAATATTATGAGAATTTTAATTATAATTTCATTACTATTTTTGAATAATATTATTCTATGTGCTTGTTTAAATATATAAAACTTTAATTATTTAATAACTTAATATTAGCAGCAGATATTTTTCCATTATTTCTTGCTTCATCATAACTGACTTTATCATTTTCATTTAATGAACTAATACCAGATTTTTCTATAGCTGAAATGTGAACAAAGATATCTTTTGTTCCATTATCAGGAGATATAAATCCATATCCTTTTT
Organism: Rhodospirillaceae bacterium; assembly: GCA_902571315.1. Lineage (GTDB taxonomy): Bacteria > Pseudomonadota > Alphaproteobacteria > TMED109 > TMED109 > TMED131. Next base: position 11,667 of record CACGBM010000010.1, read on the forward strand.
GGGAGTTGAACCATTTCACTTTTCCAGTAAGCATGTATTTTCCTTATTTAATATTAAAAAATGTAATAGATTGATTTAGATTAGATATATAAAGTAAAAGAATAAATTACCCCTTATTAAAAACATATTTAAATGAATTAATAAAGGTTTTTTTTATTATTTATCTTGCAATTGCAGCGAGGGCGACTTCGAGCCCATGGAACGCTTGCACATTCGCCGGTTTTCAAGACTGGAGCTTTCAACTATTTAGCAGACATAAATGACTTTGTTTAATCTACTTATGCATATAAATAATGAACTTTCTATTAGTAATAGTTTTTATGATTTTTGTAGAGGATAGCTTTTCTGCTAATAATATTGATTTTTTATTGTCGATTAGTATGTGGCTTGCAAAAGTAGGTAATTTAAAATTTTCTAAAACATAATCTTTAACAGCTTTTGCGGCTTCATAAGCATAACCTTTACCTTCAAACCCATCAAACAATTGCCAGGCTAAGTCAGGTTCACTAAACATAGGTGGGCTTATAATTCCAACTCTTCCTATAAAATCATCACTGCTTTTAATTCTAATTGACCATAATCCATATCCAAAAACTGACCAATGTCCTATATTTGCCATATAATCTGACCACGATGTAAAATTAGTATAAGGTCCACCAATAAACTTACTTCTTTCGCTTTTTAAAAAGCATTGGATAGTTTCATAGTCTTTTTCTAACGGACTATTTAAAATTAATCTTTTAGTTTTAATAGTAGGAATATTTAGATAATTGTTATTTAATCTATCCATGAATAAATTTAATTTTAAAATAAGATATCTGCTTTTGCAAGAAGCAAAAAGACCAAATATTTTGTTTTTACTCCCCGTAAAAAAAAGTAATTGTACAAACAAGTCATTTAATTTACTCGCATGCTATTCCTGATAATAAGTCATCGTGATGAATATTTTTATTTGGATATATAATTTATTTACAAAAACCTTGCATGAGAAAGGATTTTTCTTTTGTTACTGTCAAACCATATTGACATTTCTTTTTAAATAAATTTTTTAAATTTCCTGTGCTATGAAAAACATCAAAATATCCTGCACCAACTTGCAATTCGCTTTTTATTCTAGTTGGGTAAGCCCAAAGTTCACTACCTTCATTAGTTTTAAAAACCAATACTGCATTTAATCTAATTAATATGCCATCTTTATCAGTTTGCCTTACTCCTCGACTCGAAAAATCTCCTACATTACCTCTATTATCTGTAAAAGCTCCTTTTCCTTCAAAAATATTAAATTTACTTTTATCGGGTAATTCTAAAATATCATTTTTTATAGAGTTTCCCATTATTTTGAATTCATATTTATCTGCAAATAATTGAGCATTTAAAAACATAAAGATAATAGAAAGTATAATTTTCATAATTCTATATTAATATGCTCTAGTTTTTCTTTCAAGTTCTACTGATTTATTATCTACACGTTATTCTTCCAGTACTAGGTGCTTTTAAAACTTTAGTCTGGCAACGAGTTAATATCTTTAAATGCACCTTCATACTGTCTATAATCTTTAAATGGATATGAGTCTGCACTAGCTTCTGGTGTAAAATCCTTAAATGCTACTACCATTAATGCAACTGCTATAACTGTTAATATTCTTTTTGTAAATAAATCTGTTTTCATATCATCTTTCCTTTCTTGTTTGCGTATAAAAAATATGTCTGATTATAAAGTAAAATATCAATTATTCTTTCACACATTTAATAAAACTGTGGAAGAGAAACTAGAAATAGCTAATGGTACTTCTTTCTTTGACGGAGAGATGAATAGGTCTGTGTATTCAGAAAAAGACGCATGCGATTATGTTAGAACTACACACAAAGCTGGAGATGTAGAAAAGCTATTTAAGATACCACAAGAAATCTACGACTCAGAATATGGGCAACCAGGTGCCACCAGTCTTAAAATATTAAGATGCTGGATAGGTTAAATTTACAAAAGAACTTAAAGAAGGTATTTATAAAAAACTTTCAGAACAAGACAAATTAGATATAAAAATAATTATAGATGAATATAAAAATATTATAGATAAAAAATCTTAAATAATAGAACTTCGTGCAGAAAAAGAATAATTAAATAAATATTTATAAGCTAGGAATGCCTTCATTTGTAAAAAGCTAGAAAGTTGACTCTACAAATTTATAAACTATAAAATTAACATAGAAAATATAAATTCTATTATCTAGTTCGGAGGCAGTGGGGCTGATATTACTGCAATATGAAAAGCCTCATTTTCCTCTAATTTTCTATACCATCTATCCAATGATTTAAACTCTGAAAACTTTAAGTCTAAAATAACGCACCTGTGAAGCCAGCAACCTATTGGAATATCAGCTAAACCTAATTCATCATTTAGAATAAAATTATATTTATTTAATTGATTATCTAATATTTCAAAACTTGTAATTATTTTTTTTTTTGTTTCAGATGCTATAGTTGGATTTCTTTGTTCAACAGGAAGAAGCATATTATGTGCTGTATATGTTGCACATTGTAGACCAAAAACTAAACTTGCCCAATCAATCCATTGATTATTTAAAGCAATGTCTTTTTGATTATTAGATTTGAGAATGTTATATTTATCAGAAATATATTTTATTATTGAATTTGATTCATAGATAATAAAATCATTATCTTTTAAGACAGGAATAGTGCTATTAGGATTAATCTGTTTAAATTCAAGAGAAGTATGTCCACCATATTTGCCTCCAATATTAATTGTTTTGAATTTTAAATTTCCTTCTAGGCAAATCCAATGAACTTTTTGAACATTAGCAGACGATTTTCTTCCATATATAGTTAGCATTACATGCTCCAAAACAATAATTTATTAGTTAAATTATGATTTTATTGATTAATTCTTTTTTGTAAAATTATAATTTAATAAATAAATTGATTGCTTAATCTTTTACTTATAGAAAAATATTTCCTTCCGACGCTGTTTTTAAGACCGGAACTTTCGCCTACTCAGCAGACTTCACTGACTTTATTTAGCTTTAGATACTAGGCTAAACAATTGAATAACTATTTAGATTCTAAAAGAAGGTATCTATTTTTTGCAAGAAACAAAAAGACCCAATATTAAGCCTTAACTCGCCGTCAAAAAAAAGTAGTGGTCCTGCAGTGGTCCAAGATATCTATAAGGCATATAGATGATGAATTAAAGATGAGTGTCATCATCTACAACTACTGAAGGTCATTTGGCAGAAGAGATAAGTCAAATAGCCATTTTTATAGCAAATAGACACATGGTTAAGAGTTTGTTAGTTTTGGTTTATGAAGAACAAAGGTTTCACACTAATTGAACTATTAGTTGTAGTAGCGATCATCGGTGTTTTAGCTGCTGTAGGTGTAGTTACTTTTAGTGGGTATACAAGTGCAGCAAAAAAAAATGCAACTGAAGCAAAACTTAACATGGTTGTAAGATTTATTGGAAATGAACTTGGCAAATGTCTTGTAGGTGCAGAAAATGTAATGATAGTAACAACTGGTGTGCACAAAGGAGGAAAATTAGTTTGTAACAATAGAAAAAGTGGTGGTACAGTAACTAATGCAGTAATTATGTATTTTGATTTTGAAAGAAATCCATATAATAGTAAATCAATATCTTATCAAGGAGGACAGCAAGGATCCCCAAGTTACATTCCCTTTAGCTGTAAAACTAATTCTTATATGATAGGCCTTACAGAAATAAATGATGACGGCAGTAAAATAACAATAAATACTTGTTTAGCTGTTGGAGTTTTGAAATCAAATACTGTTTTTATAGAATAAAATTAAAAGGTTGATGAAGAGATTAAAAAGCCAAAGTACAAACACATATTGGACAATCTTAAGCCAAATAAACTCAGCGATGATTTAATTCATCTTGCATTAGACATTGCAAAAGACGATCCTGATATACAAAAAAAAGTGGATGATCTGTTAAAAAAATAAAGATTCCATTTAAGAATCATACAGAGTGGTTTAAGTTTATTTGATACCCCAAGCACCTAAAAGTTATTTACATGAATCCCACGACTCTTAAAACGCTAATATGAATCATTCTATAAGCTAGGAAACCTCTCATTATTGAAATAATTTAACGAGGAGTCTATTTAGACAATAAAGCTACTAAAGTTATAAAGATATAAAACTCATAGCATTGTTATATTGTTAAGTTGTTATATTGTTAAGATAATGATTAAGGTTTTTATAAATCTATATCTATATTTAGGTTTTTGAATTAGGCTATAGTAATGAATATTACCTTAATTTATTTTGATTTTCCTTTTTGGAGAGCAGAGGTCTCTCGAATTTCATTATTTTTAAGTAATACTGAATTTGAAGATAAAAGAATAACAAGTGAAGAATTTCAAAGAGTTCAAGAAAACGGTGTTTTAGATGATGGAACTTTAATACCTTTTCATCAATTACCTTGTTTAAAAGTTAATGATACTATAATAGCGCAAACTGGAGCTATATCGAGATTTTGTGGAAAACTTGCAAATTTATATCCTAAAAATGATGATTTAATAGCTGCCCAGATTGACCAGTTTATCGATATATTAACTGACATCACAACATTAATTTCTTCTACTCAGGTCGAAAATAGAGATACAGATTTTTTGAAAAGTATCAATAGAAAGCTTTTTATTTTAAATAAAGCTATGAATAAAAATAATGATTTCGTAGTTAAAGATTATTTTTCAATAGCTGATATTGCAATTTGGAGTTTTATGTGTTGGTTAACAGGAGGAAATATTGCATCAGTGCCAAAAGATATTGCAAAGAACTATGATTATATTCTCAGACTTTGCAAGAAAATAGATAATAAAGATATTATTCAGAAGTGGGTTAATAAAACTTTTCCAAAAAAATACAGTAGAAACTTTTATTGAATTATTTAATTTGTTCTCTCATAAATGCTACATTAGTTATTAAACCCGGAAGCAACCATTGGAATAAATTAACAACTTTTTTTATTTCATTCAGTTTTTTATCTTTTTTTGCAGCATTTATAATTTGAATTGATTTTATTTTATTTGGATTAGGTAATAATAAAGTTTCCTTGATTATAAAGTTATGTATTTCTAAAACTTTCTCTTCGTATTTTTTACTTAATAAAGCAGGTAAAAAAGATTTCCATGTCATTTCAAAATAACTAGGCCATCTAGCAAATGCTCTGTAATCTGTATTTAGAAATGGTAAACCTAAATTACTTTTTATTGACTTATATATTTCTTTTAAACTTTTATTTGCGTGATGTTGTTCAATTAATGATAAATAATTCTTAACAGGTTTTATACTAGTACTATTATTTTTTTTAAAAGATATAGTATTTAATAGTTCTCCTTCTCCTAAAAAAATTTTAGCAATAGTTGCCATGATTAAGTAGGGCATATTACCAGTAGTAAAAATTTGATTAACTTCATTAATCTTTTTTATTTCATAGCTGTTATAACCAATTTTTTTCAAGCTTTTTATCAAAGGTTTTGGTTTTAACTCTAATGCTTTTTTTTTTGAAATAATTACTAGTCTTTTACATAAGTTATCAAATTCAATACTTTTAGTTAATGGGTGTATGTATTGCCATAATGAATTATAAAAAAATGGATATTTTGCAAATGCCATAGCTACCACTCCCATCCAAGGAACATTAAAGGCTAGTCTAGTATTAATATAACTTTTTTTAAGACTTCCTTTGGCTAAATATTCGGGAGTTACAACTATTTTAGGTACAGGAGAAGGTTTTTTTCTTGGAAAAGAATAGTTCATATTTTTAGTTTAACTAAATAATTGATTCAGTAAACTCTCTCTGGTCCTAAATTGGTCCAAAAAAGTTATTCAATGTCTAGGAAGTATCTACAGGAATGGCGGTGAGGGTGGAATTCGAACCCACGGAACGCTTGCACGTTCGCCGGTTTTCAAGACCGGAGCTTTCGACCACTCAGCAGACTTCACTGACTTTGTTTAACCCTAAATAACTAGGCTAAACGATTGAATAACTATTTAGATTCTAAAATAAGGTATCTGTTTTTGCAAGAAACAAAAAGACCCAAAATCTAGCCTTAACTCCCCGTTAAAAAAATATAGTGGTCCTGTAGTGGTCCAGGGTAGCTGTTAGGCATGTATATGATGAATTAAAGATGAGATGTCATCATCTACAACTACTGATGGTCATATGGCAAAAGAGGAACTATTTAATTTATTCTTTGTAAAATATTTAAATTTTTTTCAGGTATATTACAAAGCCACTTAGTAAAAACTTTATTTTTGAAAAATTTAATTGCATAATTACATTCTGTATTATTTAGGACATTTAATGGTTTTTCTCCTGAAAATAATATAGCTTTTCCAACACCTGCTTCATCAATTCCTTTTTTTCTAACGCCTTGTGCAAATATTACTTTATTGTTTTGATATGTTAACTTGGAACTCCATTGTAAGTTTATAACATTACCTTCCTTATATTCAGCAATTACAGCTATACTATGAGACCCATAATTACCTAAATTATCTTCAAAAGTTCCTGTAATAGTATAATTTTTAAAATTGTGTGTGTTTGAATATTTATGTTCTTCTATAATCTCCACATTGCCATTTGCATTAATTGTGTATTTATTTAGGCTTTCCTCTGCAAAAGATTGAGTAGAAAAAAGGAATAGTAAAGTTATTGAGAGTACAGTTTTCACCAATGCATGGTAACTTATTTATCTAATTCTATCAATTATCTATTCATAGAAGTTGGTTGGCAAAAGAGAATAGAAAACAGTCTAGTATAGATATAATAAATAGATTCCAAATAAGAATCATAGAGAGTCGTTAAAGCTTATTTGGTAACAATGTACCTAAAATACATTTACATAAATCCCACGACTCTTAAAACGCTATTATGAATCATTCTATAAGCTAGGAAACCTCTCATCAATGAAATATTTTAACGAGGAGTCTATGAGGAGTCTATTTAGACAATAAAGCTGCTAAAGTTATAAAGATATAAAACTCTTAGCATTGTTATATTGTTAAGTTGTTATATTGTTAAGATAATGATTAAGATTATTCTTTTATTATTTTTATTATCTTTTTTTATTTATATCTAAGATTAATCTTAATGAATATTATTATATATATACTATATATACTCTATAGTCTCTGTATCTAACTTCTTAACTAAATTGTTTGTTTGTAGATGAGTATATGTTCTTAAAATTCTTATATCTTTATGCCCTGTAATAGAAGCTACTTCCATTATACTTAATCCTTTCTCAAATAATCTACTGGTAGCTTCATGTCTTAAATCATGAAACCTTAATCCTTTGATATTTGTTTTTTTACATGTTCTTTCCCATAAGCTTCTTACAGTTGTTTTATTTAAAGGAATAACTTTACTTTTAATTGTTCGTGGTAATTGTTTTAAAACTTCAATAGCTTTTGCACTAAGTGGTATTATTCTTTCTTCTCCATTTTTAGTATAAAGTACTTTACATAAACTATTGTTTATATTGATATTCTGCCACCCTATATTTAACAATTCACTTCTTCTCATTCCAGTTTCTATTGCTAAAATAAATAAAGGATAGAACCAAGGGTTTGGATTTTGTTTACATGCATGCTTTAGAGCTGCATATTCTCCTTGCAAGAGTCTCCTAGTTCTTGATGGATTGTTAGTTGGTAATTTAATAATACTCAATGGATTGTTTCCTATTAAACAGCCCCATTCATTTTTAGCTACATTTAAAGCATGAGAAAAAAGGGCACATTCTTTTCTTACAGTAGTAGGGGAAGCTTGTTTAAGTCTTTCATCTCTGTAGTATGCAAAGTGAGTAGGGGATAATACTGTAATCTCCTTTAAGCTAATACTATGCCTCATCATTTGTTTAATACGATATTCTTCTTGTTCTCTTCCACGTTTCTTTGAAGTAATTTCTTTTCTATATCTTTCAAGAATATCCTTTAATGTTATTAGCTTATTATCTGTTTGAGTAAAATGTCCTTGTTCAATTAATATCTCAGTATCTCTTGCCCATTTCATAGCATCAGCTTTACGTGTGAAGGTTTTAGAGAGAGCAGGGGCTCTTCTATTCCTAATACGAACTCTCCAACGTCCATTGGAACGTTTATCTATAGCTGCCATCAAATACCTCTCTGGTCCTAAATTGGTCCAAACAAGTTATTCAATGTTTAGGAAGTATCTAGAGGAATGGCGGTGAGGGTGGGATTCGAACCCACGGAACGCTTGCACGTTCGCCGGTTTTCAAGACCGGAGCTTTCGACCACTCAGCCACCTCACCATTCAAGTGTATACTACATTTATTTATAAATTTATAAACAAAAATTTCTACAAAAATTATCTCATTAATTTAATAAACATTTATCAATTCTCATGAAACCGTCATCAATGTATTGAATAGCATAATTACATTTTTTTCCTATATATTTTTCCCATGGACCATCACCATCAACAAATTTAAAAAAACCTATACCTGAGTCAAAGTCACCTTTATCTCTTGATAGTAAAACTATAAATTTATTATTTTTTTGATCTATAGACTCACAATAAACTTCTCCACCGTCAAAGAGGTTTTTAGCGTTTATTTTTGCTAAGCCCTTGCAATTATTTTTTCCATAATTTCCCAGATTATCACTCCAAAAACTCTTACTATTATAAAAAACAAATTGATAATCATCCGTTGTTTTAAAAATTTCGGTATTTGCATAACCCATGTCAGTTCTTTCCCAATCCTGTGGCATTAGGTTACTTACAAAAGAAAAACAATAAAAAAATGTTATAATAAATAATTTAAACTTCATAATTAATTTTATTATATTTGTAGAGAAAAATATATGTTTATTAGAGTAATTATAACAAAGTTTCCTAATGATAATAAAAAACAATTAGCATTAACTTTTATTAGTACAGTGGCTCCTAGATTTCAAAATGATTCAAAATTACTTGATTTTCAAATATTAGATATTGGAGAAGGTAAAATACTTAACATCGCAAAATATAATAGTAAAAAAGATTTTGAAGAAACCAATAAATGGTTACAACCATTATTTACTAAAATGATGAAGGAATTAGATGGTGTAGTTGAGAGTATTCCTGGAGAAGTAGTGTTTAGTTGGAGCAGGCAAATTAACACAGTCTAAATTACTTTCTAAAATATGGTTCCCTTTTTTCCAAAAAAGATTTTAATCCTTCTTTAAAATCGTTTCCTTTAATTAATTTGCTTTGAACACTATCAAATTCGTTTATAGCAGATTTTTGATTAATTTGAGCTATTCTGGAATTTTTTATTACTTCTTTTATAGCATCTGGAGAGGCACTGCATATAAAACCTGCTAACTCAACTGCTCTTGTAAATAGATCGTTAGATTTATGTATCTCTTGTACTAAATTCATTCTAAAAGCTTCATTAGAGTCAAACTTCATACCAGTTAACAAATATTTCATAGCATTGCTCCATCCAGCTCTTTCTACAAATCTAATTGTAGCTCCACCAGTCATCAATAATCCTCTCTTTACTTCTAACATGGCAAAAGTTGTATTTTTATCAGCAATAGCTATGTCCGCCGCTAACATTAATTCTAAGCCGTAAGTAAAGGTAATTCCTTTAACAGCAACTATTAGTGGTTTACTTCTTATTGGACTGTTCAATCCTAAAGGATCAATTAATTTATTATTATTTATATAACTATGATCATTTTTTTCTAATAAATTACGCATTTCCTTTAGGTCCATACCGGCACAAAAATTATCTCCACTGGTATAAACTATAGCGCATAAAGCATTGTTATTATTTTCATATTCTGTAAAAGCTTTACCTATCTCTTCAAACATATAAGGAGTAAATCCATTCATTTTTAAAGGTCTATCTATATCTATAAAAAAAATATTTTGAATTAGTTTCCTATTAATTCTTCCTTTCAAAACATCAGCATCTTCCATTGGCTTTATCAAATTTTCAGATATTTTTTTCATAAATTTCTATTATTAAAAATTTATATATTAAATTTTATAATAATCAATAAAATATAATCTATATGAATGAATTAATAATTATAAAAACTACAGTCAAAAATAAAGCTATCAAGATTAATTTAATAAATGAATTAATAATAAATGATTATGTTTCTTGCATTAATGTAGTAGAAAACGTATCCTCTCATTACAAATGGCAAGGCAAGGTTGAGGATGAAAAAGAAGATATATTATTTATTAAGACTATGAAAAGAAACGAAAAATTAGTATATGAAGTTATAAGAGATATACATGATTATGAAATTCCAGAAATAATTACTATTGCTATTGATAATATAGATAGTAGCTATTTAAATTGGGCCAATGAAAGTGTTGTAAGTAAAAAATATGATTAGATTACTATTAATTATTATATTTATTTTATTTTTTTTATGGCTAGTTCTAAATCTATTTTCAAGCAAAAAAAATGAGACCATAAAGTTTAGACTAAGTCCAAAGTTTTTAATTATACTGATAATTTTGGTTGCCTTTTTATTATCATTGAGATTTTTACCAAAGTTGATGGCTTTTTTTCCAAACTTACAAGGTTTAATATCTCCATTAATTGGAATTCTAAGAGGTTTTTTACCATTTTAATTGTATTACGATAATATCCAACCACCATCAATATCTATAGTTGTTCCAGTAATGAACTCATTCTCAATGGCAAATATTATTGCTTTTGCGACTTCATTAGCGGTACCAGCTCTTTTAATTATATTGTCTTTAGTAGAGTTTTTATAAAAATTTATTCTTGCTTTTCCTTTTAAAGGACTCATAGGAGTGTCTATTACTCCTGGCGAAATAAGGTTTATGCGTATTGGAGCTAATTCATGAGTAATAGCTCTTGCAAATGCTTCAACTGCTCCTCCTGCTGACGAAATAGCAACAAAACCTGGTTTTGGCTTTCTTGCTGGAGATCCACTCACTAAAACAATATTACCACTTTTACTTAAATATTTAACGCCATATCTTACTACGTTTGCGTATCCCCATAATTTATCGAAGGAATTTCTATAACCTTTCATATTCATAGTTAAAAATGGACCAATTGCTCTTTCTCCTCCAGTAGCTGTACTGACTAACACATCATACTTACCCACTCTTTTAAAAAGAGCTTTTAAAGAAGCCTCATCTAGCACGTCAGCTTTTTCTAAAATTAATTGCTTTTTTTTAATTTTAACTTTTTTAGGATTTCTACTTATAGCATAAACTTTTGATGCACCATTATTCAAAAGTAACTTGATGGTTTCTAGACCTATTCCTGATGTTCCACCAAACACTATAATCTTTTTATTCTTTAGTTTCATATTTTTTATCTCCTTTAATAAATTCTTTAAAACTGTTTACCATATCTCTTTCATCTAGCTCTTTAAAAGACATCTTTATTAAAGCAATCTTGTCTTCTAATTGATTTTTTTCGTCATTAATCATTTCGTATAGCTCTTGTTTTCTTTTTTCTTTTATTTTAGCTCTTAATTTATTTAATTTTTTATAGAAATTTGAATCAGTCATAATATTAATTAAATTTTAAGTATACATTATTAGTTTTTTATGTAAATTATGCTTATGTCAAAGCTTAGAAACATTTTAGTTTTACTTTTATCTTTTTTAATATATGTTGGGCAAATGCCAGCAGATGATTTTATAAACATGAAACTTAAAACAGGAGACGTTTTAATCAAGCTTAGAAAAGATTTAGCCCCTAATCATGTGAAAAGAATATCACAATTAGTTAAAGATGGCTTTTATGACGGTTTGAAATTTCATAGGGTTATTCCAGATTTTATGGCTCAAGGAGGCGACCCTCTTGGCAATGGCACTGGTGGGTCAGGCCAAAATATAGATGCTGAGTTTTCATCCGAAAAGCATATTAGAGGTACAGTTTCAATGGCTAGAGCTCAAGACCCAAATAGTGCAGATAGTCAATTTTTTATTTGCTTTACTGATGCATCTTGGTTAGATGGACAATATACTATCTGGGGCCAAGTAATTGAAGGTATGGAACACGTGGATAAGATAAAAAAAGGAGACGGATCCAATGGTGAGGTTTCAAATCCTGATAAAATAATTAGCATGAAACTAGTTTCTAAAAAACCTAAAAAAACAAAAAAATAATATATGCCTTTTAATTTTCTAGGTAAATTTTTTAAAATATTTATTCTTATTTATATTTTAAGCACGTCACTAAATTCTCATGATTGCTTAACTATGGATATTGCTAAAACAATTTTTAATAACGAGAGCAAGCAACCTATTATAGTTTTAGATAATACGATAAGTTTAGAAGAAGCTTACTGTGGTCAGGAAAAATTAAATTATTTAATTAATAAAAAGTATAATGATAAGATAGGCTATAAGGTAGGTTTTACAGGGAAAGCTTTACAAGAAAGATTTAATATAAAAAGTCCAGCTAGCGGTGTTTTATATAAGCACATGTTTTTAAAAAATAATGCTTCTATAAACTATGATTTTGCATATAGGACCTTTATTGAACCAGATATGTTAGTAATTATCAAAAGCTCTGAGATAATGAATGCCAAAAGCTCTTTAGATATATTGGCAAATTTAAAAACAATTCATCCTTTTATCGAAATGCCCGCGTTACCATTTACAAAGAACACATTAGTTAACGGTAATATGTTAGTGGCAGCTAATATGCTTGCTACTAAAATGGTTATGGGGGAGGGTATTAAGGTTGAGAGTAATGAAGAATTTCTCAGTCAATTGCCTAATATTAAAACTATTTTTAAATATAAAGATGGTCAAGTTATTCAAGAAGCAATGTCTAGTAACTTAATGAAAAATCCAATTAATGTTTTAAAATGGTTAATAAACGATTTTAATGAAAAAGGAATAAAACTTAAAGCTAATGATAGAATTAGTTTAGGTTCAGTTGGTAAACTTTACCCATTAGAATCAGGCAAATCCTATCTATATACTTTTAAAGGTTTTGGACAAAGTTCAAGTGTTTCTTTAAATACAAATTAAGTTTTTAATTTTCTTTTAATCTCTGAAAGATCATAAAAATTTTTGTTTTTTTCTTTTTTTATTTTTTTTATAAGGTCCTTTTTCATAATTTTCTGACTAGATGTAATCGGTAAGCTATCAGTGAAATGTACATATGCTGGTAGTTTAAAATAAGTCAATTTTTTATTAAGATTATTTAAAATACTTTTTGCATATTTTACATTTTTATTTTTATTATTTTTTAAGATTATACATGCTAATACCTCTTCTTCATAAATTTCATGAGGATAAGCACATACCGCTACGTTTTTAATTCCTTCTAGACTTAGTAATGTTGATTCTATTTCAACTGCAGAAATATTTTCGCCAGATCTTCTAATTATATTTTTTTTTCTATCTACAAAATATAAATATCCTTTCTTATCTTTTTTTACTATATCACCAGTATGAAACCAATTATTTTTCCAAGCTTTACTTGTAGCAGCTTTATCTCTAAAGTATCCATCAAAAAAACCCTTTTTTGGTGTACTTTTGCTTTGTCTAATAATTAATTCACCTTCTTCATTTAAAACACTTTTTCTAGAACTATTAATTACTCTTGTTTGCAATGAATCATCAGGTTTTCCAAAACATCTTTCGCCTATTTTTCTATTTTTTTTATGATCAAATATACATCTAACCATTTCAGTCATTCCCCATAGCTCTACCATAGGAATTTTGAACCTTTCTTCAAAAATATTATGAAAATGTGGCTCTATTCCTGCACCAATTCCTAACCTTAAATTAATATTATTTTCTTCTCTGATTTTTTTCTGTTTTAAAAGTAGTGGAACCATTACTCCTAAATAATGAAATATAGTAGCATTACTATATTTTATTTCTTTCCAAAAACTAGAGACACTAAATCTTTTAGCTTGTATTTGAGTATTTCCTGTTAAAAAAGCGGCATAAAATGATAGTATACCAGC
>CACGBM010000011.1 GCA_902571315.1 Rhodospirillaceae bacterium
ATGATAGCCTTAATATATTAAAATTTATAGCAGTTTTTTTGGATTAGCATCAATTTATGTACTAATTTCTTCACCAGCAACTATCTTTTTAATTGCTTTAGACTTGGAATTTAGAAAGTTTTCCTTTCATAACTATCCTGATTATTAAAAAGATATGCTTCTTTTAATTTATTTAATATATTACTGCTATTAATTTTGATATTTTTAATACAGAAATGAGATATATTTAACATTAAAACCAATTCATAATCTCTAAGAATTGTCATTTGCTTCTTATCATCTTTGATAAATTTACTTACATCAGATATTTTTGAAAGTTTGTTAACATTAATTTTATATTTTTTGCTATTAATTTTATTGAAAATAAAAATACTATCCTTGTGACCTAAACAATATTTTTTAATATTAGTTCTAAATTCTTGAACATTATTAGAAGTTTTTATATTTTTAATTTTATCAAGCTAATAAAATGTAATAATTCATCATTTTTTTAATTCTTGAAACAGTTCATCACTAATCTGACATTTATTACTTCCAAAAATTTTATTCTTGAAATAACTTACTGCATAAGTGCATTCTTTTCCCTTTAATTTATTAAAACTATTAGTGCCGCCTAAAAATATAAATTTACTGACACCGGCATCAGAGTCTCCACTTGTTCTTCTAAGTTTTGTCCAATATTTATTACCATCATCAACTTCAAGCTCACAAAATACGTTTATTTCAACTAATTTACCTGCTTTATCTATCCGATTACCTGAACAATTAGTAATAACATATTTGCCTATATTACTGGTTCCTTGTCCTGTTTGCTCAAAATTAGTATATGTAGAACCATCTGGTAGTTTGATTGTATCTTTTTTTGTTACAGAACTATAGGTCTTAGATACCCAATCAGCAGAAGATGATAAGTTCGTTAAAAAATTAAAGAATAAAATTAGAAATGATAAATAACTCTTAAAATACTTCATAATATACTCCTCCAACCCCTTTTATTGATACAATTTATAATTAATAAATTTCAAAAATTATTCAGCTTTTTTATAATTTTTAATTCTTTCGAAAGTTGCATCAGGCATTTCTCCTTTACCTGCCCAACTATAAAAATCTTCATAATTTCCATCTCCCAAATCTTTTGGTAGAATAGAAGCAGTTGCACTAATTCCCTTAAATCCAATTAGTTCTTTATATCTACCTGTACCTGCAACAACCTTAAATTCTTGTGTACCTGAAGTAGACAGATCTGTTGTATCAGAAGATGCCTTGAATTGAAAAAATAATTCATCACTTTCTTCATCAGTTGCATGGCACATTATATTTGAGGAAGTATTTCCTTTTATAATCTCTAGTATACCTTCACATACACCTTTACCCCTCATTCCCATATTATTAGTCCATACGCTTTCACTAAAGTAAGTTAAAAAAATTCTATCATCAGATAGAGTATATACTTTAGTTTTACTTTTTCCATAAGCATTCATTTTTAATTCTGCGGAATTAATTATAATTGCATAAAAGATTGATAAGAAAGTCAAAATGATAGTTTTCATAATATCTCCTCTATAACTTTTTTGATATAAATTTCATAATGTTAAATATCATAATAATTTTATATAAATTTAAAATATTTTAAACATTAAACTCGCTACTGATTAACACAGCATATCGATAGTTTATTTGGCAAACAAGAACTCTAGAAAATAAAAAAAAGTGCTTAATATTTATAATTCAACATTGTTTTAAGAGTCTTGCCTATTATGGTGAATAATTTTCCATTCATTATTGTGTTATTAAAATAAAATACTGTTTTACCTTAATATTAGATGATTCTTAATTCTCATTATCAATTACTCTATTCTTTTCCAATACCTTACAACTTCTTTTTTATCAGCACCCCATTCCATATCAGTATAAATTAAGGATTTTTTATCAAGATTCCAAGTTTGCTTCCCAGTTGATGAAGTTAATAATAATTTATCATCTTTTAAAAAAACACCATATTTTCTCATACCTTGCCATGGTAAATTTTCATTAACTTTCATATCCTCTCCATTATCAGTCACTTTTTTAAAATCAAAATATCCATAATTATACTCATTTACAGACAAGTTATAATTGCCCCAACCTATAATTTTTATAGTTTCACTTTCTTTCATATTACTGTCTAAGGTAAATGATATTTTATTATCTTTTAAAACTAATGTGCCTGCTACTGTTGGATAATTAAATTTTAAATTATCTTGTTCCCAAAAAACAAGTTCATACCTACCTTCTAATAAACTTTTAATGTCATTTATATTGTCAGATGAATTTGCTTTTAAATTAATTGTAAACAAAAAAAAGCTTAATAAAAAAACTTTTAAACACTTCATACTTTTCTCCTTTCATTTAAAATTAACTGATAAGGTATTAAAATAATATAAAAACTAAATTGTTATAAATAATATTTTATTATACCACTATTATAAAGTAATTGAGTAAGTTTAACGGATGAAATAATTAAAGTAGTAGATATTATTCAGTTTATTGGAGATCTAAAATTCTTTTAAAATTTAAGTCAGGAATATTATATTTTCTTTTGAATAAGTATTTATTATCCTTAATTGGATAATATACTGCTTCACACTTTTGTCTCAGCAATTCTATAAATTGTCTGCTATTGAGGTGAGTTAAGTTATCCTGCTAATGCATTCTTTTGTTTTATTACTTCAATAGGTCTACCTATACTGCAACCGACTCCACTATACCGAATATCAATACTTTCTATATGAAACTATATAAAAATTAAAAAAAAAATGACCTTTAGTAAGATTGTGGTTCATTTTTAAAAAAAACTTAGTGCCAGAGAAAAAACATTTAGAGCTGTTCATTTCCTGTCTATAATCAAAAGAATAAAGAGTTAGAAATAAAATATTAAAATAAAAGTATCCTCAGGTATGGTAAAGTTTTCATTTGGGTATTTATAATAAGAGTATTATATTAAAAATATGAAAATAATTACGATACTTATCTTTATTTTATCAAATATAGTTCATGCTAAAGACTATATTTATGAAGTAGGCGGACAAAACGAAACAAAAGAAGATAATATTATAGTATATCCAAATGGAAAAAAATTTATTGTAATTAACGGCGAATATGCAGCTTGGAAGGATAACAAAGGAGATTATGGTAAAGAAAGATGTATAGGATATGTCTTAATTGATATAGACCAAAGTGCTGATGCACATATTCGATGTATTAGTATCAATCAAAATGGCGAAAAATTTTGGACAACTAGAGATAGGAGATCTGCAGTTGCAGACGGAGGAGGAGGCGTAAATACTTATGTTGCTGGAACAGGGAAGTATGAACAAATGGTAGGATTAAAATGTCCTTATGGAGTTAAGTTTCACAAAGACATTGTATGGTATACTCATAAATGTAATATTAATTAGAATACTATACGCAATTTATAAAAAATAACATTACATTCATATATTTGAAGTACTTTTTGTCAAAAAGTAATATTTGCTTGTAATGATTTTGAAAATCAAGGTTATCATTTTACATATAAGATTAACGCTAAACTTAAAAAAGTAATTATATTACTTTTTAGAAAATATTAGTTAACTTTAATACTAATTTTTATTTTTTTTATGAATATACCCATCTATTTTTTTAAAATTGTCATCTGGTATTGTTGCTCCACCTTTCCATATAAAATGACCGTCTCCCATTGAATAGTAGACTCCTCTCATCTTAATTCCTAGTAAGTATTTCCAAGGACCTGCTCCTGCAATTATTTGAAAACTCGCAACAGAGGTTCCAACTTTATCACCTAGCATATTACCTTTTATTTCCTTTTCTGTGGTAGGCACTGATTTAACGTATCCCTTATTTCCATGACTATCAATAACTATTGCAAATAAGTTTTGAGTTTATTTCCATTTATCATTTCTATAGAAGCTGCAGCAAACTGAGTACCAAAAAGAGTAGTGTTTGTCGTAAACTGTCCTTCGTTTTTATATAACATAAACATTTTATCTTTTTCGTATTCTTCAAAAAAAGGATATTCATCTTTTCCAGTAAGAGTCCATTCGAATTCTGCAGAAAATAATTTATTGATAAGAAAATAAACAGAAAAAATTAATACGATTTTATATTTCATAAGGACCTCAGTTCATATGTTGATAAAAATATAATAAATGTTTTAAAAATAAAATCTATGGACAATATTATTTACTCAACACTTTCTAAACTTATTATACTGCACCATGTTAGCTAAAATTTATTTAACAATTATTTTATTTTTATCCATATCACATTTAGTAAGAATTCGAACTGAATCTTTAAAATAAGATGCTGCATAAGTGCATTTTGCTCCAATTAAATTATTAAAAACTCCATTACCTCCTATGATATCACTGTATCCTATTCCTGCTTCAATATCTGATTTAGTTCTAATTCCTTTCATTATAAAATAACCTTCTTTAGACACTCTTTTACATAAAGTCTCAAATAAAATAACTCTTTTTTCTACACTTTCCAATTTTCCATAGCATTCTGTTTTACCAAAACTTCCTACATTATCACTCCAATGACCAATAATTGATATAATCGCATATTCACTATTTTCTCCAGTTTTAATAGTTCCATGTTTTTTCAATACTGCAATATCCTCATATGAATAATCAGCAAAAACGTTAAAAGAAAAAAACACAGTTCCTAATATAGAAAAGAAAAAAAGTTTCATGCTTCAACTTATCCTACTCTTTATAAAATTAATAGAAATATTTAATAATATCATAATCGTACTTTTACAGCACACTTTGTTAGAGAATCTTTTTTAGGACACACAACTTTAAAAAATAAAAGTTTTATTCTTCGGTAGCCGATTTTATATAATTTTATTATCTTCGCATTTAAATATTAAATATCAGTAGATTAATAAAATATAAATTATATACTTTTTTTATGACAAAATTTGTGAGCATAATGACTAACACGTATTCTTCCGAAATAACTTATGATGAATGGTTAAAAAGAACAAATAAATTTTTTTTTGATGACGAAAAGATTGTACAACTACTTAAGCAAAATGGTATGACAAAATGGACTATTTATAAAACTCAAGATTTAGAACCAATTAAAGTTATTGCTGTATGTGAATATAAGAATAACGAGTCCTTCCAAAAATGCCAAAAAATATTTTTAAAATTTTTACCGAAAATACAAGACTTAATCATTAAAAATAATTTTGCTAGGGCAAATGTTGTGAAAGATGTAATTTAAGAACTTAAAAAGGCTATCACTAGAATATTAAAACTTTGTTTCTGAAGTTACTATTCCCCTATTTGAAGAGATTTTCCAGACGATTCCAGTTTCCTTTTTAAACTCCTTCTCTGCTAATTTAAATATCTTTTGGCACTTCTTAAAAGCGCTATCGTCTTTATATTCCCAATGATGCCCTAACCTATAGACATTATCTTTATCCCATATTCTACTTATAGTTTGTCTTAAAGCACCTGCTTTTTTGAATTTTTCCGAATAATTACTTATTATTTCCTGCCAGGAAATTTCTGCCATTCTCATTTCACTTTTTGATATAAAATCAGTAATTATATAACTTATTAATTTTGTTTCTGTCATTTATCTTTCTAAGGCTTTAATATTTATCATTTGAGATATGTAAATTTTATTTATTCAATCTAACATATTTACTAGTTCTACTTACAATATATTTAAAAATAGAATTTGTAAATCAATCCACCACTTCACTACTATTCTACAGTTAATGCTTGTGCGAGTTTTCTAGGTTGATCTTATTAACTCCCTAAAAAGATAAAAAAGAATCTGCCTCTAGAGAAAGTTCTATCAAAATATCTGGCATAGCAAATTCTGCGTTATATTCTTTTAATATATTTTCATCATAACCTCTTGCCTTAGCAGACATGCCTGATACATAAATTTTAGTATTAGTTTCTTTAAGATAATCTAAGTGTTCTTTTACATCTCCTGTACCCTGTCCTACTATTTCTCCTTTTTCTTTACAATTCATAAGATGGACTCCATCAGCAGCAAAAAAAACTCTAACATCATGTCCTTTTTTTTGAGCATTTACCGCGACCAAAAGACCTAAGGTTGCTTTATTTTTCAACTCAGGTCCACTGTGAATGTTAATATAAACTTTTGCCATACCTGTTTCCTTTACTCAATAAGATTTAAAATTTATTTTAACTCATATTTTATTTTCATTCTACTCCAAACCATTTCATATTCTTTATCTCTTTTTTTTAACCTTTGTTGTCTTTCTTTATATTTTTTTAATACAGAATATACATTCGTATTATTCCATGTGTTACCCTTGATAGTTTTAATTTCTAATTGATTTAAGTGATTTGCAATTCCTCTATACCCTAATCCTTCTTGATGAAGTGCCTTTATTTTGCTGTGTAAATCCTTTTGTTCTGAGGTATATCTATCTGTATTAGAATACACAAATCTATTTGTTCTTAATGTAAATTTAAAGCAAAGAAAATGAGAGTACTTTTTTTCCTTAAATCCGAAGTCGTGCCTATTCGACTGTTAATGATTTTGCGAGTTTTCTAAGTTGATCATTTTCTATTTTTAGTAAATTCATTTATTTTTTTTATTGTTTCGTCGGTTACCTCACATTTGACATTATATAAAAAAGCACCTCTCTTCATATTAAGAAATGCTCCTGTACACTTTGCACCTATTAGTTCTTTCCATGGACCAGTGCCTTCGATATATTCAAAGGAATCAACTCCTGCGCTGAAATCCTTTACATTTGTATGTCTTCTTATAAAAGTGTGTCCATCTTGAGACTCTCCTTTACATATAATATACTGATTTCTAATTTCTGTTTCATTTTTCATATGAATACCACCAGAACATACTGTTGAACCATAAAGATAAGTGTTAGTTGTAAAAGTATTCTCAGATGTAAATATACCATAACGCTCAATACCATCATTAAAATTTATAATATCCTTAAAATTGCCTTTTCCACCTACATTTATAGTAAACTCTGCAGTATTTATATTTGATATAAATAATAAAAATAAAACTATAAATGATTTCATAATATTCCTTTTTAATTTATTTACTTTTCATATTTTTATTTTATCTCATATTTGATTCTCATTCTACTCCAAACCATCTCATATTCTTTATTGATAAATTCTAATCTTTGTAACCTTTCTTTGTGTCTTTTTAAAACTGAATAAACTTGATTAGACTCCCAAAGATTTCCTCTAATAGTTTTAATTTTTTTAGCATTAAGTAATTTGGCAATTTTTCTATAACCCAATCCACTGTCATAAAGAGATTTAATTAAGTCATGTAATTTTTTTTGTTTTTCTGAATATTTAAGGTTGTGGTAATGAACTAACTTATTTGTTTTATACTTAACACTAAAGCATAGATAGAAGGTATATTTTGATGTTAAATCACCAGTTAAATCTATTCCACAGTTACTGAATATCGGTGTAATGAAGGGTTAAATTATCCTGCTGATGCATTCTTTTGTTTCACGACTACAATACGTCTACCTATACTACAAATGCCCCATTATACCGAGTATCAATACTTCCTTTATGAAACTATATCAAAACTTCGTGAAAAAGAAATGACCTTTAATCAGATTGCAGACCATCTAAATAAGAAAAAGATACTTAGTGTAAGAGGAAAGACCTTTAGAGGTGGTCATGTCCATTCTATAATGAAAAGAAAAAGAGTAAGAGATGAAAAGTTAAAAGAGAAGTATCCTGAAGTAAGATCAGATTTCTATTTGGATATTTATGATAAGAGTATTTATTTAGTGAGTGAATTTAATAAATCTTCTTTTAAATCATTACTCATTTAATAGGTGTAAGTCTTTTCCACTTTCTTTCAACAAAAATTTTATCTTCTCCCCACTCTTTATCATTATATACCATCCCCTTTTCATTAATAGTCCATACCTGATTTTTATTTTCAGATACCATTTTAATTTCATTATTATTCAAGTCTACATCAAAACTTCTCATTCCCTCGAAAAGTAATTTAGTATTAAACGTAGAAAATTTTTCGTTACCTTTTATATTTAAACTTTCAGTATAAGTATATTTAAATTTTTTATCTTTAACTTCTCCCTTTCCCCATCTGACTGAAGATTTATAGTTATCTGGATTAATTCTGTTATGAATTATTGAAATTACTTGTCCTTCATAGAATGTCCATCTACCAGAAACCGTTGGATACTTATGTAATTTTTTTCCATCAAACCAGGATACGACTTCATATACTCCATTAATAATATTAAATATTTTTTTATCTATATGATCATTTGCTAATAAAGAAAAATTATTAAAAAGTAAGAGGAAAAAAAATAATTTAAAAGTATTTTTCATTTAATTACTTTTTACACTTTACTGGAGCAAAAACTATATCTTCTACATACTCAATTGCATAAGAACACTTATAACCTATATAGTCTTTCCAAAATCCATCCCCATCAATTAATACGGTCTTTCCAACTGCTCTGTCCATATCTGAACCCTTTAATCTTTTTCCCATTCCTATAAAAGCATCACCATTTTGGTCTTTAAATTTACAAGCAAAATACATATTTTCGAGAGAGGATTTATTATCATATAAAATACTGCCGTTACATTGATATTTACCATATTTACCAATGTCCGTTTCAAACCCTCCAGCATGCTTAAATGAAATAAATTTTCCCCCTCCAGGAAAAGTTGTTACTTCATTTCTTTCCAAGGTTCCGGTGCTTTTATAAGTAAAATCTTTAGCACTTATTTTAAAAACAAATAATATCAATATGCTAGTTATAAATAGTTTCATATTTTTCCTTGTTATTTTTAAACGTTATTTCATCGTCCACACTTACTCTACAGTGACTGATTTACTTCGACTTCGGATTTAATTTTCAATCTTACATTTATCTGTTGTAAAATATGCATTATCCACATATGTAATTGCGTAATTACACCTTTTTCCTATTCTTTTTTTCCAAGGACCCTTGCCATCTATATAAATGTAAAAACCTGTTCCAGAGTCCATTTCACTGGTTCTGTTATACTTAGCAGTATATGTATTTCCTAAATAATCTTTACCATTACAAAATAGAAGATAATCTATAATTGACCCTTGTAAATTAATGACTATGGTACCCTTACAAGTTTCAGTGCCATAGTTGCCTTTATTATTTGTCCATGTACCTTTATTCTTATAATGTGATATGGTAGTGCCATCAGATAAAATATATTTTTCGGTTTCTGAATAACCTGTTACTTTTCTAACTAAATCTTCTGAAGACAACAACCCAGGTAGAAAATTTAAGAATAAGGATATAATTAAAATAAATAGTTTCATGTTCTTTTCTTTTAAATTATAAAATTTTATTTTCACCAGTCAAATTTATTAAACGGTGACTGATTAAAAAGGTTTTTTTGAGTAAGTTTTTATTTTATTGTATTACTCACGTTTACATTTTTGTTTAATAATACTTCCCTTATTTTCAAACAAGTTTACTGCATAAATACATTTTGTATTTTTATAATTTTTGTACTTACCTTCAGCATGTATATAAGTGGACTTGCCAACTCCTACATTAATATTTTCTGAATCTCTCTCAAACATTATAACAAAGTTATCATTGTTTTTATTAATCTCTTTACAATACATTTTTAGCAAAGTCCTTTCAGACTTAAAGATAGTATGATTGCCCATACACTCAACGACCCCATAATTTCCTATATTATCCTTCCAATTTGCATTAGATTTAAATTGTCTTAATGTGATTTCATCAGTAAATTCCATTATATCAAAATCTCTATCATCTACTGTAAAGAAAAACTCTACCTCATAATTAGAAGCAAACGAATTATAGGTGAAAAAAAATATTATTAGGTATAAAATATTCTTCATAAGTTTAATTTATCTTATTCTTTATGGAATTTGTAGAACTATTTAAAAATATCAAACTCGCATCCTTACAGTACACTCTGTCGAAGGGTATTTTTAGGGTTCAAAAACCCCAGAAAATCAACGTTTTTATTCTACAGTTGTTGCTTTTGCGAGTTTTCTAGGTTGGTCATATTAATAATCCTTACTAATCTTGTGAAACTTCTTTTTTCTTTTGCCAATGCTGATAACCCATTGCAATATCAGCAAACGGACAATTGTTTCCACTCCAACCCCAAGAAACAACTATATTATTATCATTTAAGGCAAGAGTCCTTCTACACGACCAAGAACTAATTCCACCACCTGAAGTATTAGAGTTTATAATAATTGTATCACCCACTACTTGCGCAGTACTAGTAGTGGTGGATGGCAGAGATAACATAGCATTCCTATCCCAAAAATATATTTTTTTTCCTGCTATATTTTGTTCACCATGAGGATATCCCCATTGAGATATTACTTCATCTATATGAGATCCTTCCCATGAACTCATTATTCTATCCATAGTACCGAAACCTCCACTACAAGAAGTTAAAAGTATTAATGTAAATATATATTTTAAAATGCTAGTCATTATAATTAATTTACAAATTAAAATTATAGACCTTATAAAATAAGTTTCAATTTATATATTTAATTGCAATAAGAAGACACTCCACGCAAATCATAAATATCTAAAACTATATTAACAAAATATTAATTGTAATTTAACTGTTAAATATTATTATAAATTATGTTTAAAATTTTAATGAGTATTATATCTATTTTGATTTTGTCTTCATGTGCACCAAGACTTATGACATCTGATAAAGACTCTGTATCCTTTATAGTTAAAACTGGAAAACTCAATAATAATGTAGATGATGCACAAACTGCTGCACAAGAGCACTGTAGTAAATATGGTAAAGATGCTACTTTAAGGAATATAAATCCTGTTAATAAAGTACAAACAGTAGCAGTATTTAATTGTGTAGAAAAATAACATCCTTATTTATAATTTTAATTAATCTCATATTTTATTTTCATTCTACTCCAAACCATTTCATATTCTTTATTGATAAATTCTAATCTTTTTAATCTTTCTTTGTATCTTTTTAAAATTGAATGAACTTGATTAGACTCCCAAAGATTTCCCCTAATGGTTTTGATTTTTTTATTATTAAGTAATTTAGCAATTTTTCTATAACCCAATCCACTATCATGAAGAGATTTAATTAAATCATGCAGTTTTTTTTGTTTTTCTGAATATTTCAGGTTGTGATAATGAACTAACTTATGTGTTTTATACTTAACACTAAAGCATAAATAAAAAGTATATTTTGATGTTAAATCACCAGTTAAATCTATTCGACAGTTACTGATTTTGCTAGATTTCTTGGTTGATCAACATCAGTACCTTTAAAGCAAGCTATATGATAAGCTAATAACTGTACTGGTAAAGCACAAACTATAGGTTGTAAATACTCATTACAGTTTTTAATACTAAATATGAGATTAGATAAATCTTCTACTTGTCTTTTTCCTTCATCATCTGATATACAAATTATTTTTCCACCTCTTGCTTTTACTTCTGCTAAATTAGAATAAGTTTTTTCAAATAATTTATTAGTTGGTATGATTCCAATTACTGGAACTTTTTCATCTATTAAAGCAATTGGTCCATGTTTTAGCTCACCAGCAGCATAACCTTCTGCATGAATGTAGCTAATCTCTTTTAGTTTTAATGCTCCTTCCAAGGCTAAACCATGTCCCATACCTCTACCTATATATAGTACATCTTTAGCATTATAAATTTTTGAAGCTATATCTCTTAGTTGATTTTCTTTTTCTAATACATCATTGAGTAGACTGGGTAAATCTAGTAATTGACTAATTATTTTAGCTTCTTTATCTTTGCTAACAAAATTTTTATTTTTTCCTAATAAAATAGATATTATCAATAAAGTAAGTAATTGTGTAATGAATGCTTTTGTTGAGGCTACTCCTATTTCTGGTCCTGCTAGGGTGAATATATTTTCATCTGACAACCTTGAAATGCTACTGTCCAAAACGTTCACAATTGAAATAGTTTTTAGTCCTTGTTTTTTTGCTTCTTCAAGACTTGCTAACGTATCTCGGGTTTCTCCAGATTGAGAAATAAATATTACTACTTCACCTTCAGTTTTTAGTAATTTTCTATATCTGTATTCTGAAGCAATATCTACATTTACACTAATGTTAGCGAACTCTTCAAACCAAAATCTAGCAATTCTACAAGCAAAGGCAGATGTTCCACAAGCTATTAAAGTAATCTTTTTAAGATTAGTTTTTAATATTTTACTATTTATTTTTAATATCTTTTTTTCTGGGTCTATAAAAGATTTTAAGGTTTCTCCAATTACTGTGGGTTGCTCATGAATTTCCTTATGCATAAAATGCTTATATCCACCTTTTTCAATTGATTGCCTTGAAATACTAGTAATATTGATGTTTCTTTCTATTTTATTTTTCCCATGATATATTTGAATGCTTTTATTATCAACTATTGCCCAATCATCATCTTCTAGATAACTAATCTTTTTGGTAAATGGTGCTAGACCAATGGCATCTGATCCAATAAAATTATTTCCTTCTCCATACCCTACAGCAAGTGGACTTCCTCTTTTAATAGCTAATAACTTATTTGTTTTAGAAAAAAGCACTGCTAATGCGAACGCTCCTTTTAATTCTAATAAAAGTTTTTCTACTATTTCTGGATAATCTAAACCTTGATCTAAATAATCGCTAATTAGGTGTGCCACTACCTCACTATCTGTTTCACTTTTTATTAAGGTTTTATTACTTAATTTTTTTTTTATTTCTTTATAATTTTCAATGATGCCATTATGAACGATTGCAACTTGATCAGTTGCGTGGGGATGAGCATTTAACTCATTTGGTGATCCATGTGTTGCCCATCTAGTGTGTGCTATACCTATGTAGCCTTCTACAGGATTTAGTTTTATAATTCTTTCAAGGTTTCCAATTTTACCTAATGCCACTCTTTTTATAATTTTATTATTAACTAGTGTAGCAAGTCCAGCAGAGTCATAGCCTCTATAAGCTAATTTTTTAAGCCCTTCAATTAATGCATCAATACAATTTTTATTGCTTGCTATGCCTACTATTCCACACACTTATCACACCTTTAAAAATCTATTTCTTCCGCCTTTAATAATTTGCTGTTTTGCTCTAGCGATACTAAAATCATTTTTATTTACATTACTAGAGATAGTGCTGCCGGCTGCAACAAAGCTTTTATCGCCAATTTTAATTGGGGCTATTAAAGAACAGTTAGATCCAATAAATACATTATTTCCTATAATTGTTTTATTTTTATTTCTTCCGTCATAATTACAAGTAATAGTACCTGCTCCTATATTAGCTTTTGTTCCAATAATTGAGTCTCCTATATATGAAAGGTGGTTTATTTTTGTGTTATTGCCTATTTTAGAGTTTTTAATTTCAACGAAATTACCAATTTTTACATTTTTTCCTAATTGAGTATTACTTCTAATTCTACAGGTTGGACCTACTTCACAAAATGAGTTAATATAGGTATCTTCTATATAACTATTACTTTTTACTCTAACATTAGACTTCAATACTACATTATTACCCAAGAATACATTAGGTTCTATAACAACATCCTTACCAATCTTTGCATTAAAATATATATATATAGAATCTGGACATAATAAGGTTACTCCATTTTTCAGGTGATTTAATTTAATTCTTTTTTGTAATAACTTATCTGCGTGAGATAATTGTTTTATATTATTTACACCTAATAACTCATTCTCCGGGAACGTAAGTATATTAATTGGTTTTTCAACATAGTGTAAATAATTAAATATGTTAGTAAATAAATATTCACCTGTATTTTTATCTTTTTTAATTTTGTTTAAACTTTTAAAAATCTCTTTACTAGGACCACATAAAATACCCGAGTAACAAAGATTAATTTTTTTTATTTCTTTACTAGCATTTTTATCTTCTATTACTGCAATTTGAGAATTTTCTTTAATAATTCTGCCATAACCTTTAGGGTTTTTGGACACAAATCCAACCAAACTGAAACTATTATTTGTTTTTTTTATTATTTTTTTTATAGTCTCTTTTTTAATTAGTGGCATATCTCCATACAAAATCAATAGTTTTCCACTAAATTTACCTATATACTCTTTTGCACTACTTATTGCATCTGCAGTACCTAGTTGTTTTTTTTGATATATTACTTTTACTTTAATATTCTTTATAGAATTTAATATCTGACCTTTGTCCTCTCCTAAAACAATATAGATATCTTTTAAACCAGATAAAACGCAATTATCTAAAATATGCATAATCATGCTCTTGCCACCTAATTCATGTAAGACCTTGGGCTTTGCTGATTTCATTCTTGTACCTTTTCCTGCAGCAAGAATTAAAACTTTGGTATTATTTTTCATTTTATTTATAGTTAATAAAAATTTTTTATTAATTTAACAGTCTGATTTGCTTTTGCCAAAAGGTTATTTTCTTTATCTAGAACTTGGCCTTCTAAAAAAGCAATATTATTTCCAGCCTTAACAACCTTACCTGATACTATTACCTCTCCTGGATTCACTGATTTTAAAAAAGTAGTTTTAATTTCCAGAGATAATACCAATACATCTGAACCAACTTTACACATACATGCTAAAGCCATTACAGCATCCATCCAACCAGTTATGAAGCCCCCTTGTACTATGTTTCCTGAGTGGCACATATTATTTTTAGCATAATAAATAGCGCTAGCTTTACCTTTCTTACTATCTAACATTAATATTTTCTTTATACCAAGCGTAGTTTGTGGATCTTTAGAAAACATATCTTGTAAAAATTTTTTATTTACTTTCTCGGACATTAAAATATCCTTTATTTAATGGTTACAATAATACCTACAGATACAAAACAAGTTATACTTACTGAGGATAATGATGTTCTTACTATAACTCTAAACAATCCTCAATATAAAAATGCTTTATCAGAAGAATTAACACCTCATTTAAGGAGAATACTAAAAAAACTAAAAAAACAAAATAGCCATAAACTTCTTGTAATAAGAGGTAAAGGAAATAGTTTTTGTTCAGGTGGAAATATTAAAAAAATGAATCTTGATACAAAATCTATCAGAAAGAAAACAATAGAAAAAATTGAAGATCTTTATAAAAAGCAAATTGAATTAACACACCTAATATCAAATCTAGAAATACCTACAGTAGCAGTAATTACCGGGCCCGCAGCTGGAGCTGGATTTTCACTAGCACTGTCATGTGATATTAGAGTTGGCAATAAAGAAGCATTTTTTTTATCTAACTATAGTAAAATAGGTCTAACAGGAGATTATGGCATTTCATGGTATTTAACTAATCTACTAGGTCCTTCAAAAGCAAAAGAATTGATGTTTTGTAATGAAAGAATTTATGCTGATGAAGCAAATAAAATAGGTCTTTTGAACTATTTATATAGTAAAAACTTTGAAAGCAATTTAAAAAAGTTTCTAAAAAACCTATTATCACAATCTAGTTATGCTTTAAGGCTTATAAAGAAAAATATTAATTTTGCAGGGAATAATAATTTAAGGAAAACTTTAAAGCTAGAGGCTAAACATTTAATTATGTCTTCCAACTCGATAGAACATAAATTAGCAGTCTCTAAATTTAAAAAAAAATAGCACATATTTATGACAGATATATTTTCAGATATTACATTTATAGCAAGACAAAAGAAAAAGCCTTATTATGAAAGTTCTGCCTTAACCGGTATGATTCCTAAATTATATTTTAATACTATTACGAAAAAGGTGTTAATTAAAGATATTAGAAACTCCAAAAATTTTTTATTACATAGAAATGGTTTTATGTTTGAAAAAATTGACTTTAATTTAGAGAAAAAAGATGTACAAAATAACTATGCTCAATATAAAAGAAATTTATCTAAATTTATTAAAAAATTACTACCTTATAAATACATTGAAATATTTGATATAACGAAAAGATCAAATAAAAGAACAGGAGCCACAAATAAAGATGGCCCCAGACAACCAGCAGAAAGAGCTCATGTGGATTACACAAAGAATTCAGGATTATTAAGAGCTAAGCAAATCCTGAAAAATAACTTTCCTAAACTTGAAAAATACAGAGTAATCCAGCTCAATGTTTGGAGACCACTGTGTTCTAAAGTTAAATCATCACCATTAGCTATAGCAGATGCGAGCACCATTAATCAAAACGACTTAATAGAAACAGACCAAATTTTTCCAGACAGAATAGGAGAAATATACCATTTGGCATATCAAGACAAACAAAAATGGTATTGGGTTTCAGAAATGAAAAATAATGAAGCTTTTGTATTTAAAGGCTGGGATAGCCATGTATCTAAAACAACTAAAAGATTCACTCCACATACATCTTTTAATATTCCTAATCAAAATATTAATAAGTACCCCAGAGAGAGTATTGAAGCCAGAATTTTTGTTGTTCTATAATCTAACTAATAAAAATCAACAAAAATTAAATCCTATTTATATAGATAAAAATAAAAAATCATCTAAAATGTTTATATGTATTTTTATAAGCCAGATTATTTAAACGAAATTAATAGTCCATTTGCTAGAGACGGTGATAATAAATTAATTAGAAGAAGTTATTGGTTAGATTTGCCTGATCAATCTCTGATACTTTTATTTAAAACAGGAATAGGAAAAGATTTAACTAATGAAGAAAAAAAAAATCACTTAATTGATATTGGTAGAGAGTCCTTAATTGATAAAATCTGTATTCAAGAAGTGATGCCTCCTGAAGATTAATTATAATATTTTTTTACGTTCTTTTTATAAAAATTTTTTAAGCTTATTTCTCTAACTCCCAAATCTAAAGAAATTTTTTCTGAATTTAATTTTTGTTTTTCATCAAGGTAAGACGGACATACTTTATAATGTAAACTCCAAGTATAATTATTTTCTATTAAAATTAATCTTATATCCTCAGTGCTATAATTTAAAAAGTATTCAAAAGTGTTTTTAGAATTAGTAGATGCTGAGCGAGCAATCTTTTCTGGCACCATTCTTAATAAATCTAAATATAAATCACTTATAAGTTTATCTAATAAATAACTATCTCTATTGTTTTGCTTGAATATATTATTTAAACACTTAGAGCTATTTTTTGCAGATCTTTTCGAGCTATCATGATATAACATATTATTTCTAACGACATAATATTTAATTTAATTAGCCAATGAGCAAACACCTTTAACCTCTGAAATATTATTATTTTCTCTATTGATAAATGTTCTGTATATAAACGAGTTATATTGTTTATGAATCAAAATAGTTTCTATTCCAAACTCTTCTCCTATAAAAGAAGTGTTTATAGCTAAAATACCATTATCACTTTTATTTAAAATTTTGTATTCACCATTACCTATAGCTCCAGACATTACCAATTTTTTATTTATAATATAGAAATTAGTTATTAATTTTATAGAGTCATTATTATTATTACAAATGTATCTTTCAGTTGCATTTAAATTTAATGATAAGCTATGTATAAGAATTAATAATAAAAATTTAAATTTCATTTATCTCTCTGATAACGCTGTTTTAAAGTTTGCAAATATTGGCTCTAATAAGTAATTACTAATAGTACGATTGCCAATGTTAATTAAGGCTAAAACTTGTGTTCCAGGATACATATAAAAATTTTCAGTTTTGCCTTGAAAGTAATTCTTATCTGTTTCTATTCTTATCTCAAAGTAAGGTTCTTCTAGATTATTTTCAGAATATATAGCATCGGGACTAATTGTTGTTACGATACCTTGAATTGATTCATACAAAGAATTATTTTTACCAACTAATTTAACGATTACACTTTGATCTTTTTTAACATATCCTATTTCATCTACTGGTAATTTTGAACTAATTATTAATTTATCATTTACAGGCACAACCTCAAATAGAGGAATACCAGGTTTTATTACACCTCCAATGGTATCTACAAACCTTTGTTTAATGATACCTTCTTCAGGAGCTTTAACTAAAGTTCTATTTAAGCTATCTTTAAACTTATTTTTTCTCTCTATAAGTTCCTCATACTCTGAAATCTCCTTTAATAATTCCGTTCTTACATCTGTTTCATAAGTTTCATTAATTTTTTTTATTGAAGACACAGAAGCTTCAATCTTTGCTAAAACTGCATTTCTCTCTTTTAAAAGATCTAAATGTTTAAGTCTATTAGTTAATTGTTCTTCTAGTAATGACTTACTTATCATAACCTGCTCTTCTAATAATTTTAAACTGTTTTTTTCATTTTTTAGTATTTTATCTTGTTCTTCTAGTAAAGCCTTATGTTTGTTTTTTCTAACTTCAAATAATTGTAATGCATCCTCAACTAAGTCTGGATAATCTGCCGTTATAGCGTCAGGAAAAAAAAGTTCTTTATTTTCAGACTCGGCCCTTAATCTAAATATATTTATAGATAGTGTGGTTATTCTTTTTTCAATTTCAGAAAAGTCTGCTAATGTTTTTATAGGTTCTAATTCTAATAACACATCATTTTTCTTTACAATATCGCCAATATTTGCGTAAATTTTTTTAATTATACCCCCTTCAAGGTGCTGTATAACTTTAACCTTTGATGAAGGAACAACAGTACCTTTAGTTTCTGATATAATATTTAAAGAAGTATTATTGAAGTAGTAAACAACTATTGATACTGCTGCAAATATCAGGAATATAAAAAAAGAGAAGAAAAAGAAAAAACTTTCTTCTTTTTTTTCTATTTTTTTTAATTCCTGTTCTTCTTTTATACTTAACATATTATTTTTTTTTTCTTACTCCAATTCTAGGAATTGGTTTTACTGATAAGTCTATAATAATTCCTGCACTTTTTAAAATATTTTGATCATGACTAGCAATTATAATAGTTTTTTTTAATGCTCTAAAGTCATTTAGGATTTTGTACAATTTCTTTAATCCATCTAAATCTAATGATGAAGTTGGTTCATCTAAAATAGCAATTTTTCCATCACTTATAATAGCTCTAGCTAGTGCTATTCTTTTTTTAATACCTCTTGGTATATTTTTTCCATGATCTCGAACTTCAGTATCTAAACCATTTGTAAGATTATTTATAAACTCATCTAGACCAACCATTTTTATAACTTTAATTAAAAAGCCATCATTCTCATAATTTGTGGAACTTCTATCTAAGTTAATTTTTATATTATCTTTTATAGAAATATTAAATAAGTCTATTTCTTGTGGTACATAACTAATATTTCTTCTTAAATATTTAATATTATAATTTTTAATATCTATATCATTGAATAAAATATTTCCTTTTGCAGGTTGTATTAGACCCATTAAACTATTGCATAACGAGGTTTTTCCTGAGGAATTATATCCACTTATTACAGTTATACTTCCAGAGGGTAAATTACAATTCAATCTTTGAAATAAAATCGACTTATTGGAGTTAAATCCTAATGATAAATCCTTGAGAGTAATTTCTCCTTTAAATATCTTTGGCATTACACCTTCATTATTCTCGTATTTGATAATATTCTTATTTTTTCTTAAATAGAAAGTAGTATCATTACTTTGGTGAAAAGTATTATAAACTGATAATCTTGTTATCGGAGCATAAATTCTAGAATTTAATACATTGATTCCTACCAATGCTCCAATCGTTAGAAATCCCAAATTAACCTCTTGTGCTCCATAATAAATAATTAAAATAGTTGAAAAAACAGGAAACATAAAACTAATTGACGTATAAATACCTAATAAATTTTTTAAAGCATTTTGTTTTACTCTTTGTCTAGCATAATTGAGTCTAAATTTATCTATTAGCAAATCACTTGCGTTGAAAGCTCTGAGTGTTAAAGGTATTTTTTTTATATCATCAATAGTCGTATTAGTTATATCGGAATAATAATTTAATTTTCTTTCAAAATATTTTTTTAACTTAATTTTAGAAAAAATTAATAATGAATATAATGTTGCTAAAATTAAGCTTATGTAACCTAGTTTAGAAGACAACATTAAAATTACCAAGATAAAAATAAAAATAAAAAAAATGTCTATAAAAGATATTAAAATTTCTCCTATATTAAGGTTATTATTATCAATAGGATTAATATTTTTAAATATCTCATCTCTTAAATTTTGAGACGGTACCACTTTTATTGATACAAGTTTTTTAATTATTTTATTTGAAAAATTTTTTATATTTAAATTTGTAGTTTTATTAAGAAGAAAATTACGTATTATTCTTAAGAAAAGTTCTAGTGAAAATGCTATCAAAACTCCTAAAGTTAAAGCAATTAAAGTGGTATCTTGTTTATAATTTATATATTTATTAAATACTTGTATTACATATAAAGCACCCGATAAAGCCAATAAATTTATTAAAAAAGATGCTACTATAATCCATAAGCTTTGATATTTATTATTTTTAATAAATTCTATCAAATTGCTCATAGGTTAATATTTTAGAAAAAATATTATAAAAAAGATATAATTATATCTATTTAGTTGTTTCTAACATATAAAATGGGTATATTAGTCTATTATCCGCGGTAGCTCAGTGGTAGAGCAATCGGCTGTTAACCGATCGGTCGTAGGTTCGAATCCTACCCGCGGAGCCAAATAATCAACTTCTTTATGCAATTAAACCTTGATATAAGTTGCCTTAAAATTATGTTATAATTTAAGTATGCGATTAATATTAACATTTTTTTTAATGAATTTACTCACTATGAGTTTTGCCAATAATATAGCACTACCTTGTTATGGATGCCATATTTCCAATAGCAATAAATCTAATAATTCTATTCCGATGATTGAAGGCATTGATAAAAAATATTTTATAACTGCTTTCCATGAATATAAAAAAAAATTAAGAGATAATTATTTAATGCAAATTATAAGTCAAGGCTATTCTGAGTCAGAGATTGAGAATTTAGCAGAATATTTTAGTAACAAGGAGATTATCGAAAATGATAAGTAGAAGAACATTTCTAAAATCATCAATTTTTTTTTCATCTACTTTAATTCCTATAAATAGTTTAAGGGCTGCAAAAAATGCACATGTTGTAATCGTTGGAGCTGGTTGGGGAGGTTTAAGTGCAGCTAAGACTTTAAGAAATTTAAATAAATCCGTTAAAATTACAATTATAGAAAAAGAAAAAAACTTTAAATCTTGTCCCATATCAAATTGGGTTATTGGTCAAATTAAAGATATGAAAGATATAACATTCTCTTACGATTTATTTATTAAAAATAATGATATCAATTTTATTACAGAAAGTGTTTCAGATATTGATACAACTAAACAATCAATCACATTAAAAAACACTAAAATTAGGTATGATAAATTAATTGTTTCTCCTGGAGTTAAACTTGAATATGAAAAAATAATAGGACTAACTGATGCACTTGATAGTAATTCTGTCTATACAGCATGGAAAGCAGGAGAAGAAACTAGATTGTTCTCTAACCAAGTTAAAAATATAGAGGATAATAACAAAATAATTATTACGATTCCTTCAAGTCCATATAGATGTCCTCCTGGTCCATATGAGAGAGCGTCTCTTATAGCTAATTACATCAAAAAGAAAAGTATAAAAAGCAAGGTATTAGTCCTGGATGCTAATCAAAAAATTGTTTCTAAAGGTAAATTGTTTAGCAAAGCCTGGAAGGAGTTATATCCTGATATAATTGAATATAAAATAGACAGTAAAATAACTGAAATAAACTTAAAAGAAAAAACTCTATTCACTGACTTTGATGAATACAAGTTTGATTTAGCTAACATAATTCCTCCACAAAGAGCGCCTGATCTACTTAGATATGCTGGATTAGTAAATGATAATAAAAGATGGGCTTCTGTCAATTCCTATGACTTTTCATCAAAGCTTTCGAATAATGTATACATTATTGGAGATGCTACAGATAGAGCCTCAGTAGGTAGTGTTCCAAAGTCTGGCTATATAGCATATTCTATGGGAAAAGTTTGCGGTTATGCTGTTCACAATGCACTTTTAGATAAAGAACCACCTTCACCTTCCATGATTAATACTTGCTACAGTCTAGTAAGCCAAGATGAAGCTATTTCAGTAAGTGCTGTGTATAAGCATGATAAAAGTAAAAATAAAATTGTAACTGTCAAAGATGCATCTGGAGTTTCACCTGAGAGATCAGAAATTATTGCATATAATGCTTGGGATTGGGCCAGAGCTATTTGGAATGATATGTTAACTTAAAGCTTTAAACTGTATCAGAATTATAAAAAATATCTGAGGCGGCTAAATCATCTTTGGTAAGAGGATCTCCATCACTATTAGTAACTTCAGCAATCTTAACAGCATCTTCCATATTCTGATCAGATGTTTCATCGTAATAGAATGACCCATCGAAAGTATCATAATACCAATAATCATCATCTATAGTTGTTAAGTCATTTATTTGAGTATCAGTTTCATTAAAAGCAACTAAAGTATTTACTTGGTTACCAAATTCATCAAATGTAACTTCCATATCTGGAAAAAACTCACTTCCACTTGAAGATCCAAAAACTAAGACATGTCCCTCACTTCCTGAAAAAGCAGATGAACTAAATTCAAAGTAATCCGTTAAAGTTTCAAAGTTATTTATTGTAAGTGAGTCTGCAGAATTTACTGTTTCAAATTTAAAAGCATCACTATCATCTCCACCATCTAGAGTTACTTCACCAGTAATATTTGAATTATTAAAATTAAATACATCAAAACCATTTCCTCCTGAAGCACTTATATTTGATGATATGTTAGTGCTAAAGTTAAAAGTGTCATCATCACCATCACCAGTTAAATTCAAAATAGATGAATCAGGAGAAGTTGTTATATTAAACGTATCAAAACCATCTCCTCCTTCAATCGATACATCGGAAGTAAGGAAATGATCAAAATTAAAAGTATCACTTCCCTCATCCCCAAATATAGAAATACTATCCCCAGGATCTCCTCCAAAATAAACACTATCGTCTCCTGAATATAAGCCAATATTTTCAAAGTTGTCAAAATATGCTGTATCACTAAAGTCTATATTGGCGCTACCGCCTGTTGCAAATAAAATTGCAGAATTTGTCCCTATTATAGCATCTTCGTAAGTATCTGATGAAAAACCTAAATGTTGGTCTCCTCCGTCAGGAAAATTTAAAGTATCTCCTGTTCCTTCTCCACCATCAAAATAACTTCCTTCTACATCTGAAAAATTGCTAGGCAACTCGACTGTATCATCGCCTGCTCCAGCAATAACTGTGTACTCTGTGTTTATATCTTTATCTGTTAAATCAATACTATCATTACCTTCTTTAGAATAAATAACTCTTGCAGAAAGTTCAGCATTATCATAAGGAAAATGAGTAATTTCTCCCGTATCTACATCTGTAATTTGTTCGTTATAGTAAGAGTTATCAGTAAATTCAAATAAGTAATCCGTTTGTTCAATAGTTCCACTAAAATTATCATCTGCTGAAGTACCTGTAATTACTTGTGCCATATCATTAATATTATCACTACCTAATGTAAAAAATTCTTCTATACGAATAGTCTCCTCATGATCATAGCTATTATCTCCAGTTGTAAATGCTATATTTTCTATTCCTATTGCTTCATTTGAAATAGGAGTAGTTATAGTATTAATAGAGTTTGTATCAACTAAAGTAGGGTTATGTGTACTAAAGGTTTCTATCCTCATATCATCACTATCTGTATCTCTATCTCTAGAAACAAACAATGTATGATTATCTGGAATATTTTTAAATAATATTCTATCATCTGTAGTGGTTCCTGTATCTGATAGTGTATCATTCCCTCCTACATTACTATCAAAATCATATACAAATTCTGTCAGATCTTCTCCTCCTGTAATATTGTCATCAGCTGTAGTAGTATTTATAACTGTGTCTGTTGTTCCACCATTATCGGCATCAAAAGGAAATGCATCATCTACATCTAACACTCCATCATTATCGTCGTCAGTATCTGCGTTATCTCCTATAGTATCTCCGTCAAAGTCAGAGGACTCTGCAGAGTCAAAAGGAAATGCATCATCTAC
>CACGBM010000012.1 GCA_902571315.1 Rhodospirillaceae bacterium
AAATGATTAAAGTAGCTTTATTAGTAATAGTAACTTCAAGTATGAATTTTAAAGAAATGCCAAATGTATCAGTAACTGGACTCTACGAAGATATTAAATCTTGTCATAAAGTTATGGATAATATAAGAGAAAGTTTAAATACAGAAGAAATTCTTGATAAAAACAAAACAAGGTATCTTAAACTTGAAATTAGAGAAGCGCATCAAGAAGGCTTTATGTATTGGACATGTCAAAAAAAAGTAGAGTATTAATTGCAGATTATTATGGGTCATTTATTTTTTATCAAGTATACAGCAAATAAGCAATGAAACTCTATATTATAAATATATTCATAATCTTGCTGATTAATATG
Organism: Rhodospirillaceae bacterium; assembly: GCA_902571315.1. Lineage (GTDB taxonomy): Bacteria > Pseudomonadota > Alphaproteobacteria > TMED109 > TMED109 > TMED131. The sequence goes on from CACGBM010000012.1 coordinate 353, forward strand.
CCTTATGATTCTCACTCTGCTGATTTAACAAGACAAAAAGAAATAGAAAAAATTGTATTGCTTAAAGGAGAGCAAGGAAAAATTCATTTTTATGAGCCTAATGAACTAGTCTTTAATACTGGTAAACTTTATAAATTAATTATTAAGAATGAAAGTGACTCTAAACATTATTTTACTTCAACATTATTTGCAAAGTCAATTTTTACCAGAAAAGTTCAAGTGTCTTTAAACAATAAAAAAGTTGCAGAAATAAAAGGCATAATTAATAATGTAGAAGTTTGGCCTAATCATCAATTGGAGTGGTGGTTTGTGCCTATTAAGACTGGAGTCTTTAAAGATTTGTATTGTAATGTTAAAGATACAAAAACAAATTTGAGTCATGCTAATATGGGGATGACTGGAACTATTATTATAAATTAAAGTTGTTTTATATGTTTATGTCATATAGATTAACTAATATGAAAATTTCTAATTTTAAACATTTTATTTTTAAAATATTTCTACTGTTTTATTTATTGGCTAATTTTTTATCAGCTGCCAATTATAAAAAAATAACAGAAAAAGTTTTTTCTAATAGAAAAATAGATAGTATTGAAGGTATTTGGGTTAAATCGTTTGCTAATCAAGGTCCGACCGGATGTGTTACTATGTTTTATAAAGAAAAAGATCAATATTACCAAATTCATATTGATGAGTGCTTTGTAATGGGAAAAATTACAGGCAAGCACAATAGGCTAGATAGTTCTAATTATGAAGGAGAAAATGCTGTTTATTTCTATGATAGAAAAGAAATTTGGGAACCTTCGAGTATTTCTATAGCTGATGACTTTAATAGTTTTTCTATAACTCATGGTTCAAATAACAATAAATTTACTGAAAAATGGAAAAGAATTTGGCCGGAAAATTTTCATTCTTATAATAAAGTTTTTGAAAAAAAATAATATTTTTGGAGATAAGATTATGCATTTTGCCATTTCAGCCAGTTGGGGGCCTGTTGATCCTACAAGAGCAATGTTACCATTTATCTTTGCTGCATCAGCATTACAAGAAAAAGACACTGTTACTATTATGCTATTTCATGATGCAGTTCATTTAGCTTTGAAAGGACTTGCTGAAAAAATTGTTCCAGTTGGTCCTCCTCAAAGGTTTAAGGAAATTATAGAAGATAATAATGCTAAACTACTAGTCTGTTCACCATGCGCAGAAGTGAGAAATATTTTTGAAAAAGATTGTATAAATAAGTTTATTTTCTGTGGGATGAATGACTTTCATCAAGCATGTAAAATTCATGATACTAGAGTAGTAAGTTATTAATATTTTTAATAAGATGCCTCATAAATAGAAATTACATCTTGTAAATTAACCTCTCTGGGGTTATTAATTAACAGTCTTTGTTGCTTTAGAGCATCAGCAGCTAACATTTGGATATCTTTTTGATTAATTCCCACGTCCTTTAACTTTCTAGGGATTTTTAAGTCAATAATTAGTTGCTCAATTCCTGCTATAAAATTATCAATATCATTTTTTTTTCCTTCTAAATCTGGTAAACAGTCAGATGCAATTTCACAATATAAATTAGATACATTTTTGCTATTAAACTTTAAAACTTCAGGTAAAACTAAAGAATTTGAAAGTCCGTGAGGAACATGAAATTTTGCACCTATTGGGTAGGCCAAAGCATGTACTGCTGCACATGGCGCATTAGCAAAAGCCATTCCTGCTAGCATTGATCCTAGTAACATACTTTCTCTAGCTTTTTTGTTTTCAGGATTATTAACCGCTTCTTTAATATTAGCACCTAACAAAGCAAGTGCTTTTCTAGCAAGTGCATCTGATATGGGGTTTTTTTTAATCTTTGTTGTGTACGCTTCAATTGCATGAACCATTGCATCAATTCCAGAATACGCAGTGATATTTTGAGGTAGCCCAATTGTTAATTCTGCATCTAATATAGCACAGTCTGCATAGAGAAGGGGATCAACAATACCCATTTTTTGCTCGTTTTCTAAAGTAAAAATAGCAATGGGAGTAACTTCAGATCCAGTTCCAGCAGTAGTTGGTATTTGGATTAAAGGGCATCTATCGTATTTTAAATTATTAACTCCATAACATTCCTTTATATTAACATTATTTATACTGAAATAAGAAACAGCTTTAGCAACATCCATAGAACTACCACCACCGAAACCTATTACACCATCTGCTTTATGGTTTTGAAATAGATTAACTGCTTCAAAAATATTACTTTCTGGTGGATCCGCTTTTACACTGTTATAAACACAAGGCGATATATTTTTTATGCTTAAGCTCTTTTCAATCTCTTTTACAAATCCTAGTTTAAATAATCCTTGATCTGTAATAATTAAGGGCTTTTTTATGTTTAATTGATTGCATACGTCAGATAAAATTGAAATTTTACCTAAACCAGATTCTACCAAAGGGACTGTACGAAAATTTAAACTCATAATATTATTTTAACTTTAATGTTATAAATTTCAATGATTGTATTTAAATACAATTAACTTTAATAATCGCGTTATATTTGCCTTCATTTGGTAACTGTAAAGTTACTCTAACAAATTTTCCCATTTTAATTATTTTGTAATTGTCATTATTAAATAATTTATTAGATAATGAAAATATTAATAAAATATTATCTTCTTAGTACACTTAACAGTTAAACTATATTATAATATTTGAGAAGATGTAAATTTATTTCTTGGAAGGTTTTGATTAATAAAAAAGAATTCAAAGGTAAAGTAGCGCTAGTAACAGGTGCATCAAAAGGCATTGGAAAGGCTATTGCTCTGGAATTGGCTAAATGTGGGGCATCTGTAGCTATTAATTACAACTCTAATTTAAGACTTGCAAAAAATACTTTAAAGAGTGTCCGAAGCTTTGGAGTAAATGGAGAAATCATAAAGGCTAATGTATCTAAAGAAAAAGAAGTTAAATACTTAATTAGAAAAACTGAAAAAAAAATTGGACCTATTGATCTATTAATAACTAATGCCGGTATTTTGCATGTTCCCAAAGATGTTTTAGATCTTGATTATACTATATGGAAAAAAATTATGTCTACAAATGTGGATGGAACATTCTTACCTATTAAAGAGGTTATTCCAGGAATGATTAAAAGAAAATTTGGAAGAATAGTATGTATATCTTCAATTGCTGGATTAGGGAAACGTCCTAATATGATTGCTTATGGAACCTCCAAAGCATCAGTAATTGCATTAGCTAGAAACCTAGCTGAAGCATTAGCTCCATATATAAGGATTAACACTGTTGCACCTGGATTAATAGAAACGGATATGGCCAAAGCTTTTAGTAAAGAAACTAAGAAAAATATTTTAAAAAATACACCATTAAAAAGATTAGGTACTTCTGAGGATATAGCAAATTCAGTAATTTATTTATTATCAGAGCAATCTTCCTTTATCACGGGACAAACTTTAATTGTTGATGGGGGAAAAGTAGTATTACCATAAAAGTAAAAAATTTAATAAAGTATATTATTTATATAATTGTTTATATTATACCTTTTATAATTTATAGCCAGGATTATATTTTTGAGTCTAATAGTAATAATACAATTTTAGATACTATCATTTATCCTGATGGACAAGAGTGTATACACATGGAAAATTCTGGCTTATGGAAGGATAATAAAGGAGATTACGGTAATGAAAGGTGTATAGGTATAATAAAAAAGAATAAATCAAACTCAAATGTAGAAGTAAGGTGTGAGCATATTAATCAATTAGGAGAAAAGTTTTGGACTTTAAAAGTAAGAAACTCTCAAATACACCAGACTGGAGGTGGTGTTAGTACTTATATTGCTGGATCAGGAAAATATAAAAAATATGTAGGAATAGAATGCCCATATGGTGTTAATTATATAGAAAATATGGTTTGGTATACACAAAAGTGCAAACTACCTTGAACAGATACTTAAGTTTAATTATCTAAGATTTTCATTAAAACTTTTATACAATATCCATATAATATTACCAACCATAATTTACTATTTGCTGATAAAAAATCTTTGGTATTGAATTGATTAGATGCAAAATCAGCGCTCATTGATATTAGTCCAACAAGAAATCCAAGCCAACCTCCATAAACAGCTCCGTCTCCAAAGTGTTTAATTTTTTGAGTTTTACTAAAGGAATATGCTAATGCAATTATTACAACAATAATAATAGACAGAATATCTATAAAAATTAAATAGCTACCTACTTCTTTGCTTGCAGCGAAACAAGCTACAGGACATACTAAAAGTTATAAAGCTAATATAGCAGCAATCGCAAAAGTTAATTTGTATCCAGGAGATATTCTTGATGGAGAAGGGGGATATAAAGTTAAAGGCAGGTTAATCAGTTCATCAATAAGTTACAAAAAAAATCTATTACCTTTGGGATTATCTGATAATATTAAGGTTATAAAACCTATAGCAAAAAATTCATTTATTTCATTTGAGGATATAGAAAATAATCTTGACAGAGAAATTATTAAGACTAGGGAATACCAGTTTCGACTATTAGAGAAATGATTTTATCAAGATAATATTTTTATTATTTATTTTAAAAATTATATTTAAAAGCTAACATGTAACAGTATGAAATATTTAGTTTTTTTAATAGCTATTATTATAAAGCCAGCTTTTTCAATTAATGATTTAGAGGGTAAAGCTCTAATATGTTTTTATGGTAAAAATTTAACTAATCATGAAATATATCTTTTTTATAAAAATAGTTATGCTTCAAAATATTTATTTTTAGAAAACCACAATTTTAAAATTAGGACTAATGAAAAAAGAAAATATTATTTATCTAAAAATGATTTAACCTTAAAACCTTTTAAAATTAATTTAGAGCACCTAACTGTTTTTGATATGGAATTTAATAAAACTATTGGAAAGTGTAAAATTGTTGATAATCATAAGATAGCTGATAACTTTATGATAAATCATAAAATAAAATCTCAAAATAAGTATGATAATTTAATAAGAAAAAACTCTATATAAATATCTGTAAAGTTAATAATTTCTAATTACTTTTTAATATTTCACTTTGTTCTTTAGTAATTTTACATTTCTGTAAGCCAAACATAGTATCTTTAAAATATCTGACACTTTGTTTACATTTAGTGCCAATTAATGCTTTAAATTTATCAGATGCTCCTACAATTTCCATAGTAGCTACTCCAGCATCAAAGTCACTTTCTTTTCTAAATGCTTTTATATATAAAACTTCATTATTAGCATATATAGTTTTTGCTGTTCCTTCGAGTTTTATAAGCTTATTATCTTTTATATCAGATATTATTATACCTTCTAATTTACCATAATTACCATACTCATCTGTAAAAGTTCCAATTAATTCATAGCTTCTAAATTTTTCCTTTTTAGATATATCAAATTCTTTTAAAATATTAATATTAGCCTGAAATTCAAGGATATAATCTATAGAAAAAAGATGATTTGTTAAAAAGAATAATAATATTGAGAATATAAACTTCATATATAGTTTTTAAAAGATACCTAGATTATTATTACATAAATTTAGTAATAATAAATGCAAAAAAGAAGCCTGTTAAATACATTATTAATGAAAATAAATATATTAATATACTTAATTTTCTTAATCGATTACAGGCCTTAGCTTTCAATGGATCTGCAGGGCAAGGAGCATTTCTAGTATACCAAATTAAAAAACCGCTTATAAGAATAAGTAAACCAGAAATTATAAATAATATTATTTTATACTTAGATAATACTATAAGAAAAGGCATACTTGATATTAATCCTGCTAGAACTGCCCCTGCACCAATAGCTACAAACAAAGATGGTAAAGCACAACAAAGTAATGTTCCTAGACTAGTAAACAGGCTTAGAGAAGGAATAATTAAGTTCTTTGATGATATAGGCTTCATTTTTAGCTGTTTCTGTTTATTTTTTCAACAGTATAACCTGCATCTTCAAAAAGAGTTGAAATAGTAGTATCTTCAATATTCGTTTCTTTCTCTAAATATATTACTACTTTTTGATCTTCCAGATTTACATTTATACCTTTAACTTCAATTCTTTTCATAAAAACTTTTTCAATAGATTTGGCACAAAAGTCACAGACCATACCATTAACATTTATGTTGATAATATTATCTGTTATTTCTCCTGAACTTAGCCCATTAGTTGTTATTTCATCATGACTATGTCCATCTTCTTTATGACAGTTAGTAGCGTGAGTAGTTAATGTTAATAACAAAGAACTTAATAAGATAATTAAAATTTTCATGTTTTCTCCTTTAAAAACGTTTAATAAAATTTATAGTTGTATTTTTATTTTGGTCTATTCCTAGTTCTAATAAATTTGTAGACTTGAAAAATCTTAAAACAAAATTAGAGATTAATGCATCATCATATTCAGGCATATTATGTAACTCATACATCAGCCAAGTATGTAAAGCTCCATAACCAGCTATATATGGTGCAAAACCAAGCCTTGTTTTTTGCATAAAAGTACTTTCAAGAGACTCAGACTTCATGAAACTAGAAGTATAAGAGGTAAAATATTTTCTGGTTTCCCAATCAAAAGCAAAATCTCCGTAAGAAACTAATTCATTTTTATTATTATATTCTTGATAAGATGTATTTAACAAACCTAGTCCTCCTTTAAGATAAAAATTAGCCTGAGAATGTTTTTTATTTATTCTTTTAACTAAATAATTAACATTAAAAGCATTTATCAAATATTCTTTATTTTGCCAATATTGGATCATATATCCATAGGAAGTCTTACTAGTTGGAGAATAATGAGTTAAAAAAGTATTTCTGTAATAATCATTATATGATATTATTGTCCAACCACCAGAATAAGACACAGGTCTGGCATTAAGATTATTTATACATGAATATAATAAAAAAAATAATTTAATTACTATTATTGCTTTTTTCATAAAAATACCTAATATGTATATAAGGTATACCCTTACGTTAAGGTCAATATGTTTATTACAGCAATATCAAAAAAACTTAAAATAACCACTCGTGCTATCAGGCATTATGAAGAGATAGGCATTATAAACTCAAAAAGATTGGAAAATAACTACAGATATTTTGACCAAGTTAATGTTGATAAATTGAAATTTCTGGTAAGAGCTCGTAAATTAGGATTTTCTTTAGAAGAATGTAAGGAGCTAATACTTTTGTTCGAAAATGATAATAGAAGAAGTGAACATGTCAGAGAGATAGCAAAAAATAAACTAAAATCCATAAAAAAGCAGATTACCGATTTAAAAGATTTAGAAAAATCATTAAAATGGCTTGTTTTAAAATGTCCTGGTGATAATAAGCCAGATTGTCCGATTATAGACGAGTTAGCTAAAGGTTGAATTGTTTATAATTTAAATTATATGTAGATGAATATGAGAATACACTGGTTAATAAAATATTATTTAATTGCTTTTACTCTGGTAGGTTTAATTGTTTTTTATATTGAGACCAAAGAACCCTACGTAGACTGGAATTTATATCCAAACTTAAAAGAATTTGAAATAAAAAAAATAATTTCTGATAAAAACTGTGAAAAACTAATTTCATTATATAGTGAGGAATTTAATTTAAATTATGAAAAGAATGTCTTTGGCTTTGATATAAGAAGGGACAAGAAATCTATACGAGGCCTAAATTTACTAAAATTTCTAAGTTACCACAACAAAAAAAATAACTGTTAATTGCTATAGGGAATAGAAGAATGATGGAAAACTATTCTTAGTTTATTTTCGTCTTTATCTAATGTATAACCAAAAGAATATTCCACTTTAATTGTTTCACCTTCGTAATTAGTGAAATAATAATTACCGATAGTAATTATGATATCTTGAAAAACAATGAAATCAAAGTTATCAAACTTTATATTTTTCCATGGTTCTAATGCAAAACCAGTATCTTCGTTTGATACCTTATTGTGGCCAATAAAATAAGAAATAAACTCACTCTTGTCTTTTCTAAATTGCTTATCTTTTGCTTTTGTAGGTTTAAATAATACTTTTTTTTTATCAAAATTATATAAGGTTGTTAAGAACAAATCAGTCTGACTTATAAAATCTTGTTTATTTTGATAAGCTAATCCTATTTTAATAATACCATCAGCCCAACTTTTTTGAATAATCTTTATTTTTTTATTAATTTCATTAGAGGTTAAATTAATCAAATTTCACCTCTGTATATGAAAAGTTCTTTGTTTTTCGGATCTGCATCTTTTGATAATCTGAAACATGTATTACTATATTTACAAACTATAAATCCAACTTTTGGATTTATCTTATAATAAACTCTAGGATGTCCAGCTTCAGTGGCAATGTTGGTAGTATTTACTTCTATTATTGTATCAAATTTTTTATCTAAATTATTGTCCATTTTGAAAACTTAATAAATTATGAATGTTTGTGAAAAAAAGATTTTTATATTATTAAACATCTGAGTTCTATTTACATTTCAACTCCACTAAAAAATTTGTCTCTTGAAAAAAGGATACTGCATATTTACAATCTTTTTTTAGTAGAAAAGCATATTTTTCTGAGGTTTCTATAAACTCTTGTTTTCCTAATCCAGTTTCTAATTCAGAGGAAATTCTATTAACTTTAGCCCAGAATTTATTCTCATCACTATCAGTAAATTCGCAAAAATTATTTAAATTAATTTGAGTATTATTTTTTATTATACTTCCGTAACAAAATCCTATTCCATAATTAGCAAGTGAATCTATCCAGGTAAATTGAGTTTCTGCTATTGTTAACTTTTGGTTAGATATTTCAATAGATTTAAATATATTTTTACCAATACTTTTCATAGAATACTGTTCAGAAAGGCATATAGAAGAAATAAATAAAAATAAAAGAAGTAAAGCTTTCATGTTCCTAATACATTCATACTAAAAAAATATATTATAATATAGTTTTAGTAAATGGCTAAATAAAATATTAGATTACTTATAGGTTTGTCTCCTATCAGAAAAAATTCTTACTCGCTTTCTCCAAGCTTTATATGAACCTTCTTTAAGATTTTTTTTCATAAGTTTTTTTACATCTTTCTCTTTAATTCCATATTGTAGTTCAATTTCTTTAAAACTTATATGGTCTGATAAAGCCATTTCAATAATCTCACTTTTTTCACTGATTGAATAGGTTTTTTTCATTAATATAAATTTTATTATTAATCGAATTTATTATGAATTTTACATTTTTGTTTAAGCATAGAAAATTCTTCAGAGATTTCTACAACATATATACAATTTGTATTTTTCAGGTTTTTAAATTTTCCTGCACCATATATGTATTCAAATTTTCCTATACCACCATCATAGTCTAATGAATTTCTATTCATTGTAAGCCAAAATTTGTCTTCATGCTTATTTACTCCCCTACAATAATTATTTAAAATTGTTCCTGATTTTTCTGAAGATACATAATTTCCCATACATTTTATTATACTATAGTCACCAGTATTATCCTTCCAACTAGCTGTTCCTTTGAATTGATTGTATATTAATTTATCTCCAAAGTTTATAACATCTGTTTGGCCTGTATCTGTAATGAAGGTTATATCAAAAGGGTATTCAGAGTTTAATTCTGAAAATAGATTAGATGCATAAAAAAATAGAAAAATAATTAAACACCTCATAAACAATATTATAATAAATTATTGTATGTAGTAAAGTTGTATAAAACAAATTACACAATTTAAGTTAAATGAAAGAATTAAATTTGAATATATATTTAATTAAGAATGTTTTATACTAAGATATGTTGATTAAAATTCAATTTTTTTTATTCTTTTATTTCCTTGTTTTTTTTGGGCATTCTCATGACAAAAAGTTTTTTTTAGGAGTTACAGTCGGAAATATCTCAAAAGACATTAAAGAAAAATATTACCTTTCAAATAGTTCAGGCGCCATAGTTTTAGATTTAAATGATAATGGTCCTGCTAAAAAAAGAGGACTATCCATCGGTGATATTATACTAAGTATTAATGAAAAGAATATTAATAACTTTTATAATGTTATTAAATACGTATCAACTTATAGTGGAAATCGAATATTAAAAATTATAGTTTTAAGAGATAACATCTTAAATGAAGTAACAGTTGAATTAGTTGAGATGAATTAGCAATTACAGAAAGATTATTAAATTAATGCTAGAAAAAAAAACAATTTTAATAACTGGGGCTAATAGAGGAATAGGATTTGAGTTAGTTAAAGAAAGTTTAAGTAAAAATTTTTTCGTTGTTGGTACTTATAGGAATAAAATTAATTCTAAAAACCTTTTAAAAATTAATTCAAATAATGCACGTTTTTATATGATGGACGTAATTAATGAGCAATCTATCATTAATGTTTCTAAAAATTTAAATAAACCATTAGATTATTTGATATGTAATGCAGGTATAAATAACGGTTTTGGTAATTTTCTTGACATAGATCATAGTCATAAAAATATGTTAAAAGTATTAAATATCAATGTTTTAGGCTGCATACTTACCGTTAGAAGTTTTATTCAGAATCTTAATGCTAATGCGAAGATAGTACTAATTTCGTCTATTTTAGGAATACAGCGACATAATGGTTCAAATGCTACAATATATAGAGCTTCAAAAGCAGCGGTAAACAATCTTATGGTATCTATATCAGAAGAATTGAAGTCAAAAAAAATAACTGTAGTATCATTCCACCCTGGGTGGGTAAGAACAGATATGGGTGGTGCTAATGCTACTCTATCAGCAGAAGAAAGTGCCACATCATTGGTAAATTGTTTTGTAAAATTAACATTTAAGAATACTGGTAAATTTTATAATTATGATGGTAGCCTAATAAATTTTTAATTAATTTTTGCTGCCTCTTAGTGCAAAGAATAACCCTCCAACCCATAAAAAAACGTGTAAATTATCGTATAAGATTACATCAACAAAAGACTCAGGTTTTGTAATCCAAATAACTCCAGTGGTTATACAACCTATAGTAAACCCACTAAATCTAGTTAATAGATCTCCTAACCATTCCCACCTATTTCTTTTTAATAAGAATAGTCCTCCTACTATAAGACCAAAACCTGCTCCTAATTCACCATATGCAACAAACCACCATACTAAAAAAGGAAGATCATAAGCCTCAGCGTCTTCTAATGTTAATGGAAACTTAGATAGGCCCTGTTGAATAAAAACTATCGACAAGGGTATCCTTAAAAGCCAATGCGAAAAAGTAAATGAAGGGATTTTATTCAATATATTAATCATAAAGTTACTTTATTCATTTAAAAGAAGATTGCAAGTATAGTTATTTTACAGAAAATATAAAAAAAAATATAAAGATTATAAGGGTAACTTATGCTTTTCATCCAGATTAATTATTATTTAATTTATTAATTCCTTATGAAGGGCAATCTAAACACATCAGCAATGAAGGTTTATTTAAAACTTGATCAGGTGTGCGATGTAAAATTCCTTTTTTTCCTCCTCTAAACTTTTGTCCTTTAAATAAAGCTATACTCCAGGTATTTATAAACTTTTTTTCATTTTTATTTAAAACAATATTTTCATTATTTTCACCTCTATAATACGCTGCATAATCACAAGCATGTCTTGGTACCCATTCTGTTCCTTTACCAAAATAGGTTACTAATAAACGTATCGGAACATTATCAATGTGATATCTTTTACAAGCTCTAGAACTTTTCAAAGAAAAATTTATATTATTATACTTAATTATACTAGCAAATATTTCACATATATTAGCCATATCTTTTATCCATTTATTATAAAAAATATTATTTTGAATTTTTTTATTAAAAACTTTATCTAACAGAGCTTTAATTTCTACCATAGCAATTTCTTTTTTAATAACCTTGTTTATATTGATAGGTTCAAATAAAAGTTCTTTAAAGAAAGTTTTTGGTATTTTTGGTTTTTCTCTATCTATAATATTCAGACATGTGTCTGCTATATTGATTTTATTTAAATCTCTTATATCTATATTTTTAACATCGGACATATTAATAAACCTAACTATACTTAATAACATTCAAAAAAATATTTTAGAAAAATATTTTACTTACTAGATAACATAAATACATTAATTTATATAATAGTTTCATGTTAATAAATAACCACTATCAAGCAATTGCAACATAATTGCAATATTATAAATAAACTAAATTTAGTCTTTTAGCAAATATATTTTTAATAAATTACTTTATAAAGATCATAAGTTGCAGATATTGGTAAAGCCATCTTCGCATTTTTTCCTATGCCAATCAATTGTATATAATTCATGTAGTCATATTTTTCACTAGATGTTCTGATTAATGGAGCAGAAACCCAATACGCAAGACCATTTTTAGGTGTTAAAGTTTTTCCTTCCTCATTCATTTTATCAGACTTTTCGTCGAAAATCATTTTCCCACCGTAAAATATATATAGTTCAGAACCGTCTTCCATAGTAACAGAGCATCTGACATCCAGATCAATAGTACGTTTATTTTGTAATTTACCGAAATCAGCACATGGACTAGCAATTTTCCCTTTCTCTCCATTAGCAAGTATAAGACTTCCATCGGGTAAATCAGCAATAAAGTTTTCTTTGTAATCATTGAATCTAGTTATATCCACATAAGATAAAGATCCAAAATATTCAAATTGTGGACCTTTTTTTTGTTCATGTCCATCAGCATATGTATTAGCGAAACAAAATACAATAAAGGTTAAAAATAATGTATTAAAAAAAATGATAGCTTTATTCATATAATATCCTATAAATTAAAATAAAATGTCTTTAATTGTATAATAAATATTCCTAGCGGTCTAACTAAAAAAATCTAATTTAATATTTGCATTTCTGTAAAGCAAAATAGTCACTTTCAATATATGTAATAGCATGTTTGCATTCAGCATTTAGTAAATATTCAAACTTTTTAGTAGTTTCAGTTACTTTAGCTTTACCAATACCAGAGTCTTGCGTTCCGGCACCCCTTAAAAACTTCATTATAAAATGTTCTTTTTGTTGAGAAACATGTTTGCAGTAAACTTCAAATTGCACATTATCTTTCTTATCGTTTCTAAGAGTTCCAAAACATTTTACTGTACCATAATCACCAGAAGATGATTTCCAGTAACCTCTGGATTTATAAAGTCTAAACTTACTATTATCATTAAATGTGATACCCTCTATTTCTGAGCGACCAGAGGTATCAAGTTCAAATTCATTGGCAAAGCAATTGGAATTAATTATTAAAAACAATATTAAAATTAGTTTTTTCATGCTAATTAGTTTTACTTTGACATTTATCGAAATTAAACATGGCATTATCCAAATAATTGATAGCATAATTACATTTAGTGCCTATATGTTTTTTCCATTTACCAGTCCCGTCTATAAAAACATAAGAACCTGTTCCAGCTTCCATATTTGAATTTCTAAAATATTCTAAAACAAACTTATTTCTATCTTGATCCATTCCTTCACAGAACATTTTCCAATCTTCAATGCTTTGACTAGAATTAACTAGTATAGTCCCAAAACATTTCTGTGTTCCATAGTTTCCTAAACTGTCTTTCCAATTCCCACTATTCTTATAATGTGATATTATACCACCATCAGATAGACTTATCTTTTCTAGAGAACTTATACCGTTAAACTCTTTTGTCCAACTAGTCGCGTATGAATTAGCTACTGCTAAGTAAAAGAGTACCATAAATAATAATTTCATTAAACTTCCAGTTATTAAATAATATAATTTAATATTAACATACTTTACAAACTAGCTAAAGAAAGAGTCATTATTAAAAAAAATAATGAATTACACTTATGCATAATATGAGTTAAAAAATTATTTAATTCACAGATAAGTATACAAAAGATTATGATTGAGTAGGCTAATAACCCTAAGCCAAGAAGTTTGAAAACCTATAAGATTTAGCTATTAGCAATTTGTTAACTCATTGATATTATTTGAATTTACATAGCAAAATTATGAATAATTTAAATTAAAAAAAAGGTAACATTTTTGCCAGAAGAAATTAGATCAATAACTTATCTTAATTATTTATAATAAAAGTATAAATAGTTCAGTTGCTCATAAATGATAAAATACTATTTTTTAATTTGTTTTTTTTCTAGTCCACCATCTATCAAGAATAAAGTACCAAATAGAGTTTGCTAGTGGTTCTACTATTGCATCTGTTAATGCTATCAAAAAGGAGACATTAGCTATAAGCATTAAACAAGTTATAGCTATTATAAAATGACCAATCGTGTATATTAGGGTTCTAATTAAAGAACCCTTAGATTTCATTAAAAATCCTTTGCTAGTTTCTAATAAACCTTTTGTAAATTCAGTCAATTTCTATATTACAAGTTAAAAAAAATATTAAATAGTAATTTACATAATATTTATAAAATACATTTATTAAATATTTTATTATTATTTAAAATAGCTCATTTGGCAGATAATAAAAGACCAATTTAAAATAATTGAATTTCCTCAAAATAAAAGCAATCACTTCAGCACTATAAAAGTTATTTAAAAACTATTTATATAGAGATGATATATGATTATCGTCAGAAATTATGCTGAACTTAAGCTTGTGGTTTATAAAATTAGTTTTTTTCATTTTTATCTAACCAGGATGCATCAGGAGAAATAAAATCCTTATTTTTCTGCTTTAAAAATGTGTTATTGCTTTTTTTTAATAAACTTTTTTTTCCAAAAATGAACGCAATAAATAAACAAATTAAAAAAAATATTATTCCAAATATTGGATGATAAATCATTTCATAACTCTTAATACATTAGCTATAGAGATAATGATTGAAGCAATTCTCGCCACAGTTTGAATATGTAATTTAGAAATATTATTTTCTCTTAAAATATTTTCATGAGCATTAATGCATTTCCCACAACCAATAATTATTGCTACTGATAGACATAACATTTCAAAGTCAGTTTTATCTATAGTAAATTTTGATAAATATTGCATTCTTAAGTTAGCTGGCATAGAAAAATAATCATTTTCTTTTGATAGATGTGTAAATCTATAATAAATTGCATTCATTGACATGATAGAGTAAGCACCATATATATCAGTCATTAATTTTTCGTTAATGATATCTTTAGCTTCTTCTAACGCTGCTTCTTTAAGACTGTCTAATTGTGAAGTAAAACTAGAAATTAATATTATTCCATACAACTGCTCCTTATTTAAAATGTCTTCATTTAAAATTTTAGAATAGTTTAGTCTTATATCTTTTGCATAATCAGGAAATGTATTAACTAATTCTCTAATGGTCATATTATTTAAACTTATAAAGTTTCTCCTCCAACTGGTCTATTGCAAGGACATAATTCATCTGTTTGTAAGGCATCTAATATTCTAAGTGTTTCAGAGGGATTTCTTCCAACATTTAAATTATTTACGGTTATATGCTGTATTATATTGTGCGGATCTATAATAAAGGTAGCTCTGAACGCCACTCCCTCTTCTGACCTAATTCCTAATGCGTCAACTAATGTTCCTTGTGTATCGGAAAATGACCATTGGTTTAAACTGTTTAAATCAGGATGTTCTCTCCTCCACGCTAGTTTACAATGCTCATTATCTGTACTTCCTCCTAAAACAATGCAATCTCTATCTAGAAATTCCTGGTTTAAATTTGCAAATTCTACTATTTCTGTAGGACACACAAAAGTAAAATCTTTAGGATAAAAATAAATTACTTTCCATTTGTTGGGAAAAGAACTTTTATGAATGTTTTCAAATGCACTTTTTCCATTTTCTTCGTATTGATTGAATTTTGGCTTTACCCCTATAATTTCAAAATCTATAATTTCTTGTCCTACACTTATCATACATACTCCTTTTAATGTATAGTTATATTTTTAAATTTGGCTTTATATTGTAATATATCATCGCTTTTTATAGATCTAATATTTGTATTTAAATCTAAATTTTTAAAGGATATTGATAATTTCTGAGCGGCTACACAGAATTCTGATCTATTTTTTTTTATAGACCATAATTTTATATAGTAACTATTATCAAAATCAGGAAATTTATTTTCTTCTATACAATTTATTAGATTTATTTCATTAGCAACTAAATCTCTGTTACAAATTGATTGCAGTTTAAAATTTTTATTATTTCGTAAATAAGATAATAAATCTTTTAAATATAAAAGACCCTTAGTCAATCCAACTTTTTTATATGCTTTATCTACTAACTCATATTTGTTAGGAAAATTTCTACAACTTGCATTTACTACTATTCTAGAAGTCCAAATCAGCAATTGTGCACCAAATGGTAAATTATAATAATCAAATTTCATTTCATATATATATCATAAAATTCAATTGATGCAAATAATTATCATTCTCATTGATAATTACAATATTTTTGTTATATTGAACATTATATGTAAAAGGAGTATTATGAATACTTTATTTAAAATAGTAATTTTATTATTTTTGTTATCATCATTTTTGTACTCCCATAGTGCTAAAAAGAAGTCATTAGATAAACATGTTCATGGAATAAGTACTCTAAAAATAGCACAAGATGGAAATATTATATTATTCGAATTTGAAATGCCTGGAAATGATATAGTAGGTTTTGAATATTTAGCAAAAGAAAAAGAAGATATTAAAAAAGTTGAAAACGCAATAAATATACTGTCCGATTATAAAAATATGGTAATTCCTTCTGGTTCAGGAGAGTGTCAAATTGATTCTTACTCAGCAAATATTTTAAATGAAGGCAAACACTCCGAATTTTTAAGCAGCTATAAATTTAAATGTAAAAAAATTAAGGATTTAAAAATAATTTATATAAAATTTTTTAAAAATTTTGAAAATGGAAACAAGTTAAACATAAAAGTATATGGTGAAAATAAAAAGTCAGTATATGTAATAAATAAGTCAAAGAAACTTATAAATGTAAAGAATCACTTCTAATATTTATAAAAAATCTAATCAATTACAGTCTTTAATATTTCATTTAATTTTATAAAACAATAATTTACAGTAAATTTTTATCCTTTTTCTGACATAATTTAAGATATTAATGTGCATACTAAAACTATTTACTGTTAAATTTATATCTATGATTTCTTTAAAAATAGAAAATAATTGAGATTTAAATTCGACTAAATTGTTAGATTAATAATCCATCTTTTTTTAACTTATTGTGATGATCAATACTTCTTATACCATTAATTATTTCTAATTTCTTAGCAAGCGATAATATAGACAGTTGTACAAGAGTATTTTCATTATTAATAACCTTTGCTATCAGATTTCCTTTTATAATTTTAATTATGGTATGCCCTATTGATAAAGCTGAGTTATTTCTTTTTCTTCCTCTAAGTAAAGCAATTTCTCCAAAACTTTCCCCAGAATTCAAAACTTTAATTATCTTATTTTCCTTACTTATAAGCTTTACTTTTCCCTTTTCTATAAAATACATATTATCAGCTGAATTTCCATGTGAAAATATTATAGCTTTATCACTATATGTTTTTGTATCTAATATTTTCCAATTTTTATAAATAAATTCATCTTCAAACAGGTAATGACTTTTATGCGAATATTTAGACGATGGAAAGATCCTTGCTAGGCTATATTTAATAATAGCTTTCACAACTACATTCGACTTATTTACAGCATCTCTTATTTCTTTAGCATTAAACTCTAAAAGTACAACATCTGTTAACCTCTTGTACTTTAAAATTTTTTTTTTCGCTAATATTGACTCAGCAAAGCCTATAGGATCATTTTTTTTAAGTAATTGAGTGTAATCTCTCTCGCCATAAGAAATTATCTTTCCTGATAATAGAACATAAGCTTTATTTATTTCATAAAAATTAAAATCTTCTTCTTTTTTAATTTTTATTTCCTTATAATGAGATTGTAAATTTAAGATTAACTGTTTTGTAGTTAGCATAATTAGGCATAATACCAATCATATTAATTTTTTCTATGCTAAACTATTCAAATAGATTGCTAGATATAACCCTGTATAAGTTATTACTTACTACTCGAAACATTATTTTAATCTTATTATTATTAAAACGCTTTTAAGATCATCTTATAACAAAATATTCATTTTTTTAAGAGTATAGATTATATAAACTTTATGTATGAATTATAAAATCAGTCATAAACTTATTATTGAGTAATATTAAATATTTGTAGTATAATTTGATAAAATAAGGAAAAAATTTTTGAGTAATCAAACTAAATGGCAGGATGATGGCATAAGAATCATTTCAGAAGGTGACCTGGATGAAAATACTCCTCAAACTAAAGGCATGAAAAGATATGCTGCAGTAGCAAAGAATAATGTAGGTGCAGAAAAAATATGGGCAGGCAAGGTTGTTATAGATCCAAATGCAAAAACTGGAGCTCATCATCATGGAGAACTTGAAAGTGTTATTTATGTAATTTCAGGTAAAGCAAAAATGAGGTGGGGCGAAAAGCTAGAATTTGAAAAATACGCTTATCCAGGAGATTTCATATTTGTTCCTCCTTTTGTTCCTCATCAGGAGATAAATGCCTCTAAGAATAAAGTGCTTAGATGTGTCTTATTTAGAAGCGGACAAGATCCCGTAGTTGTAAATTTAGATATACCTGAAGCAGATGAACATAACAATAAAATGTGGATTGATGATATTCATAAAAAAAATTGCTAATCATAAGCTAAAATTAACAATACTTATCATTTTATAAAAATGAAATACTTAATATTTTAATAATTATGTCAAGTAAGAAAAATGTAGCTATAATAGGAGCAGGATTAACTGGTATTACTATAGCCAATTTAATAAAAAAAAGAATTAATTTTACTATATTTGAGAAATCCAGAGGTTTAGGAGGCAGAATGGCAACAAGAAGGGCAGAACCATACCAATTTAATCATGGCGCACAATATTTTAAAGTAGAAAATAAGGGATTTAAAGATTTTCTTAATCCTTTGATAAAAAATAAAATTATTAAAAACCTTGAACTAAATCATGTAGAAATTCTTAATAAAGAAATAATAAAAAAATTTAAAATTAATAGTAAAAAATATTTTACAGCACAGTCTAAAATGAATGACGTAGTAAAAAGCTTAGCTAAAAATAATTTTTCAATTAAACTTTCATGTAAAATAGTTCAAATAAAAAAATTAAATAATAAATGGTTTATATTTGACTCAGATATAGTATCTTACGGACCCTATGATTGGTTGTTTTTAACAATTCCTCCTAACCAAGTTATAGATATTTTAAATAAAGACTTTAAATTTATAGACATTATTAAAAAAATTAAAATGAACAGTTGCTATTCTATAATGTTAGGTTTTGACGAAACAAAAAAACTTAATTTTGATACAGCTTTGTGTTTGGATCAAGACATAAGATGGTTGTCTTTAAATAAAGAATACCAAGATAATAAAGAATATTTTAATTTAATTATTAACTCATCATACAATTTTGCAGAACAAAATATTAATAATTCTAAAATAGAAATATCTGATTATTTAATTAAACAAGCCTCAGATGTACTTTGTTGTAAATTAGATAATTATAAGTATAAGGCTATACATTTTTGGAAGTATGCTATGTCACAAAAAAGTAATAATTTAGGCTCATTGTTAGATGAAAACTTAAAGATCATAGTATGTGGAGACTGGTGTATGAATGGAAGGGTAGAGGGTGCGTTTTTGAGTGCAAGAGACTCTGTCAGTAAAATTTTAAAATATATTTAGTTTAAAAATTTTAATTTAAAACTTTTACCAGAATAAAGTGCCTGGTGCACCTTTGAAAGGACCATTAAGGTTTTTAGTTATCCATCCTCCATAATAGTCTCCGTCTTGTTTTTTTACTAGTTCTCCGTTTACCATGCAACGATCAGCCTTTGATGCATAAAAACTAATAAAGTTTTTGATACTAATAAATTTTTTTGTAGGTGATACATAATACCAACCTAATTTTAAAATTTTAATGTTACCTAAATATAAATCCAAATAGTTTGCTTTACCCTTCCATTCGCAAAAAGAAAAGCTATTATTATTTTTCAAAAGGGTCATTTTAACATCATCAGGAGGAAAGTAATAAGTGGGAGGATGAGCAGTTTCTATTACACGAAATGCATTATCAGTTTTTGCTATAGTTATATTATTTACTATTACTTCTATGATACCTATGTGGCGTTGACAAATAGCAGGCCTAGGATAATCCCAAACATTTTCTTTTTCTAGAATCATAACTTTATCCTTTTATAGTATCATATTAAGAAGGATTACAAAGTACTATATAAGTACGTGAAATGACTGTAATTGTTGTGTGAGCTAATATAGAACTTGTTACTCAATGAATTTCATTATCCATCTTATCTTGTAAAATCAATTTAAACAACTGAACTACTATTTAGATCATAAATAAAATTTATTTTTATTGAAAAATAAAAAGAAAAAATTTAATACTTTATTTTTATTAGAAAATTAAACAAAAATTTATAATATTTTTTAATACAATGTGTATATGAAAAAAAAACTAATAGTTATCATACTATTAAGTAGTATAGGAATTTTAGCCTTTGTACATCAAAAAGTATCATCAAACTTTTTAGATATCAAAGGAAATGTAATTAATTTTGAAGAGTCTGAGATTAATTATAATTCTAGAAAAATTAAAAAAATTAAACTATTCCATTCTCATTTAGGAGATATACATCTAGCAATTAGTTTTCCTAAAAATTATGATAATAATACTTTCCCAGTACTTTTTATTTTAAGTGGAGTTGAAACCGGCCTTGACAGTGTAAAACTTGTTTCTGATATAAGAAATAATATTTTAGTTGGTTTTGATTGGCCGATTAGTGAAAATGATCTGGAGAGTAAAGAAATTTTTTTTAATTTAAATAAATTATTTAAAAAAATTTATGATGCTCCTAAACAAGCAGTAGTAGCTATAGAGTGGTTGAATAAACAAAATTGGACAGAGAATAGAATTAGTTTACTAGGGTTTTCTATTGGTTCGATAGTTGCTCCGTCAGTTCAAAGATTATTAGAAATTAGAAAAAGCGTTAAAATAAAATACACAGTACTTGCATATGGTGGTGCAAATATAAGATTGTTGATAAATGAAAATCCATATATTAAACCTAAATGGTTAAAACCTTTTTTTGGCTGGATATTACAAATAATCTTTAATCCAATAGATCCCAGGGAAAACTTACCTTATATTACTGGAAATTTTTTAATAATTAATGGAAAAAAAGATAATTTAATACCAATTAAATCTTCAGAATTAATGCAAGCATTAACTCCTTTTCCTAAAAAAATTGTTATGCTTGAAGGAGAACATATGGGGGTTGGAAAAAAACAAAAAGAGCTATTTAAAACAATTAAAAAAATAATAAGAAAATGGTTAATTGAAAATAATGCTATCAACAATAATTAAATAATAACAAAACTTAAATATTTATTTGCTAAGAAAAACTTATAGATAAAGGAAATTTATCTACTTTTTAAGAAAATAAATAGCTAATTTATAAATTAAACTTTTAAAAATCTATTTGCATTAGTATGGGCGAGATATTTTAATATTTAGGCAGTAGAATAAAAATAGATTATCTCCATGTACTATAATGTTGAGAAAATTTAACTTTCTTATATGCTTACTAATGAAAGGAGTTATTATGAAATATTTATTTTTACTTTCATTTATTGTTTTATCGCCTATTTCCTTTGCTGCTCAATTAATTATGAATGTTGGAGGGAAGTATAAATATCATGGGTCCTATCAGGTAGACAAAGAAAATCTTTTTATAACCTATCAAAACTTTTGGACTATGACTACTAATACACCACATGTATTTCAGGGTGACTGTTCTGGTATTATAAAATTCAAATCTGGTAATCAAGTTAATGACATCATGTGTCATGGAAAAAATGGTAAAACTTATTGGCATGCTTCTTTCAATGACATAGCAAAAGGAGAACTTGGAGCTGCTACATAAGGTTTTACCATAGTTTCAGCAAAAGGTCCTTTTGAAGAGCTAATAGGTCAGAAGTGCATGGGAGCATACATTGAATTAGAAGATCAACATTATATATGGAAAGGAGTATGTAATATACCTGATAAAGCATTTGAACGTATATTGAATTATCTACCTGATAGAAATTAGATAATTTTTTGCATAATTTGCTCATATAGTTGACTTTAACTGTAATTAAAAGTTTAGCGGCATTGTTACATACAATACGTCTTCTAATTATA
>CACGBM010000013.1 GCA_902571315.1 Rhodospirillaceae bacterium
AGCCATTAACATTAAATACTTGAGCTCTACCTCCTAGATTGTTACACCTATCTACTATTTCAACTTTATAACCCTTCTTTTTTAGCCTAATAGCTGCAGCTATTCCACCAAAACCAGCTCCGATAACAATTGCTTTTTTCATATATTATAAAAAAAACATGCCTCACAAAAAATAAGACATGTTTTTTTAAATGAGTAAGAAATTTTACTTTGAGTCTGAAGTAGCTGCCGCCCATATAACCACACCAAACGCGATTTTATTTATAAAATCGGCTAGGTTATAAATTATATTAAGACCTTCTGCGCTTCCTCCTCCAGTATAACCAACAACGTAACCTATAGGATATATAGCCCAACCTATAGTAACTATCAGTCTGAGTGCATTAAATGCTCTTTGACTTGCTGCTGTTCCTTTACTAGCATTAATCTGACTAGCTTCTCCTGCAAATACCTCATATATGATGTAAAGCCACCCAAGCATTCCAACTACAAAACCAGCCCAAACATTTACAGAGCCAACTTCTCCTAAGTATCCTGCTACAAGCATAATTACTGAAGCTATTAATAATCTCCAAAATAGTGATGATTTAACTACAGCAATTGCAGCTAATATTAGATAAAACTCAACTATTTGTAGTGGTACTGTCAAAAGCCAGTCTACATATCTAAATACTAACGGAGATTCTCCTGTACTTGCCCATACACCCCTCATGTAGAAGTAGTGTATTGCCGCGATACCAGTAACCATAGCAGCAACAGTTAAGGATGTTTTCCATTTACCTACAGCTCTGTCTCTTTCTACCCAAAAGAAAAAAGTAGCAGCCACCATAGCAGCAGAAATAATCCAAAAACTCATTCCCGTGTAATCTGACGGATCTAATTGTCCATTCATAATTTTCTCCCTTCAAAGGTTATTAAAATATACGTCTCATTAGTAAATACTAATCTTTAATATTTTCGCAATAATCAGCTTTATTGTCAATATCTCTTAGTTTGTGAGTAAATTCATAAGAAAGTTTCATTTTTTTTAAATTTATAATTAGATCAGATAAGGTATTCTTGGTGCTCCATCTAACATTATTAAAAGGATTGAGATGTTTTTTTTTAGTGGAGTGCCCTATTAACCAAAACCCACCGTCATATGAGGGACCAATCACTATATCGGAGGTTTTAAGTTTCTTAAAAGCTAAAGATATTGCAATTATATTTAACCTAGGAATATCAGTACCTATTATTATAGATGAACTATTTTGAATTTTTAGTAAATTCCAAATTTTTTGACCTAAATCGCCTTTAGGTTGTAAAATAGTATCTTCATTTATAGTAAAGGAATATGTTCTAAATTTTTGGCAAGGTAGTAAATACCATGAAAGGCTATATTCTTTCTTTTTATGCAGAAAAATTTTATTAACTTTTTCGATAGATTTGGTGACTAATCTTTTACTTTTTCTATAACCTATCTCTTTAGATAATCTATTTTTAATTAATCCTTGAAAAGGTGCTTTGCTCATTATAAAAATTTTTTTTTTCATCTTAATAGAAAAAAAATTTGATTGAAAATATTTTTAAATGACTGAGTTAAAATTCCATTATTTTTATATTTATTAAATGAAGTTTCAATATAAGATTTAAAAAAAAATTTATTTTTATTTGGTATTTTTAGCATTATTTCCATATCTTCCATCTTATCAATTTCTTCATACCCACCAATACTTCCATAATAGAGTCTATTAATTAATAAACATTGGTCTCCGAAAGGCATATTAAAAACTCTCGATCTAAAGTTTGCCCATTTAGATATGAAATATGCAAAAATAGACGAGCTATTAAACTTTAAATGAAAAAAACCTACTTTATGAATATTTTCTTTATTAATAAAATACTTTATGTCTTTAATATTTTCTATATGAAGTTTAGTGTCTGCATGAATAAAAAAAAGCCACTCTTGCTTACTATGTTTGGCTCCTTTTTTAAGTTGAGTGCCTCTTGATGCTTTAGTTTTAATTATTTTTAAATTTTTTAAAAGTTTTCTAGTATTATCAGTAGAGTTTCCATCCACGATAATTACTTCTTTAGGTTTTAGTAAATTTATATTTTCTGTTATTATGTGTACATTTTTTTGCTCATTATATGTAGGAGTAATTAAAGAGATATCTAACTTCAATTTTATGCTCCTATTAGGACAAAAATGATACTTAAACTAAAATAACTATTATAAATAAAAGTTTTTTTGCATTCATTAGGTTCTTTTATATTTGTCAAAAGTACTTTAATTAAAATTAAAAGACATAGTAAAATAAATATTGTTATTATTAAAATATTGTTATGAAGTAAAATTAAAGAAGATGTCCAAAAAGAAAAAGTAATAAAATAAATACTAAATAAAAATAATTTTGCGTTATTTTTAAATTTTATAGAAGTAGATTTAATCCCAATTATTTCATCATCTTTAATATCTTGGAACCCATAAATAGTATCGTATCCAATCGTGAAGAAAACAGAACCTATATAAAATAATATTAATTCTAACTTGAATAAATTGTATTCATAAACTGAAAAACCAACTAATACTCCCCAATTGAAACATATCCCTAACCATAGCTGTGGCCACCAAGTAAATCTCTTCATAAAAGGATAAATAATTATAATTGGTAATATAATTAAAGAAGTTATAATTGAATTTATTGGAATAAAATATAATGGTACTGAACCTATGCAGCCATTTATGAAACAAAAAATTACAATATTTTTATTTGTAATTTTTTTAGAGGCTATAAGCCTTGACTTTGTTCTTTTTACTTTAATATCAAAATCTTTGTCATTAAAATCATTCCATAAACAACCTAAGGCTCTCATGCCGCAGGCTCCTGTAAAAAAAATAAAATATAGAAATATATCAGTCGTTGTATTAACATCATTTAAATTAATTCCCCAGATACAAGGAAAATATAGTAATAATATTCCGTGGGGTTTATCATATCGTGATGCTAAAAAAAATTTTTTTATTATAGACATATTTGTATGAGCAGTAAGAATATACCAAGATTATTTATCAATAAAGAGTTAAAAGCTAAAATTAAGATAAAATTAAATAGTAATAATAAGCATTACTTAAAAAATGTTCTAAGATTGTCTGAAGGAAAAGTTGTAAATATTTTTAATGGAATAGATGGAGAATGGGCAACAGAAATTGATTTTAATATTGATCACTTAACTTGCAAAAAACAAATAAGAAAACAGACTAAAGAGTATGGTCCAAAATTATACTTTTCTTTAATAAAGAATCATAATATAAGATGGATGATTGAAAAGGTTACAGAGTTAGGTGTTGAACAAATAACTCCAATAGTTACAGATAGGACAAATAATAAAAATTTTAATGAAAAAAAAGTTTTTTCTCATATTATAGAAGCATCTGAAGTATCTGAAAGATTAACTCTACCGAGACTGCACAAAATAAGTACTTTATTAAATATTTTAAAGCAAACTCAACAAAACTCTGATATTCTATTTTTTTGTAATGAGAATAGAAAGGATGATTATTTGCAAAATAATCTTGCAAAAATAAATAAAAAAAAAATTTCTTTCTTAATAGGTCCAGAAGGAGGTTTTTCTGATAAAGAAGAGAAACTTATAAAAAGTTTCAGTCATGTTAAATCTATAAAGCTTTTTGACAGAATTTTAAGAGCAGAGACTGCTGCGGTTTTAGCAATATCAATTATAAATAATTATAAAGAGTAAATATAAATGAATTCAGAAAAGGCAATAGAGTCTAAAGAACAATTAGTAGAGTGGTTTAAATTAGGTAATAAAGACAAAAAGGACTGGAAGGTAGGTACAGAGCATGAAAAGTTTGCTTACAACTTCTCTGAAAAAAAAAATATTTTTACCCCTGCTGATTATGAGAGTTTAAATGGAATAGAAAGCTTTTTAAATGAAATTTCAAAGTTTGGTTGGGAGAAAGTAATTGAAGAAGGTAAGGTAATTGGGTTAAAAAAAGATAAGCAATCAATAACATTAGAACCAGGAGGTCAGATAGAACTATCAGGAGCTCCTTTAGAAGATATTCACAGTGCTTGTAAAGAAACTAATGAACATTTGAAGTTAGTAAAGGAGGCAGGTAAAAAACTTAATATTACATTATTAGGACTAGGATTAAGACCACAAGAAACTAGAGATGCCATTCCTTGGATGCCCAAACCAAGGTATAAAATCATGAAAAACTATATGCCTACAAAAGGTAAGAAAGGTTTAGATATGATGTTAAATACTTGTACTGTTCAAGCTAACTTAGATTATTCAGATGAACAAGACATGCAAATGAAAACATTACTTTCGGTCAAAATTCAACCTATCATAACTGCCTTATTTGCTAACTCTCCATTAAGTATGGGAAAACCAAATGGCTTTTTAAGTAAAAGAAGATATATATGGATGGATACTGACCCTGATAGATGTGGAGTTTTAAAAGTAGCTTTTGATGAAGATTTTAATTTTCTCAAATATATTAATTTTGCAATTTCAGTTCCAATGTATTTTGTAAAAAGAGAAGGTAAATATATTGATTGTTCAGGAGGTTCATTCAATGAATTTTTTAAAGGAAAATTAGTTCAATTACCTGGAGAAAAACCTACTATAAATGACTGGGAAGATCATTTGTCAACAATTTTTACTGAAGTGAGGATTAAACAGTTTATAGAAGTTAGAGGAGCTGACGCAGGTAGTTGGAGGAGAACCTGTGCTTTGCCTGCTTTTTGGGTAGGACTGCTTTATGATGATTTAGCTTTAAATAAAGCCTTAGATTTATGTAAAAAGTGGAACTTTGAAATGGTAGAAAAACTATCATATGATGTTGCAAAAGATGGACTAAAAGCTAAAATTGAAGGGATTATTTTAGATGAAATAGCCTTAGAGTTAATAAATTATTCTAGAGAAGGCTTAAATAGGAGAAATATTACTGACGGAAGCGGCCTTAACGAAACTCATTTCTTAAAAGTCTTAGAAGAAACAATTACGGAAAAAATGACACCAGCTGAACAATTATTAGTAGATTATAGCAATTCATGGAATGGCAATATCACAAGTTTAATAAAAGAAATGTCCTATTAAGGTAAAATAGAATTTAATAACCTAATGTAAATTATAGAAATCAGATTATAAACTAACTACTTTTAGTTCCGCCAACAGTTAATCCGTTGATTTTTAATGTTGGTTGTCCAACTCCAACAGGTACCCCTTGCCCATTTTTTCCGCAGGTACCTATCCCCGGATCCATTTTTAAGTCGTTTCCAACAAATTCAACTTTTTTTAAAACCTCAAACCCTGACCCTATCAACGTAGCTCCCTTTATAGGAGAGGTAATTCTGCCATCTTCAATTAAGTAAGCTTCACTTGCAGAAAATACAAATTTTCCATTAGTTATATCAACTTGACCTCCTCCAAAGGTTTTAGCAAATATTCCATTTTTAGTACTTTTTATAATTTCTTGTGGGTCATGTTTACCATTTGCCATCATAGTATTACTCATTCTTGGCATAGGTTGATGTGCATATGATTGTCTTCTTCCGTTGCCTGTGGCTTTAACCTTCATTAGCCTAGCATTCTGTCTATCTTGCATATAACTTACTAATTTTCCATTTTCTATTAATGTAGTTTTTTGTGAAGGAGTTCCTTCATCATCTATTGTATAAGAACCTCTTCTGTCAGATATAGTTCCATCATCAAAAACAGTAACTTCCTCACTGGCAACAGAAGAGTTCATTAATTCTGTAAATACACTAATTTTTTTTCTATTGAAATCACCTTCTAATCCATGACCTATTGCTTCATGTAATAAAATTCCAGGCCATCCTGGACCAAGTACAACTACCTGTTCTCCAGCTGGAGCAGGTATAGCTTGTAACATAATTTTTGCTTGTGATATAGCTTTTTGAACTTCTTCTTTCCAATTTTGTTCAATAAAGAAATCATGATACGAATATCTTCCACCAAAACCCACAGATCCAGTCTCTTTTTTTCCTTTATCTTCAAGTGTAACGCTTATATTTAATCTTACTAATGGTCTAACATCTGATAGTTTTTGTCCTGAAGGTCTTAAAATATCTACTTTTTGCCATGACCCTGAAAGATTTACAGAAACTTGTTTTACCTTGCTATCATAATTTCTGGCAAAACTATTAATATCTTCTAACAATTTAATTTTACTGCTGAAGTCTTTAACATTTAGAGGATTTTTGTCAGTATATAATTTATTATTTGTTTTGATTGGATCAACTATACAGGCACCACTGCGCCCAGATTTAACAGTCGAAACTGTTCTGCAGGCTTCCTTTAAGGCATCTATCGAAAATTCACTTGAATGAGAATATCCTATTAATTCGTCCTTTACTCCTCTTAAACCAAATCCTTTATGTTCATTGAAAGATGTGTTTTTGAGAACACCATCGTCAAAAAGAAAGCTTTCTGATACATTGTCCTCTATATACAGTTCACCATCGTCACAACCCTGTAAAGTGTCTGTCACTAAATCTTTAACCTTATCTGATCCAAATAATTCTATATTACTCATGATATTTATACTTTAAAACTTTCTAAAAAGATTATTATACTTAATAAAAGATTTTCTTTTTTCTAACTTAATGGACCAATTTTTAATATTTTTTCTTTTTTCTGTGCCATCTATTTTTATCCACTTAGCAAAACTTAAAGTTACATAAGCATCAATATCAGCGACGCTAAATTTATTTCCTGCAACATATTTAGTTTTTTTAAGCACTTTATTAAGAAAGTCAAAAAAAACTTCAGTTCTAGCTTTTCCTCTTTCAATTAATTGAGGTATTTGTGGTATTTTTCCTGGACCAGCAAATGCTCTATCTTTAAAAGATTTTACTGAATTTCTGAATGCTTCTCCAGCAGCTTGCATTCCGTCAAATTCAACCTTTCTTCTAAACATTTCTATAGTTGCTTTTTCTATAGGATTTGAACCAAATAAACTAGGAGTAGGTGATATGTGATCCAAGTATTTACAAATAGCAATTGATTCTGAAATAACTTTATTTTTAACCATTAAAAAAGGTATTGTTCCCCAAGGATTAAGTTTTAAATATTTGGGTTTTAAATTTTCATGTTTTGAAAGGTCTACTATAATTCTTTCTATCGATATTTTTTTTTCATTAATAAATAAATTGACTCTCATAGGGTTGGGTGCTGTTGGATAATCATATAATATCATTTATTTTTTCCCGCTATAATTTTTTTTAATGTCCTTACTAAATTTTTTAAGTCTTTTTCAGAACCTATAGAAATTCTAAGGCAATTACTTAACTTATAATTATTTAACTTTCGTATATATATGTTACTTTTTTCTAAAGAATCTGCAAGTGTTGTTGCTAGATTTTCACTTTTAAATTTTACCATTATAAAGTTTGCTACACTTGGAATTACCTCAAAACCAAGATCATTAAAACTGTTAGTTAACCATTTTTTCCAATACAAATTATGAGCTATTGAATTTTTTAAAAACTCTTTGTCATCTAAAAGATTGATTGCTATTTCTTGTGCATAAGAATTAATATTAAAAGCAGGCCTAATTTTATTAAGGGTTTGAACTACTTGCTCCGGACAATATGCCCAACCAAGGCGAAGTGCAGCCATACCAAAAATTTTTGAAAAAGTTTTAGTAACAATTACATCATTTCTTGTTTTTGCATAAGATAGAGAGTCAGAATAATCTTTTTCTGTAACATACTCTGAATAAGCAGAGTCAATTACTAATAAGCATTTTTTAGGTAATCCTTCTCTCAATTTTTTTATCTCACTTTTAGTTAAATAAGTGCCTGTAGGATTATTAGGATTAGCTATAAAACATACTCTAGTATTTTGATTACTTTTTTTAATTAATTCATCAATATTTGCTTTAAAATTTTCTTCTTTAGCAAAAATACATCTGCCTGACGCGGCATTAATGGCGATAGGATAAATTAAAAATCCATGTTTACTGTAAAGTCCTTGTAGATCTTTATTTAAATAACAATATGAAATTAAATAAAAAAGCTCATCAGAACCATTCCCGAATATTATATTTTTTGAATTTACATTATATAATTTAGATATTTTTTTCTTTAATTTATTACATTCGGGGTCAGGGTACTTAGCGAGATCTAAATGAGTTTGATTTATTTTATTAATAGTATTTTTACTAAATTTAATAGGAGACTCATTTGAGGATAGTTTTGTTGGTTTAGTCTTTAATTTAATACTTCCAGATTTTCCTGGTACATAAGTCTTAATTTTAGAAATATTTTTATTAGCAGGTATCATTTTTTATTTTAAACTATCGATTATTTTTTTTATTACTTCTATTGTCCCATTATTTAAGCCATGTATAACTGCATCAGATTGATATTGTTCGTCAGTCAAATTTGATTTTTCAAATGCAATTTCTATTAACTTTATATTATTTTTATTAGCAAGACCTACAATTTTTTTTAAACTTAGGTTTTTTCTATCAAGAATAGTTTTGGAAATTAAAATAAAAGCTTTAAAATTTAATAGCTTAGAAGAATTATTTTTTTCTAAATCTAAAATAACGGATCCCATATAATTTTTTAATAAAGACTGGGAAACTTTTTTTTTAATAGTTTTTTCTGTAATTAAAGCTACTTTCATAGAAATTTAATTATGTTATTGTTAGCTCCTAGAATAGGAGCAGTATTATTTTTTCTAATTTTCACAAGCCTTCTGTCTAAGGCGGTAGGAATAGCAAAAATTTCTTTTCCATTTATACTTATATTGTTAGCGAAAATTTTTTTATTTTTGATATGTTTGTCTTGCATGAATTCTTTTAAGTCTTTTATTGCAGTACAACATACGTTATTTTCATTATCAAATTTTTTTTTCCAAAAACTTTCATTTTTTTTCTTTATTATTGACTCAACTTTTTTTATTAAAATACTATGAGGAAGTTTTTCTAATACTACATCTTTAGGAGCTTTAATAATCTCGCAAAACTTTTTCCAAAACTTATCTTCTAATGCTCCTAATGCTAAATACTTATTATCTTTAGTTTCATAAATATTATATCTAGCAAGTTTACCATTTAGATATAGTGGCTGACTGTCATCAAAATTTTTTGCATTTAGATTGCTTAAACCTAACCAAGCTAAGGGAATAAGGTTCTCATACATTGAAATATCTAAGAATGATCCTTTATTTTGATTCTTAGCTTTAAATAAAGCTAACAAAATATTCATAAAGGCAGGATAGCTTCCACCAGCTATATCTGCAATTTGGGTAATGGGTAAAATAGGAGCCCCATCCTTTGTACAAGAAAACTTTAACAATCCGCTTTCAGCTAAATAATTTAAATCATGCCCCGCCTTATTTTTTTTTTCGCCATCTTGTCCATATCCAGTTATTGAACAATAAACTATTTTTTTATTTATTTTTTTTACTTGTTTCCAACCAATTCCCAATTTTTCCATTACACCTGGTCTGAATTGTTCAATTATGACATCAGATTTTTTTATTAGTTTTTTTATCTTCTCTCTACAAACTGGGTTTTTTAAATTAACTTCTATAGATTTTTTTCCTCTATTAAGCATTGCAAATAAAATACTGTTATCACAGATTTTTGGTTCAGATTTCCTCATTTCTTCACCACCTATTTTTTCTATTTTAATAACTTCTGCTCCTGCATCACTTAGCATTAAAGTTGCTAAAGGCCCAGGTAACAATGTTGTAAAATCTAATATTCTTATGCCTGTTAGTGGTTTCATATTAATATCTTTATTTTATTTTTTAAAAACATATATAAAATTATTATAACTTATTTTAAAACTTAATAAATTATGAATTTGATAATCTCCTCCTTTTTTATTATAAATCTATTTTTAGGCATCTGTAGAGCAGAGACCAATAAGTTTTTTGAGATAGATAAAAAAAACTTTATAGCTGTTAAAATAAAAAAAGATTTGCTAGGAAATATTGAAAGAGGAAAAAAAATCTTCATAAGTAGAAAAGTAAACTGTCTTTCTTGTCATGAAGTTCCTACAATTGAAGAAAAGTTTCAAGGAAACTTTGGACCACCTTTAGGTGGGATAGGTTCTCGCTATAACAAAGAGGAACTTCGTTTAAGGGTAGTAGATGCAAAATCAATAAATCCTGACTCTATAATGCCTTCTTATTTTAAAAGAATAAAATTTGAAAGAACTCCAGCAGAATTTTTTAATAAAACCATTCTCTCTGCACAAGAGGTTGAAGATTTAGTAGAATACTTATATTCTTTAAAGTGACATGGAAAAATTAAAAAGAAATACTCTTAAAAAGCTTTTAGTCCTGTTGGTTGCTTCTATAGCTAAAGTAAGCTTCCCTAATGGTAATCCATACAGAGATAGATTCCAGTCTTATAGACAAACTTTTAGAATAGAACCAAACCCTATAGAAACGGAAAGAATTATAAATAATATTATAGGTGAAAAAAAAATAACAAAGAATTTAGTAGATCTTCAAGTTCCTGATACAGTTGAGGATGGCAACGTAGTACCTTTGACATTTAAGATTAATTGTTCAATGAAAGAAGATGATTATCCTGAAAAAGTTCACGTTTTAGCTTTAGAAAACCCTTTCCCAGAGGTAGCAATTTATGAATTTTTTCCTAAGAATGGAAAAGCAGAGGTTGCATTTAGGTGCAGAATGAGAACAAGCTCTTTTATTATGATTATTGCTGAAATGAGTGATGGAAGAATAGGAACAGAAAAAAAATATGTTGATGTTATGTTGGGAGCATGTTCTTAAAAATGGAAAAAATCAGGAGATTAAAATACAAAAAAATTGTAAAAGTTGGAGATAATGTAAAAATTAAAACTTTGGCTGAGCATGAGATGGAAACAGGTGTAAGAAGAGATAATGTAACAGGTGTTATTTATCCTAGGCTAATAATTCAATCTGTTATTGCAAAGTATAATGGAAAAATGGTATTTAAAGCTAATTGGTTTTCAGGAGTATCAGCTAACCCATATCTTGCATTTTATATTACTGCTAAAGAGTCAGGGCTAATTGAGATTGAATGGAAAGATGACCATGCAACAACTTCTTACAAGAGAGGATACTTAAAAGTAATTAATGAAAAAGGCAATGAGGTTTTACCAGTTAAATATGATTTATAAAATAAATTTACTTAATTTTTTTTTTGTTTGTATAACCTCGTTAATATTTTTAAAAAAATATTGCTTAGCAGAGGATTTAATATCAGGATATCATTTTGCTGAACCCTCAACACAAAAAATTCAAGATGATGATTTTTTGAACCCAGGGTTTATTTGGGTAGAAAATGGAGCATTATTATGGAATAAGAAGGAACAATTCTCTCAACTATCATGTAACTCTTGTCATGGTGCAGCATCCGAAATGAGAGGTGCCGCCCTTAAATTTCCTAAAATTACTAAAAAAGGTGATTTAATAAATTTAGAACAGCAAATAAACATTTGTAGACATGAAAATATGAGCGCTGAAAAATACGAGCCTGAAAGTAAAAATTTGTTAGCTTTATCGGTATTACTGTACTATCAGTCAAGAGGACTCAAGCAAGACATAAAAATTAATGAAAAGAATAAAGAATATTTCAATCTTGGTAAGACACTATATTTTAAAAAAATAGGACAAATGGGTTTGTCTTGTAATCAATGTCATGATGAAAGAGTAGGACAGAATCTTAGAGCTGAAAAAGTAAGTCAAGGGCATATCAATGGTTTTCCTTCATACTTGCTGAGGTGGTCTAAAATAGCTTCCGTACATAAGAGAATTCAGTTCTGTAATGAGCAAGCAAGAGCAATCCCTTTTAAAATTTTCTCAAAAGAGTATAATGCTTTACAACTTTATATGACTTGGAGAGGCAGAGGTTTAAAAATAGAAACACCAGCAGTCAGGAAATAATATGGATATAGTTAGAGATAGCCTTGATTTAATAGGTAATACTCCGCTTCTTTTAGTTAAAAACCTAGATACCGGGCCATGCAATTTATATCTGAAATTAGAATCTTTTAATTTAGGAGGATCGATTAAAGACAGGCCAGCAAAAAATATGATAATTGAAGCTGAAAAGAGAGGTCTTCTAAAAAAAGGCGGTACAATAGTAGAAGCAACAGCAGGTAATACAGGGATTGCTCTTGCTATAATGGCAGTAAAGAGAGGCTATAAAGTGGTTATAATAGTTCCTGACAAAATGACTGTAGAAAAAGTTTACCATCTAAAGGCATTAGGCGCTGAAGTAATAGTAGCTAGATCTGATGTTGTAAATGGTCATCCAGAATATTATTTAGAAATTGCAAAAAGAATCGCAATAGAAAGAAAAGCTTTTTATATTAATCAATTTTCAAACCAAGCTAATATTAAATCACATATAAAAGATTTAGGCCCTGAAATTTATAAACAACTTAATGGAAAAATTCATGCTTTTGTAGCAGGGGTAGGCACGGGAGGTACGATCTCTGGTATAGGAAAGTTCCTGAAGTCAAAAAATAAAAAATGTGAATTAGTTTTAGCGGATCCAAAGGGTTCAATTTTAAAAGATTTAATTAAAACTGGTAAAATCAATAAGAATGTTGGTTCATGGATTGTTGAAGGAATAGGCGAAGATTTTTGTCCTCCTTTACTAGACGCAAGTTTGATAGATCATGCATATTCTATAAGTGATTTTGAAGCTATAGATAGTTGCAGAAAACTATTGCAAAATGAAGGTATTTTAGCAGGGTCCTCTTCAGGAACTTTACTTGCAACAGCTCTGAAGTTTTGTAAATCTCAAAAAGTTAAAAAAAATGTTGTTACTTTAATTTGTGATGCTGGAGATAAATATTTAAGGAAAATTTATAATGAGAGTTGGAGAGTAAAAGAGGGATTTAATTTCAAAAAAAAAAGCAACAATCTTTTAGATATTGTTTCTAATATAAACAGTAACAGATCTATACCTATAATAAATATTAATAGTTTTTGTTCCTTGGCATTTAAATTAATGCATGAAAATTCAATTAATTTCTTATTGGTTGAAAATGATGAAAAAAAAATAATGGGTATAATTACTGAAAGTTCACTATTGGAAATTGTAAGTAGAAATTCATTTAAAGAAACAGTTAAAAATAATATAACTAAAGTTAAAAAAATTGATTATCAATTTGATTTAAAAAAAATAGTTAACTTGATTATGAAAGAAAAATATTTATTTGTTTATAAAAATAACTCTTTTTATGGCGTAATAAACAAAACAGATATTTTATGGTATCTTAAGAAAAAGGAAAACAATGCTTAAAAATACAAAAAAAAAGGGTTTGTCTACCAGGGCAATTCATGCTGGACAAGAGCCAGATAAATCTACTGGAGCCATTATGGTTCCTATATATGCGACGTCAACCTACATACAAAAAAGTCCTGGTAAACACCTAGGATTTGAATATTCAAGAACTCAAAACCCTACAAGAACAGCTTATGAAAAATGTGTTGCTGATTTAGAAAGCGGAGAGTTTGGTTTTGCTTTTGCTTCAGGAATGGCTGCGGCAGATACAATATTATCTTTGCTAAAGGTAGGGGATGAAGTCTTAGCTATTGATGATCTATATGGTGGAACTAGAAGGTTATTTGAAAAAGTAAGAATGTACAAAAGCGGAATTACTTTTAAATTTATAAATTACAAAGACTTTGAAAATATAAATAGCTATATAACAAAAAACACCAAAATGATTTGGGTTGAAACACCTACTAATCCAATGTTAACTCTAGTAGATTTAAAACAACTAGGTAATATAAAAGGAGAAATTATAAAGGTTGTTGATAATACTTTTGCAAGTCCTATTAACCAAAGACCTTTAGAGTTTAATATTGATATCGTAATGCATTCGGCTACAAAATACTTAAATGGCCATTCTGATATGATAGGAGGGGTTGCTATAACCAATAGTGAAAAAATAGCAGAAGAAATTGGTTTTTTGCAGAACTCTGTTGGAGCTATTCAGGGGCCTTTTGATGCTTTTTTAGCATTGCGAGGACTTAAAACTTTACCAATAAGAGTAAAGCAGCATAATTACAATGGTTTGAAAGT
Organism: Rhodospirillaceae bacterium; assembly: GCA_902571315.1. Lineage (GTDB taxonomy): Bacteria > Pseudomonadota > Alphaproteobacteria > TMED109 > TMED109 > TMED131. The sequence continues at coordinate 14,087 of CACGBM010000013.1, forward strand.
AGCTGAATTTTTGGAATCTTCTCCTTTTGTAGAAAAAGTAATATACCCTGGTTTAGATAGTTTTGATCAATTTGATTTAGCCAAATCTCAAATGGAAGGATTCGGCGGAATAGTTTCCTTTTATTTAAAAGGTAACCTGGAAAATACAAAGCGCTTTTTAGAAAATTGTGAAATATTTTCTTTAGCTGAATCTCTCGGAGGAGTAGAAAGTCTAATAGAACATCCTGCAATAATGACACATGGGTCAATTAACCCACAAAAAAGAAAAGAACTTGGAATATTAGACAACTTCGTAAGAATTTCTGTTGGCATTGAAGATATTGATGATTTAATCTTTGATTTAAATAGCGCTTTCAAAGGTATGGAGTAGTAATTGAAAAATCTATTTTTATTGAGACACTGTGAAGCATATCATTTTGAAGAAAATAAAAGTGATCACGAAAAACAGCTTAATGAAAATGGAAGAAAATGTGCAAGGCTTTTAAAAAATTGGTTTGAGAAAAACGATATTATTTTAGATTATATCCTAACTTCTTCAGCTAACAGAACATTAACAACTGCAAATATTATATTTAGCAATTATGAAAATAAAATTTGCCAAAAAAAAGAACTTTACTTATGTGATTTTAAAGAAATTCTGAAAGAAGTAAAATTGTTAGATAATAGTTTCAATTCAGTAGTTATAGTGGGTCATGAGCCTAGCATTTCAGAAAGCTTAAAATTTCTTATCTCTTATTGTAGACCTGATTTAGAGTATGTTGCTAAATCATTGTATCCAACAGGTGGGTTGTCCGTAATAAACTTTAATATCATAAACTGGAATAAAATTGATGAAAAAACAGGAATTTTAGATGCTTTTATAACACCACAATATTTAGAAGAATATGAAAAAAATAATTAATATTTATTTAGCTTCACCTAGAGGATTTTGTGCTGGTGTTAAAAGAGCAATTGAAATAGTTGAATTAGCTTTACAAAAGTACGGCCCTCCTATTTATGTGAGACATGAGATAGTCCATAATAAAAGAGTAGTACAAGAACTGAGTAAGAAAGGAGCAGTTTTCGTCGAGGAATTAGAAGAAATACCTCTAGGTTCAAGGGTAATTTTTAGTGCTCATGGAGTTTCAAAAAAGATAAAAAAAGTTGCTAAAGATTACAAACACTTAACTTTAGATGCCACTTGTCCTTTAGTAAGTAAAGTTCATAAACAAACAGAAAAATATTTTAACAAGGATTATAAAATTATTCTTATTGGGCATAAGGGTCATCCAGAAGTAGTTGGTATCCAAGGGCAAATATCTCAGAAATTAATACTGATCCAAAATGAAGAAGAAGCCAATAAAATTCAACTAGACAAAAAAGATAAAGTTGCATATGTGACACAAACTACTCTATCTTTAGATGATACTAAAAATATTATAGAAATATTGAAAAGAAAAAAACCTGATATTGAAGGACCTGAGTTAGATGACATCTGCTATGCTACTCAGAATAGGCAAGAGGCTGTAAATGAACTTGCAAATAAATGTGATTTAGTACTAGTAATTGGTTCAGAAAACTCTTCTAATACGCAACGCTTAGCAGAAATAGTAAAAAAAAAACAGGTTGTTGTTTATAGAATAGCAAATGCAAATGAAATTAAAGAAAAATGGTTAGATAGAGTGCAAAATATTGGTATTACTGCTGGTGCATCATCACCTGAAGTATTAATTAAAGAAACGTTAGATTTTTTAAAAGTTTATTTTGAAGATGTACAGATTACTACTATGAAAGGAGTTGAAGAAAAAACTGTATTTAAACCTTTGTTAAATTTTTCTTAATATTTAATTTTTTTAATATTCTAGTAACAATATTTTCACTATTCATATTTGCAACAGAATACATATTAAAAGGAGTATCTTGATCAATAAATTTATCGGGTAAACAAATACAATCAATTAAATTATTTTGTAACAAAGTATTATGTTCATTTATTAAAAAATTTGAAACATGGCTACCAAAACCACCAATCGAGCCTTCCTCTATTGTAATTAATAACTTGTGATTTTTACATAGTTCTAATATTAATTTTTTATCTAAAGGTTTACAGAATCTAGCATCAGCTATAGTAGTAGAAACTTTATAACTTTCTAGTTTTTTTGCAGCTAGTTTTACCTCTTGTAATCTAGCACCGTAAGAAATAATAGCAATATCATTTCCTTCTTGAACTATTTTTCCTTTCCCTATAATAAGTTTTTTTACTGGATAATTAATTTCTAGGCCCAGGCCTGAACCCCTTGGGTATCTAAATGCAGAGGGAGCATGATTTATGTCAGCGCATGTATGAACCATTCTAGCTAACTCTAAATCATCAGATGCTGCCATGGTTATAAAATTCGGTAGGTTTGATAGAAATGCTATATCAAATGATCCTGCGTGAGTTGCTCCATCCGCACCAACTAAACCTGCTCTATCTATCGCAAATCTTACAGGTAGATTTTGAATAGCTACGTCATGAACTACTTGATCATATGCTCTTTGCAAAAAAGTAGAATAAATTGTTGCAAAAGGTTTCATGCCTTCACATGCTAAACCTGCAGCAAAAGTAACAGCATGTTGTTCTGCTATTCCAACATCAAATGTTCTAGAGGGAAATTTTTTCATAAATAAATCAAGCCCTGTACCAGTAGGCATAGCTGCAGTAATAGCACAAATCTTTTTATCAGTTTTTGCTAATTCAATTAGGTTTTCAGCGAAAATTTTCGTGTAGGACTTATTGCTCTCTGATTTATTTTGTTTTCCTGTCAAAACATTAAACTTACCCACACCATGGAACTTGTCATCTGATTTCTCGGCAGGTATATAACCATTCCCTTTTTTAGTTACTACGTGAATTAGTACAGGCCCTTTTTTGGAGTGGTCTCTAGCATTCTTTAAGATTGGTAATAAATGATTTAAGTTATGACCATCAATAGGTCCAATATAGTAAAAACCAAGTTCTTCAAATAATGTGCCGCCAGTAAAAAAACCTCTAGCATATTCTTCAGCTTTTTTTGCTGTAATTGCTATTTTTTTTGGAAATTTTTTTGCAAGTTGACTTGCAACATTTCTAAACCCTCTATATGGTCCAGAAGATATTAATTTAGATAAATATGCGCTCATGGCGCCTACAGGAGGAGCTATCGACATGTCATTATCATTTAATATTACTATTAGAGGGTACTTCATAGCACCTGCATTATTTAACGCTTCATAAGCCATGCCTGCTGTCATTGCACCATCACCAATAACTGCTACAACTTTTTTATTTTTTTTTCTGATTTCCGAACCTACTAATATTCCTAAAGCAGCGGAGATTGAGGTTGATGCATGAGCGGCACCAAATGGATCATATATACTTTCTGCTCTCTTTGTAAAACCAGACAAACCTTTTCCTTGTCTTAAAGTATGCATCTTATTTTTTCTTTTAGTTAAAATTTTATGAGGATAAGTTTGATGGCCTACGTCCCAAATTATTTGATCTTTTGGAGTATTAAAAATATAATGCAAGCCTATAGTGAGTTCTACTACTCCTAGTCCAGCACCAAGGTGCCCACCTGTTTTAGATACATTATCTATCATGAATGATCGTACCTCTTCACACAAAACTCCTAATTCATCACTAGTTAATTTTTTAATATCCTTAGGAGTTTCAATATTATTTAGAAATTTATAATCCTGTTTTGTTGCTTTACTCATTATTTACATGTAGCCTAATCTAGTTTCACTGCAACTAGTTTTTCATTATTATTTCTAATAAAATTAATTAATATGTGTTTTTTTTTATTATCAAAAACTTCTACTATTTGTTTTCTTAGTTGAGAAACATTATAAATTTCTGTCATCTCTACTTCTGTAATTAGGTCTCCTACTAGGAATATATTAGATTTATTTACTTCTACTACAATCAAACCGCTAGTATAATTTTTTATTTTATAACGCTGAGCGTAATCTGAATTTAGTTTTTTCAAATATATTCCAAACTCTTTTAAATAAAGTTCATTGTTATCAGAATTAAAGAAAGAAGAATCTTTTATTATGGTTGTATTAATTAGATGGTTACCACTTAAATTTTCTTTTATTTTTACTAGGTTCTTGCATAGATCTTTATTTTGATTTATTTCAATGCAGTTTTTTACATGTATTTTTAGATTCTTTATAGCTTTACATTCTTCTCTATTCTCAAAATTAATGGGTAAATTAGTTACAAAAGGTTGGTTTTTATTTAACTTTGTAAATATTATATTTGATCTGCCTAATAATTTTTCATTTATATCTGTTGAAAAAATATTTAGATGTAATTCTTTAATATTTAAGTCCGTTTCATCTTTTATAAAAACACTCACAAAACAATCTTGACCAACTTTTGCAATTCCTGATGTTTCAAAAATAATATTTTTAGCATAAACAGGTTTAGCAAAAGTAAAAAAAGTAAAAATTAAAAAAAAAGACTTCATGCTTTAGTTTTAATTGCCTGTTCTAACATAAAAATTCTGTCTTGGCCAAAAAATAATTCATTTTTATATAAAAAAGTAGGAACACCAAATACATTATTTTTTTTTGCATCTGAAGTATTATTTTTTAATACTTCAATAACTTTTTCATCTTTATTATATAAATTTTTTGTGCTTTCTTTTAGATTTAGTTGTTCACAAATCTTGTTAATAACATTTTCATCTGACACATCTAAGTCTTCTACCCAAATAGCTTCACAGAGATTAATTGTAAGAGCAAAAGTCTTTTCTAAGTCATTATCAAATAATAGAGAAGCAATTATCACTTTAGATGATATATTTGGGTCTACAGGGTGAAACTTTGGTTTTTCATTAATTTTTACATCTAAATAGTTTCCCCACCTTTTAATTTCATTAATTCTATTTTTTTGAACAGGAAGAGGTCTCTCATTTACACCTTTAGTACCATATTCTTTAAAGATAGGAAATAAATCAATAGGTTTAATATTAATTTCAATATCATATGTTTTTGAAATTGAAAATAATCTATTTAAGCCCAAATAACACCATGGTGATATTACAACCATATAAAAATCAATAAACTGCTTCATTTGTTTACCTTTAATTGAAATATATATTGTAATCATAATGATAAAAATTAAAATATAAATATGAAAAATGAATTGTACAAATTATCAGCTTTTGATTTGTTAAGCATGTATAAAACTAGGAAAACCAATCCATTAGAAGTATCTTTGGACATAATTAAACAATTAGAAAATAAAAATTCCCAATTTAATGCTTTTGTTTGTTTCGATAAGGAAAAAATTTTGCAACAAGCAAAATTATCGTCAGAACGCTGGAGTTCCGGAAAAGTTAAAGGAATTTTAGACGGAGTGCCAATTAGCATTAAAGACTTGTTAGTTACAAAGGATTATCCTACAAGGAGAGGTTCATTTATTGAAAGCCTGCCAATTACAAGTGATAAAGATGCTCCAGTAGTAAAAAAAATTATGGAACAAGGGGGTATAGTTTTAGGTAAAACAACAACTCCTGAATTTGGGCACAAAGGAACTACACAAAGTAAAAGATATGGAGCCACTTTAAACCCATGGAATACTGAACTTAATTCAGGAGGAAGTTCAGGAGGTTCTGCTACAGCTGTTGCAGCAGGTATGGGTCCCTTATCGATAGGTACAGATGGAGGAGGATCTGTTAGAATTCCTTGCAGTTTTTGTGGACTATTTGGACATAAGCCTACTTTTGGAAAAGTACCTGCTTATCCTATTTCTCCATTTGGTACAGTAGCAAATATAGGCCCAATAACTAGAACAGTAGCAGATGGAGGACTTTTAATGAATGTTATTGCAAAACCAGATAAAGATGATTGGTACTCTCTTCCTTACGATAAAGAAATTTATAATGAGTTTGATTTAAATGAAGTTAAAAATTTAAAAATTGGTGTTTTTAAATATTGGGGCATGAAAAATTTTTTCAATCAAATTTCTTTAGAAAATTCAGTTGAAGTTGTTTATGAAAATATTTTAAAAAAACTAAAACAAGAAGGTTTACGATTAACTTTTGATAGCAAAATAAATTGGCCAAATAATCCAGCAGATATTTTTAAAACAATGTGGTATCTAGGCGCAGCGAATTTATCAAAAAAAATACATGATGAAGAATTTTCCAAAATAGATAAAAACTTTCTGCAATTCATTGATGAGGGTAATAAATATTCTGTATTTGATTTTTTAGCTGCCGAAGCAAAAAGAGCAGAAAATGCAACATACTTATCTTATTTATTTGAAAAGTTTGATGTCCTAATAGGACCAACAATGCCGGTTTTGCCTTTAGAGTGTGATGCAGTAATTCCGAAAGATTATAAGAGTAAAGATTTATTTAGTTGGACTCCTTTTACATATCCTTTTAATCTTACAAAACATCCATCTTCAACAATTAATTGTGGTTTTTCTAGCTCTGGTCTTCCGGTTGGAATTCAAGTAGTAGCGCCTCACTATGAGGATAAAAGATGCTTTCAAGTTTCAGCATATTTGGAAAAAGTATTTTCTTTAACAAATATTTGGCCAAAAAATATTTAATAAAGAACAACTTCTGGATCTATGCTCCTCCATAAGTACCAGCTAGCTATAGTACGCCAGGGTTTCCATTTCAATGAAAAGTTTTCTGCATCATCCTTGGTTGGACGAATATTATTAAAATAGTTTTTCTCCATAGCTTTAAGAAGACCTATATCATCGGCAGAAAAAATATCTGGGCGATTTAAACAAAAAATCATAAACATTTTAATACTCCAAGGACCTATGCCTTTGATATTAATTAAAAATGAGTATATTTCCTGATTATTTAAATTATTCCAATAATCATAAGAATTAAAATCTTTCAATTTTTCTGACAAATTAATTAAATAAGAAGCTTTTCTCTCTGATAAACCAATTTTTTTAAGTTGATTTAAATCACTTGATTTAAAAAACTGACCATCAAAAATATTGTATTTATTTTCCAGACGATCCCATACAGCACTTGCAGCTGCTACTGAAATTTGTTGACCTACAATAGACTTACATAAAGAATAAAATGGATTTCTAATACTACTAAGTTTATTATCATTAAATTTATTTATTAAGCTTTTCATAATGGGGTCATCACTTGAAAGTTCATTACAGCCTTCACTCCACCAGGAAGGTATATATATTTTTACTGTCATGTTAATATTTTTATTACTTCATCATTAGTTATTTATTTATTCATAATCATTTTTAGCTAACATAATAACAGGAATTATGAATATAATAATGAAAAAACAGCAAATAAATAGAAAAAATGAGTAATATGTTGATTGACTTTTTTTTCTTAAATATGGTAATGATCCTAATAATTAAAAATAGGTAAATAATGACTAAATCTAAATATGACTGGCAAATAAAGTATAGAAGACTAATAACAGAAAAACCTCATATGATGTTTT
>CACGBM010000014.1 GCA_902571315.1 Rhodospirillaceae bacterium
ATACGAGAGCATTCCAGGTATTATAATTTTTATCATAAAAATTTTTTTTTGTTATACATACTCTTTTATAATTTTTTAAATTATTATTTGAAATTTTTACTATTTTAATATCTTCTTTCCACGTATCTAATTTACTTATAATATCTCCGTTTTCGTTCAAGACAAAAGAACCTCCATCAAATACTAATTCATCTTGTCCTCCTATTTGATTTACATAGATAATTGGTTTTTTTGATATAGTTGTGATATTTCTTGCTACTTCATATCTTTTGATTTGTTTTTCATGATCATAGGGTGAAGCATTTATACATATAAATAAATCTACTTTATTTTTAGCTATTCTTTTTGCTATGTCATTAGTCCATATATCTTCACAAATCATTAAACCAATTTTAAATTTTTTAAACTTTATAAAGTTATAAGGGGGCCCTTCTTTAAAAACTCTTTTTTCATCAAATACACCATAATTAGGCAAATTGTTTTTAAAAATTGTCTTTGTTTTGCTGCCATTGAAGTATATTGCTGCATTACCTATTCCTTTTTTCAGAGGTTGTGGTGCTCCTAGAATAACTGCTAGTCCTTTATCTTTAGCAAATTTTTTTATTATTTTTAAATGTTTAGAAACCTCATAATGTATTTTTTTTCTCAGAATTAAGTCTTCGGGAGGATAACCAACAATACTTAATTCTGGGAAAACAACAATATCAGCTTTATTAACTACTTTTTTTAAAATTTTAAGTATTTTATTTTTGTTATAGGTCAAATTTCCAAGAATAGGATTTATTTGAGCTAAAGCAATTTTATAAGATTCCATATTATTTATTTCTGAGTAAAAATTCTCTTCCTTTTTTAACTAAGTTTTTACCATTATATCTAATTATATCTGAAGTAGCATAAGTTTCTTCCCAAAAATCTGGAATATAAGAACCTGTTCCAATAATATCAATAGGTACCTTAGCAACTGAAAAAAGTTTACATTTAGCTGGAGTAAAACCTGATGATGCTATTATTTTAACACTATTATAACCATTTTCGTTTAAGATATTTCTTAAATAAATAATAGCTGCTGCACTAACACCTGCTCCTACTAACCACTTTAATTCTTGTTCATTCCTATATGTTCTTATACAACTAGGATTAAATTTTTCAAGAATATTATAAGACTTTTCTATATCAAGACCTTCTATATATCTTCCACCGTGAGTATCTAAGCGAATGTAAAGATTTTTTTTTTTTATTAATTTTTCAAAGTATTTACATACCTCTAAAGTATCACTTATTTCTTTTCCAAAATAATCTACTAAAACAATTAAGGGTTCATTTGGAAAACTATTATGATAAAATTTAGCTGCTTCAAGAGTTGAACCTGCATAACCTATTAGAGCATGTGGCATAGTCCCAAGAGGTTGCTTATTTTTAAATAAATAACTTGTAGATTTACATGACGAACCAATAAAGCCTTTTGCTTTTAATTCTTTTTTAGCCTTATTCGATCCAACGCTAGCTCCATAAGCCATGAGTTCATGCATTGAAGCGCCAGCACAATGTCTAGCATCCATGGCCATAAATGTAGTATTAGGTAAGTCAACACACATTTTATAAGCATTATAAGCCGCTACTGAAGCAGGTCCAATAAGTTGAAGATACGTGGTTTCTAATTCAACTAATTTAGAAAACTTTCCACTTAAAAACATTAGTGGCTCTCCCGCACCTACCCACTCTCCTTCTTCATAAGACATGTCAATACGAAATCTAGTATTTCTACTTTTCTCTACCTTTCTTAACCAATTTATAGCAAGAGAAGGACAAAATAATACTGGTCTTCGCATAAAGATTGCATATGTAACTTGAATATCTTTATTTTTAAGAATTATCTGTTTAGTTTTCTTAAAATAATGATCAGTATTTAAATCTAAAAATTCTTCTAATTCATTATTATTCAAAAAATTTAGCCTCGTTTAACTTTTAAAAACTCAGAAAGCTTGAATGCTAAATCTAAACCCTGACTTGCATTCAGTCTAGGATCGCAATGTGTATGATATCTATCAGATAGATTCTCTTCTTTAATTTTTTGCGAACCTCCTACACACTCAGTCACGTCTAATCCCGTTAGTTCTAAATGAATGCCTCCTGGAAAGCTTCCTTCTTGGTGATGTACATTAAAAAATGCTTCTATTTCAGCAAGGATTTTATCAAATGATCTAGTCTTAAACCCTGTACTTGATTTATATGTATTAGCATGCATAGGATCACATGACCAAATTACACTATTTTGATTTTCTTGAAGTTTATTTATTAAATTTGGTAATTTTTCATAAATATTTTCAGATCCCATTCTTGTTATAAGTGTAATCTTGCCTCTCTCATTTGAAGGATTGAGAGTATCTAATAATTTCTTTAAATAATCAATTTCCACACCAGGTCCTATCTTTACACCAATAGGATTTTCTATACCTCTCATAAACTCCACATGAGCTTCATCTAAACTTCTAGTTCTCTCTCCAATCCATAGCATATGAGCGGAACAGTCATACCAACCTCCTTTCAAAGAGTCTTCTCTAGTAAGGGCTTCCTCATAATTCAAAAGTAAAGCTTCATGACTAGTATAAAATTCCACTTGTTTAAATTCAGGAACATTTTGCTTATTAAAACCACAGGCTTTCATAAATTTAAGAGCATCAGTTATGCTATTAGCTAAATCTAAATATTTATCCTGGGTACCTTTTTTGATAAAATCCAGGTTCCAATTATGTACTTTTTCTAAGTCGGCAAATCCTCCAGAAGCAAATGCTCTTATTAAATTTAAAGCGTACGCAGATTGACTGTAAGCTTCCAGCATTCTATTTGGATCAGGCAGTCTAGAGATTTCATCAAACTTGATATCATTTATTATATCACCTCTGTATGAGGGTAACTTTATTCCATTTTTCTCTTCAAAGTCATCAGATCTTGGTTTAGCAAATTGGCCAGCCATCCTTCCTACTTTTACAACAGGAAGAGATGAAGCATAAGTCAGAACTGCAGACATCTGTAAAATTACCTTGAAGGAGTCTCTTAAATTATTCGCACTAAAATCAGAAAAACTTTCAGCACAATCTCCACCCTGAAGTAAAAAAGCTTCTCCTAAAGAGACTTTCTTAAGTTTATCTTTTAAACTTCTAACTTCACCTGCAAAAATTAAAGGAGGAAGCTTATTTATTTTTTTCTCAACTAATTTTAAATCATTAGAGTTATTATAAGTTGGTTGTTGTTTTATCTTAAAGTTTCTCCAATTATTTTTACTCCATTCTTTTTTCATAGCAATCCCATTAGTAATTTCTTCTTATTGGTTCTTTAAAAGTAACAAATTCTTCTGCAACAGTTGGATGAATAGCCATTGTATTCACAAAATTTTTAAAAGTTGCTTTTGCATTTATAGCAACACCAATAATTTGTATTATTTCTGGAGCTTCCTCTCCTAACATATGTGCTCCTATAATACGATCATTTTTATTATTAACCAACAATTTTATATATGTTGAATTCTTATTCTTTACAATAGAATATTTTAAAGAGTTGAACTTACTTTCATAAACATCTACTCTTTTATATCTTTTATATGCCTCTACCTCTGTTAATCCTATTGAACAAATAGGTGGTGATGAAAAGACTGCTGAGCCAACATAAGAAAGGTCTACATCTCTCTTTTTAGAAGAAAATAATCTATCTGCTAAAGAGTGTCCTTCTGCAATAGCAACTGGAGTTAAATTTATCCTGTCAGTAACATCTCCGATAGCATAAATATTTGAAATATTAGTTTGTAATTTTGCATTAACTTTTATTGCTCCTGAACTATTTAAATTAATTCCTATTTTGCCAATGTTAAGATTTTTAATATTTGGCTGCCTACCTATCGCAGCTAATACTTTTTCTGAAACAAATTTTTTATTTTTTAAGTGTATTTTTAAATTACTTTTATGTTTTTTTATTTCCTCTACTTGACTATCAAAAAAGATTTTAACCTTTTTTGATATTAAGTTCTTTCTAATTTCCTCAACTAAACTATCATCAAAACCTCTTAATATATTTTTTCTAACTACTAAATTTACTTTTGTTCCTAAATTTGCAAAAATAAAAGCAAATTCTATCGCGATATATCCAGCACCAACAATGGTCAGACTTTTTGGAAATCTTTTTAAGTTCATTATCTTATCAGAGTCATCCATTAAATTACTTCCTGGTATTTCTAAACTTACAGGTGTTCCTCCACATGCAATTATTATCTTATTTCCTTTAATAATTTCTCCGTTAATTTTAATTTGATTTTTATTAACAAAAGTAGCATTCCCCTTAAAAATAGTAACTCCTGAGTTTTTAATATTTGATTCATATATATTTTCCAAACGATCAATCTCTTTATTTTTATTTTTTATCATTTTATTAAAATTATATCTTATCTGTTTAGCAGACCACCCATAACTTTCGGAATATAAAAAATCATTTTGAAATTGGGATGAATAAAATAATAGCTTTTTTGGTATACATCCCCTTATAACACAAGTCCCTCCCATTCTATCCTTTTCACACAAAGCTACTTTAGCTCCATGTAGAGAGGCAATTCTAGCAGCTCTTACTCCACCAGAACCTCCCCCTATGACTATCAAATCAAATTTATCCTGTTTATTTTTATTCATAGATATTCTTTTATTTCAGAAAAAATATTTTTTTTATAAACCTCAATGCTATAGTTATTTTTTAAAACATCATATGCATTTTTACTAATTTTTTCTCTCAAAAACGCATTCCTTTCTAATAATATAATTGCTTTTTCCATAGCTGGCTTATCATCTATTTTAACTAGTATTCCATTTTTCATATGATTTATTATATCAATAGGTCCTTTACAGTTTGTGCTAATAACAGGAACGCTATAAAGCATAGCTTCTAATATTACTAATCCAAATGGTTCTATGCTGGATGAGCAAAAAAATATATCAATTTTTTTAAAAAACTGATTTTTATTTTTAATCCATCCTAGCAGTTTAATATTGTTGTAACCTCTAGCTTTTTTTGCTAAATGATTCATTAAAGGACCATCTCCAGCTATTTGTAGTTCTAAATTTTGAATTCTCTTAAATACACTTATTAAATTTTCAAATCCTTTCTTTTCCACTAATCTTCCCATAGCACCAACTATTAATTTTTTTTTATTATTTTTTTTAAAGGAATATTTTTTGTTTTTAGTATCAATACAATTAGGTAAATAATGGGCTTTTTTTTCTTTATATTTATTATTAATTAAATTCATAGTAAAATTATTAACAGTAAATACTTTTTTAATTTTTTCTAAACCATAAATTTGTTTTTCTTTGTCAGTATGAAAAAAGAAAATAAATGGTTTTAAATCTAAATAATTTTTTAAATATTTTAACAATTTATAATTATGAATAAATATAATATCAGATTCTAATATATTTTTTTTATATTTTTTTTTTAGATATCCTATTTTTAATAGATTTTTTTCAATAAAAGATAATTTATTTATATTTATATTTTTCATTTTTAATGATGAGACTAATGCTTTCTCCGTCTGCGATTTATTAATTAAAAATAAATTAATTAAATTAGAATTATTAGATAAAACTGAAGTAGAGATTTCTATCATCTTAGATATACCACCGATATCTTTATCTAGTGAAATAACAGAAAATATTTTTTTTTCAAAATTTCTCAAGAAACTATTTATCTACGCCGTCAAAACACAAATATTTTATTTCCAAATATTCATCAATTCCTTCTTCAGCTCCCTCTCTACCTATTCCCGATTCTTTTATACCACCAAAAGGAGCTACTTCAGTTGATATTACTCCTGCATTAATTCCTATCATACCGTACTCCAAAGCTTCAGCTACACGCCATATTTTTCCTATATCTCTACTATAAAAATATCCTGCTAATCCATATTTTGTATCATTAGCCATTTCAATAACCTCATTTTCATCTTTAAATTTTATAAGAGGAGCAACAGGCCCAAATGTTTCTTCATAGTAAATTTTCATCTTATTATTAATATCTGTTAATACTGTAGGTTTATAAAACTGTACACCCGAATTATCATTCATTCCTCCTGTTAAAACTTTAGCACCTTTTTGAACAGCATCACTTACATGTTCTTTTACCTTTTCTAGTGCTTGTGGAGTTATTAATGGTCCAATCTGTGCTCCCTCAATTCTTCCGTCTGCTACTTTCAATTGAGCAGACTTTTCAGCTAATTTACTTGCAAATTTATTATATATGCTTTCATGAACATAAACTCTATTAGCTGACACACATACTTGCCCACTATTTCTATATTTATTGGCCATAGCTCCTAAAACAGCATCATCTATGTCTGCATCATCAAAAACAATGAAGGGAGCATGTCCACCTAACTCCATGGAAACTTTTTTTACGGTACTAGCTGTTTTTGACATTAAAATCTTACCTACATTAGTTGAACCAGTAAAAGAAATTTTTCTTACGTCTTCATTTTCGCACATTTCATTACCTACTTTTGCAACATCTTTTTCAGAAACTGATATTAAATTTATAACTCCGTCAGGTATACCTGCTCTTCTAGCTAGTTCCACTAAAGCAGTAGCAGAGAAAGGTGTACTTCCTGCTGGTTTAATTACTACTGGACAACCTGCTGCAAGAGCAGGAGCTACTTTTCTTGTAATCATCGCGGCAGGAAAATTCCATGGTGTAATTATACCACATACACCCACAGGTTGTTTAATTGTTATAATCCTTCTTCCTTGCATAGTTGATGGAATAGTTTTTCCGTAAGTTCTTTTAGCTTCTTCAGCAAACCAATCTGTAAACCAAGAAGCATAAGTTATTTCACCTTTAGAATCATTGATAGGTTTACCATTTTCTAGGGTCATAATTAATGCTAGATCATCTATATTTTGTAAAATTAGGTTATGCCAATTCCTAATGAAAATAGACCTATCTTTGCCAGTTATTTTTTTCCATTTTATCCAAGATTTTTTTGCAGCTTCTATTGCCTTAAGAGTATCTTTTTTTGAGCAGTTTGGCATTGTACCAACCTTTGTTTGATCAGAAGGATTTATTATATCAAAAGTATCTGCACTTTCAGAATTCACCCATTGCCCATCAATAAAACATTTTTGTATAAATAAACCTTTATCAATTAAATCCATCTTAACTCCTATTAATTATATATATTATCATTATTTTCACTTGGCAAAAGAAACCAATATAACAAAAGAAAATTTCCTATTCCAGTTAAACTTATTAATAACCACCAGCCTGATTTACTAATATCATGAAGTCTTCTTACACTAACTGATATACCAGGAATGCAAGTAAAAAAAAAGACAAATAAAGATATAGATCCAGTCTCATTATTTTCAAAAAAAATAGCATCCAAGCGAAAAGCTAACAAAGCTAAGAATAGTTCAAACAATCTCCAATACCAGTATTCAGGTCTCTTAGCCCTACCAGAAAAAATAGTATATTTATTAAGACAAGTATTTATAGCTTGAAAAAATGTCATATTGATTATTAAATTTAATAATATGTGTAATTATATCATAAGTAATATAAAAACCAAATTAGGTTATTTTACTTTAATCACAGTTAAAAAAAAAATTATCGGTTTTTATCCAAGCAATAACAAGAAAGAAAAAATATATAATAATGATTTGCATAAGATTTTTTTAAAGACAGTAAAAAAATATTTTTTGCGTAAAACTTTTAATTTTAAATTTCAATTACAGTTAATTGGAACAGATTTTGAAAAAAAAGTATGGAATGAAATATCAAAAATTCATTATGGAAGCACTAAAACCTATAAAGATATAGCAAAACTTCTAAAAACCTCACCCAGATCAATAGGTAATGCTTGTTCAAAAAATAAATGTTTATTAATAATACCTTGCCATAGAGTTATTTGTAGTAATGGTAAGATAGGTGGATATATTTTAGGAAATAAAATTAAGGAATACCTAATAAAATTAGAGAAAAATGGAACATAACTACTATTATTGTGAAAGGAACAGTTTAAGCTTTTTAGCTGAACCATTAAATTTGTTTACCAATCTATCATTCATATTATTTTCTATATTATTATTAAAAGATAAAAAAATATCTAATAAAATATTACCTCTTATTTTATTTGGTATTGGTTTAGGAAGTATGCTATTACATTCAATTCCAAATATAATTACTGCTATAGTGGATGTCTTTTTTATAATACTATTTATTTTTTATTTTCTATTGATTCTTTATAATAAATTAAATGTTAATTTTTACCTATCATTAGGTTGTAGTGCTATATTCATTATATTCTGCTATCTATTTGGCTTAAATTTCAAAGATACAATATTGAAAGATTCTGCTTTTTACTTTCCCATACTTATGCATTTATACTTTTTAGTGTTTTATTTTTATTTAATTAAAAATAAAAGAAGATTACTCAAGTCTTTTTTTTTAATCCCTGTTTTATTTACGCTATCTTTATTTTTAAGAACAGTTGATTTTAAATATTGTACTATATTTCCTTTAGGTACTCATTTTTTTTGGCATTTACTCAACTCTGTTGTTTTATATTTATCAATTAAATTCATATATTTAATTCCCAACAGATCCCCCCCAAAAGAACCATCCTAGACCTAAAAAAAATAATGTATTTCCATATAATGCATGTTCAAAACTAACTAATATCAGTGATTTAGTTCTACTATAAGTTAAGGCAAATAAAAATCCTCCAAATATACCTAATAATGGTGCTACCCAATTAATTACAAAAATATGAGCAAAACAAAAAATTATAGAACTCATAAAAATCATTTTTTTTTCATTTCTAAAAAGACTTTTATATCTATTAAAAAAAAATGTACAAAATATGAACTCTTGAGGCAAGGCAGAAAATATTGGATAAAATATAATAATTTTATAAAGTAAAGAGTTATTATCTCTTTGCAGTGAAAATAATTTCTCAGGAAAAAAAAACTTAGTAAAATAATACAGTAAAATTAAGGCTAATAACCATCTAATAATAATTATTAAAAAATATTTTTTATATTTAATTAATTTAAAAGAGTTTTTAAAAATATTATTTTCTTTATAGAATACAAGATAAATAACTAAGCTATATAAAAATATTATCCATAAAAAAATCAATATGTAATTAGATAAAGAAAAAAAAACTATAAAAATAGGGAAAATAAAACCTAAAATAAGAATTTCAATTATTTTTAATATATTTTTTTCTAGCATGTTTATTTTTTTTTTTTAATATAAGATATATATATGAAATTAACATCAACATCAGCTTGTCCTCATGACTGTCCTAGCACTTGTACGCTCGACATTGAGCATGATAATAAAAATATATATAAAGTTAATGGAAATAAAGAAAATTCTTATACCAAAGGTGTGATTTGTTCTAAAGTGTCAAGGTATAGAGAAAGAACTCATAGCAAAAATAGGTTATTATACCCATTAAAAAGAGTTGGCGAAAAAGGAGGTAAAAGTTTTAAAAGAATTTCATGGAACGAAGCCCTTGAGACTATTAGTGATAATTTTTTAAAAATTAAAAGTAAGTTTGGATCTGAAGCTATTTGGCCGTATTTCTATGCTGGTACTATGGGTTTAATACAAAGAGACGGCATTAATAGATTTAGACATGAGTTTAATTTTTCTGGACAGTATTCTACAATTTGTAATACTTTGCCACAAGCTGGTTGGATTGCTGGAGTTGGCTCTCTTTCAGGACCAGATCCAAGAGAAGTAAAATACTCTAAAGTTATAATTATGTGGGGTGGAAATCCAGCATCAACTCAAGTAAATTTTATGAAACATGTTCAAACAGCAAGAAAGAAAAATGGAGCATTTTTAGTTGTAATTGATCCATACCTTACTAAAACAGCGAAAATTGCTGATCTTCATATTAAATTAAAACCAGGAACTGATGGTGCTTTGGCATGTGGCATTATGAAGCTATTAATTGAAAATAATAAAATAGACAAAGAATATTTAAAAAAATACTCAACAGGATTCAAAGAATTAAAAGGGCACTTACTTAAAAAAGATAAACTATGGGCTACTGGTATCTCAGGTGTTGAATATAAAAAAATATTATCTCTTTCTAACCTTATAAGTAATACTAAAAAAGTATTTTTTAGATTAGGTTATGGTTTTACCAGACATAGAAATGGCTCGTTTAATATGCACGCTGTAATTTGTATTCCAACATTGTTAGGAGTTTGGAAAGAATTAGGCGGTGGCGCATTTTATAATAATGGTGGAATATACAATATAAATAAAAACTTGATTGAAGGGTTACATTTTCAAAATCAAAACATAAGAACCTTAGATCAATCAAGAATAGGCCCAATATTAACTGGTAATAAATCTGCTTTAAAAAATGGAGTAGAAATTAAAGGTTTACTAGTTCAAAATACGAATCCTTTGGTAGTAGCCCCTGAAACTACATTAGTAAGAAAAGGATTTGAGAGGCAAGATCTTTTTGTATGTGTACATGAGCAATTTCTTACTGAAACTGCGAGATACGCTGACATTGTTCTACCTGCTACTAGTTTTGTTGAACATAATGATATTTATATAGCTGGAGGACATCAGCATTTGACCTATGGACCCAAATTAATAGAAGAATTAGGTGAATGTTGGTCAAATCATAAACTTATTAATGAGCTTTCAAAAAAAATGGGATCTAATAAAAAAGAATTTTCTTTTTCTGAAAATCAATTAATTGATAAAACACTAAAACTGTCAAAATTAGGAAGTTTAAAAGAATTAAAAATTAAAAAATTTATTGACTTACAACCGAGTTTTAATAAATCACACTTTATAAATGGTTTTGGACACAAAGATAAGAAATTTCATTTAACAGCAGAATGGAAATCAAACAATAAAATTTTTAATGAAGCATTCAAACTGCCTGATCATTATGATTTAATTGAAAAATCTACTAAAAAATTTCCTTTTAAATTAGTCACAGCTCCAGCACATAACTTTTTGAACTCTTCCTTTACTGAGACTGATGCATCTAAAAGCAAAGAAAATAAACCAACAATAAAAATACACTCGAAAGATATGATAAAGTTGAATATTAAAAATGATGAAATAATAAAGATAGGTAATGATAGATCACAGTTAAAAATTCATGTAGAGTCTTTTGACGGTTTGCTCCCAGGAGTAGTAGTAGTTGAGGGGATATGGCCAAACGAAAATTTTATTGACGGGTTAGGAATCAATTCTTTGATTGGAGCAGATAGTCCTGAACCTTTTGGAGGAGCTGTTTTTCATGATTCTGCTATATGGATAAAGAAATTATTTTATTGAATTTAAAAATTCGTTTGAAATTAAATGTTGATTATACCAAGTTAAACTTTTATATCCGTTCAAAGAGTTATTTTTTAAACTGTGTAAACCAGCTTCTACTAGATTATTCAAGCTAAATCCCCAATCTTTAAAGCCTTGTTTTATTACATTAAAGTATTTGATGCTAGGTACCGCATAATCAAATGATTTATTCATAGCATAATACATAACTTTTTCATCCTTACCTTTTAGTTTATGATTAAAGTAGTATTTTTTATAAATAGTTGGAAATTCTTCATATCCGTCAAGAGATTTTTCACACTCATTTGATATTTTATAAATTCCAAAAAATACATTATGTGTCTTACTAATCTCAACATCTGCTACTCCTTTGAAAGACAACCTAAACCTATTTAAAACTATGGAAGTAAAAGGTACAGATTTAGGACACCTTTTTAACATCTGAGCCTTATTTAAATTAGAACCATACGCTGCATATAAACTCATAGATTTTATTTTAAATTAATTTAATATAAAGTTATGCAATATTTACATACAATGATAAGAAGTGCAAATCTGGATAGCACACTAGATTTTTTTGTAAATAAACTAGGCTTAAAAGAGGTAAGAAGATACGAAAATAAAAAGGAAAAGTTTACGTTAGTTTTTCTTAGCGCTCCTTCAGATTTAGGAACTGCAAATTATATTCAGGCTCCAATGATTGAAATAACTTATAATTGGCCAAATAAAGATAATAAAAAAAATGAGAAACTAGAATCAGGAAGATCATTTGGACATATTGCTTATAGAGTTGAAAATATATATGAAATTTGTGAAAAACTAATGAAAGAAGGAGTACTGATAAATAGACCGCCAAGAGACGGATATATGGCTTTTGTTAAGTCTCCAGATAATATTTCCATAGAATTATTACAGGCCGGTGAACCATTAGAGCCTAAAGAACCTTGGAAAAGCATGCCCAATATCGGTACATGGTAAATATTTTATTTATTTATAAATAATAATTTTCCTTCTTTATTTTTATTATATTGGATTAAAGAAACCTTGGTATTTTGTATTTCTACTGGGATAACTTTTTTTATTTTATAATTTATAGCATAAGAAATTGCTGCTCTAATAGGCCCTCCATGAGAGAATATTACTATATTTTTTCTATTGTATTTAACTAATATCTCATCTATAAAATTTTGAATTCTTCTACAGACTTGATTATAGCTCTCACCATTCGGAGGAACATGTGAAGCCTCCATTAACCAATTTTGGTCATAGGCATTTTGTTTTTTTATTAAATTTTCTAATTCATTATATTTAATACCTGAATAGTCTCCTAGATCTTGTTCTACTAATCTAGTATCTATAATATGGTTTTTATAAGTAAATCCATTTTTTACAGCAGCCTTAAATGTTTTTATAGTCCTAGTTAAGTTAGACGTATAGACATCAGTATATTTTGGGAGCATGCACACAATTTTTTTAAATGCATCACTATCACTTACATCACAAGCAACTTCGTTATTTCCATAGCAACAGTTATTATTTCCAATAACAGGCGCATGTCTAATCCACCAAAATTTTATCATTTTTGACTAACAATGTTTGATATTTCAATTAAGTTTCCATCAGGATCATGACAATAAATAGATATTAGGTTAGAATTAGCACCTATTCTTTTAACTGGACCGTCAATAATTTGAATTTTATATTTTTCTAATTTACTTTTCCAGTAAGAAACTTTTTTATTGCTAGTAAAACATATATCTAATGCTCCAGGTTTGGCATTTTTAGCGTGCGGATCAAAAATATTATTTAATTCATGAATATTTATTTTGTAGCTGCCAAAATGCAATGAATACCGGATGGATTGATCTTCTAAAATATAATTTTTTTTAAGTTTCATTTCTAAAATATTACAGTAAAAGTTTATAGTGTTTTTTAAATCACTAGAAGTCAAAACCACATGATCTATTGCATCTACCATAATTTATGGTCGAGCACTCAAAAAACTTACTCCTTTCAGACCAGCTTTTTCTGAATGCACTTCTCCTTTATTAAGTTTAAGTCTACTACCTGTAGATAAAATTATGCTAGAATTTGGAAGAGTTATTTCTAAAGATCCAAAAATTATTATTAAATCCACATCAAAATCATGAGAATGTTTATCCAGAAAATAGTTAGCTTCTTTTTCAATAAGCACTATATTTTTGTGCCCATCTTTTTTTAATTGATCATATGCTTCTTTTTTATTCATAACTGAATATAATTATTTTATTAATTTAAATCTAGATTATTATTTTTATAATATACAAAAATAAGTTTTTTCTTATTTTCATTCGAAAAATATTCATCTATTTCATCCATATTAATTTTTTTATAAAATTTTATAGCTCTAATATTATTTACATCAACACTTAAGTATGTATTACCTAAAGTGCAGTTTAAAAATTTGGTTAAAACATGATGGGCATAAGTATTTTTTAAATTTAAATTTTCTCTGATTATCTGGTTTAATAATGTATTATTAGGCATAATACAAACGTTTCCTAAATAAATTTTACTTTTTACAAAAGTAAAATTTATTACAACCCCACTCTCATAAATACATTCATTTTTTTTAATTTTATTTTGTATGTAAGTAGAATCATATTTGTCTAACCACTTATTATTTTTACATAAATCTATTATTTTTTCTGTATCACTTATTTCAGCGTATCTAAAAAATTTCCAGCATTCTTTCATCAATTGATCTTTAATTTACACTTTTTTAAATTTGCTTCGAAAGTAGTAGAAAAACTTTTTATTTTCCAGCCTATATTTTCTCCATTATATAATTTTTCACTTACTTTTCTCTCCCATCCTTCTTCAGGAAAACTACTCCATATACAATTGCATAATAATTTTAATTTATCTTGATTATATATATTATCAAATTTTTCTGTGAAAGGCGGAAGTTTCTCAGTACAGATATCCTTAGACGTTAAAACTTTTTCTCTCTCACTACATGAAATTAATAAAAAAAATACCAAAAAAATTAAAACTTTATTCATGAGTAATAAAAATTTCATTTTGTTCAGTTAATGAATTTAATTGTTCTAAGTCAAATTCTGTATTACCCCATATATTACAATCACTAGCCAATCTAATTTCTTGATCTATTGATATTGGTGTTGGACCATAGCCAATAGCAATAGCATCGCCTTGTGGCCAATAAGCTAGTTCTCCTTTGGTCACTACTTGTCTGGCACTATCTTCTATTTTAATTTGTAGATCAGTATAAAAATATACTTCATTACCCCAAAAATTAATTTTACCAGAAATAGGTAGTTTTGAATAAATTACTTTAGCTGTATTAGTATCAAAAAAATTTATTTTAAAATTATAAGGTCCTGTCTTTATGAAAGCTTGTGTCACTTAGTTTCCTTTTTTGTTAAATGCATTTCCATTTTTTTTATACATTGAATTGTTATTTTTTTTCTTTTCTTTTCGGAAAAATATAACCAATTTTTTATTTCTTCATTAGTTCTTAGACATCCAATACACTTATTATCAATAACAGTACATACTCCTATACATGGACTTTCAATCATTAGTAGATAAAAACTTGTAAATGATTTTCTGATTAACAAAGGTAAATAACAATAAAAATATTCCACCTATTAATAATCTATCTAAGCCTTGAGTGACAGCCACTATAAAACACAAAAATGAACCTACACCAAACAAACTTAGATTTATAATAGTTAAAATAATTTTTAAATAGTACATTTTTATCTTTTACCTGCAATATATTTTAATACTATTTCTGGTGGCCTACAAATAATAATTTTTTCATCAATATTAACTATAGGCCTTTGCATACATATTTTATGCTTAAAAATTAGATTTATAATACTATCTTTATCAGTAAAATCTATATATTGATCTTTAATTTCTTTTTCATTTGTTCTTACTAATTTTTCAATATTCCCTTCAATGCCATACACTATTTTTTTAATATGAGACATGTCTATTTGATCTTTTAAATGTTCAATAACTTTAAATTTAAGGTCACTTTTTTGTATTATGCTTAAACAATGTCTTGATTTTGAACATTTACCATTATGATAAATTGTTATCATATTCTATAATTTTCTTTTTCATCTCATTCCAAACTATCTCAAGTCCTTTAATGGGTCTTAAAAAAACTTTAAACTCCTTAATTAAATTATTTTTACATATTATAAAATCTATTCCATTTACTTTAATTTTGTCAAAACAAGCATTAAACTCTGCATAAAATCTATTATTATCACTTAAAATATTTTCAGTATAATAAAAATTTTTTCCTTTGAAGACTTCTACGGCTGAGCTTAAATATTTAATCACATTTTTTTTTCCCTTTTGTGGTGTGTGTACTACTGGTGAGTAAAAAATTGCATCTTCATGAATAATATAAGCTAATTCTTTATGATTGCCTGAATTTATAATAGTTTTCCAAGTATTTATAGTAGCTTTAGACATTTGTTATAGACTTAATTTTCTTTTTTATCTTTTTTATCTTCTTCCGTTTCTTTTATATGTTTTAAACCAGTTGGTAAATTTTCTTTTTTTAATGACGTTGTCTGATTATTATTTTTGCTAACTTTTGCTTTATCTATTATTTCTTCTTTAGGTTCTTTTTCTTTATCAATTTTTTTAGTTGACGGGTTGATTATTTCATTAAAGTTTTTGCTGAGTTCTGGATCTGTAAATGATATTTCTTTTCTTATATCTTCTAATTCACTATTTTTAATAGCATCATCTACGGAATCCTGTAATTCTCTGCTAATTCCTCTTATCTTAGCTACCATTTTGCCAATATATCCTAAAAACTTGGGAATTTCTTTTGGACCAATAACAAATAAACTTATAGTTGCCAATATTAGTATTTCAGTCCACCCTATATCAAACATTTTATTAATTCTCTTATATAAACACTTTGTATTATTATTTTTATTATATTAAGTTAAAATAATTAAAAATTAAACAATAATTACTATGCCTTCTGGATCAATAGAAATAGAAAATAAAAAAAAAGAAATAAAGTTTAAAGGTTATGTAACAGCTCCCGCAAATGGAGTTTATCCTGGAGTACTTTTATTACATCAAAGTTATGGAATGGATGCAAATATAAGAGCATATGCTGAATTATTAGCTGCAAATAATTACACCGTATTCATACCCGACCTCTTTTGGAGAGACCTACCAGGCTGTGAATTAAACTCTAACAATGATGAAGACATAAATAAATCATTAGATTTACTTAAAAAATACGATATTGATAAGGGTTTTGAAGATATTACTTTGTGTTTAAAATGGTTGAGAGAGACACCACAGTGTAATGGTTTAGTAACCGTTATTGGTTTTGGTATTGGCGCTAATTTATCCTATTTAGCAGGACTATGGTTAGATATTGAGTCTACAGTTTGTTATGACTTTGAAGGTTTTGATTTTTTTCAAGGAGATGATTTAAGTATTAGAAGACCTATGCTTATTCATTTAAATCAATCAAATAACAAATTTCTTAAAAAAGATAAAAAAGAAAAGTTTATTTACAACATTCAGAATATCGATTTACAGATTTATGAAAACTGTTCAAATAATTTTTATAGAATATCTGATAAGAATTATAATCATGAAGCTAATAAAGATTCATTCGATAAAACCTTAACACATATAAAAAAAGCTTTTTCCAGACCACACTCTACATAATAAAACGTTTAACTTCTAATAAATTTAAGTTTCTAAAGTAATAGAAATTGGAATATGATCTGAAGGTTTATTTTCGTCTCTAACACTTTTGTATATTTTTACATTTTTTACATACTTTAGTATATTTTTTGATATTAATATATGGTCTAATCTTCTTCCTCTATTAGACTTTTTCCAATCTTTATTTCTGTAAGACCACCAAGAAAATATCTTATCTTGATTTTTAAAATTTTTTCTTACTATGTCTACAAATATTCCTTGTTTTAATAATTTTTCAAAATAGGCTGTTTCTATTTTTGTATGAGAAACTACATTTAGTAAACTTTTATGAGACCAGACATCATTTTCGAATGGTGCAATATTAAAATCTCCTAAAATAATCCTTTTTTGAAAGCTTTCATTTTTTAAAAAACTTATCATTTCTTTTATAAAATCTATTTTATGTTTGAATTTAGGGTTTAATTTAATATCAGCGACATCTCCTCCAGCAGGGACATAAAAATTATGAATAGTAATATTATTTTGTAATTCAATTTTAATATGTCTAGTGTCATTTAGATTACAAAATTTATGAAAAGATTTTTTTCTTAAAGGTAATTTTGATAAAATTGCTACACCATTATATGATTTTTCTCCTCTAATAAAGTTATGCATATATCCATAAGTTTTAAAAAATTCGGTAGGAAAATATTCATTAACTGTTTTAGTCTCTTGCAAGCATATTATGTCAATATTTTCTTTTTTAAGAAATCTCACCACATTTTCTTTTCTCAATCTTATAGAGTTAATATTCCAGGTAGCTATTTTCATAAAAAGTTTAATGATGTGGTTTGCCTATATTTAAGCCATTTTTGTATAGTTCAGTTTTTTCTAGCTTACCTGTTTCATAATATACTTCCCTATTACCCTCTAGTTTTCCATTTTTATATTGGCTTTTTATCCATAACTGTCCTGAACTATAATAGCTAAAACAATATCCTTCCAACTTACCATCGATATATAATTTATATTCCTTTATTTTGCTATTACTGTAAAAATAATAATATTTACCATTAAGAATACCTTTTTTATATTTTTTTTTTTCTCTAATATTCCCATTTTCATAATAATTAATATATTTGTTATCCCATTTTCCTTGCAAAACATAGCCTTTCTCTTTAAGGTTACCATTACTATAAAAAGTTTTATAGTTACCTAACATTTTATTTTCTTTATAGTTTATAATGCTTGCAATCTTACCATTTTCGAAAAGCTCAACCCATTCACCATTTTGCATTCCATCTATAAGTTCACCCTTAACATTTCCTTCAACTATTCCAGTATATGGAATACAATCTTTATTTGGATCACATAAAAGATTGTTTTTCTCTACTAAATCAGAAATTTTCATAATTTTATTATTCATTATAAACATATAAATGTGTAGAAAAAAATAATTAGCTTTCATTTTTTAAAATTTTGCTTATATAAAAAGTATGTGCTCTAAAGTCAATTTAATATTCATATTTCTTTTATTCATAACAAAATATGTTATTGCAGAATTTCCAAGAGAAAAAAAAAATTATCAATTAGGAAGCATTGAAGAAAGATGCGTAAAAGCCCTTGATTTCTATCTGACAAGGCCGGATTTAGAAACGGAATTTTATAGAAGATTAGAATTTTGTATAAATACAGTCAAAGATTTAAGTCCTCAAGGATATACTACCAATCCTATAATTTCTGACTTTTTTAGTAAGTTTGGTGTTAATGGTAGAACAAGAGTACAAGTGCATCAGGGTGTAGATATTATAGGTTATGCTAATGAACCAATAATAGCAATGGCAGACGGGATAGTTCTTGAAACTGCAATAGCTGAGTGTGTAGGACCTAATGTAGTAGTTGACCATGGTTTATCATTTAATAACAAAAGATTAATTTCTATTTATAGTCATACAGGAGAGTATTTAGTCAAAGAGGGAGATAAAGTAAAAAGAGGAAGCATAATTGCTAAATTACCTGAAAAAATCCAATACCCTTGTATGGCAAGAGTAAGGCATTTACATGTACAAATAGGACAAGATTATTGTGAAAAAGAAGAAAAAGGGTCATGGGGATGTCAATTTTTTATTAAAGATTTATACAGTTCGCTTAATCCAAATGATTTTTGGCTAGACAAAGAAGGTAAAGTAAGATGTTTTGATGAAAATAAAAATTATGAAAAAGGAATATTAACTTATCCATTCAAGTGTAATGAAAATTAATTACTTTATCCACTTCATAACCAAATTATTATTTTCTATCGACACCTTTTGTAAACCAGTAAAATCAAAATCAGGCTTTTCTCTCGCATCTCTAAGCATTTGAAAGTCATATAATACTACTTCATTAGCAGTGTTAGGGTTATAAAGCGCTTTTTTAATAATATTACAGGAGAAATCATTCGAACCAAAAGTACCTGTAAAAAATTTTATGTTTTGCTTATTTATCTCATTATTTAAAGTAAGTATTTCATCATGTGTAGCATATCCTCTGGCATTTGCTTTAAAATATAGTAAATAACCTTCTCTACGCATTTTAATATTAAGACCATTTAATATTAGATCTTTCCAATTATTATGGTTTTTAAATATCATTTGATCAGTACAAATGAAAGAATCTATCAATTTTTGTTCATTAAAATCACTTTCTTTAATAAATGTAAATGAGTTTATAGTATCTTCTTCTAATTTATAAATATCACATATAGTTGCATTACTTAACTCGATAGAATCTGTTTCCCATAAACAAATGCTGTTTATATTATTAAATATATTAAACCTATAATTACTTGGTATTCTCCATTCTTCATCAATGTCTTCATCATTTAAATAATGTGCTAATACATACTCTTGTAATAACTCAATACTTTTATTTTTAATCCAAAAATTGATAATTTGTACATCTAATAATGCGCAAAAGACGTAACCTCCTTGACCATTTAATACAATTTTATATTTATACATAACTTTTGTATTTAAATTCACAGACAAAAAATATATCGAATAGATTTAAATTATTTCAATCTTTCATTAATATTTTTTTCATCTGAGCATTTTACTTTTATTATACTTCCCTGACCTCTTGTACTTCCTTTGTTGTCAATCCATAAAACACCATAAGGACATGATATTCCTATAATATTTTTATATTTATTAGTACCATCTAAGAAATTCATCCTTCCAACTCCAGCTTCCTCGAAAGAATTTCTTGATAATCTAACCCAAAATTTATTTTTTTCACTATCAGTAGCCTCACAATATCCATTTAGGTCAATTTCTTTCTTTGCTGTAGTAAATGCTGATAACACACAAGACATGTTACCATAATTTCCTAAACTATCTTCCCAAACTCCGTCAGGTAAAAAAATCGTATATTTATCGTTATTAGGCATCTCTATAACATTATTGTTAGAATTTTCTTTAGGGTACCAATTAAGATTATAATCTCCTGCTTCAGCAGTATTAATAATAAATAAAAAAAACAATATATTAAAACTTTTCATTATAAAATAATACATTGTCTTAAGGTTTTGCATATTAAATTTTCTATAAAGCACTATAAAGATAATTCGCCTCTCATGTAAGTCGCTACATTACCTCCAATAATAACTCTGTCTCCTAAATAAGAACAATATAATTCACCACCTCTAAATGATAATTGTCTTGCTAACATATTTTTTTTATTTAAAACATTTGCCCAATAAGGAATAAGCTCGCAATGAGCCGATCCAGTTACTGGGTCTTCTTTGATACCTAATTTAGGAGCAAAAAATCTTGATACAAAATCTACACGTTTTCCTGGTGCGGTAACTATGATTCCATTGTATGATAAATTTTCTATAGCATTAAAATTTGGTTTAATCTCAATGATTTCTTTTTCATTATCAAAGACAGCCATTCCATAGTTACAATAAAGAAATAATTTTGGTTTAAAACCAAAAGCATCATATAATTTATTTAAATTTTGACTAATAATATTAGGTTCAAAGGAGGGAAGGCTTAGATATAATTTATTTTTTCTTTTGGTCACATTCAAAGTATCACCTGACTTGATTTTGAATTCTATATTATCAAAATTATATTTCATTTCAGAAAATATAACATGTGCAGCTGCGAGGGTTGCATGTCCACATAAATCTATTTCAATTTTAGGAGTGAACCATCTGAGAAAAAATTGGTTTTTTTTTTTTATAAAGAAAGCTGTCTCTGATAAATTATTTTCTAGGGCTATTGATTGCATAATGTCATCTGACAACCAGTTATCTAATGGACAAACTGCAGCAGGATTACCAGAAAATAATTTATTAGTAAATG
>CACGBM010000015.1 GCA_902571315.1 Rhodospirillaceae bacterium
TTTCTGCTTAATTAAGTAATGAATAAATATCAAATCAAGAAAAAAGAAGATTTCACTCACATTTTTAAAAGTGGAAATTATATTAGTTGTACTTCTTTTACGATAAACTATGCTACAAAACTCAAACTTACAGATAAAAAATTTCCTAGATATGGTATTGTGACAAGTAAAAAAATTGGAAATGCTGTTTTAAGAAATTTTGCTAAAAGAAGAGTAAAAGCGTTAAAAAATATTTTTTTAAATTTTGGTAAAAAAGAATTAGACTACATTTGCGTTGTGAAAAAAGAACTACTTAGCGAAAAATTTGAGATACTTAAGTGCCAATTAGAAGATGCGTTGAATCAGATAAAAAAAAAAAGTCATGAATGAACAAAAAAATTTATTGTTAGCAATAGTTGCATCGTTAATTATATTAATGATATTTCAATACCTTTTTCCTACAGAAAGAAATATATCTGAAGACAACGTAGTATCTGAAACTGAATTAGAGGAAATAACTCAAGAAAAAATATTAGATAGAGAAGAAGTAGTTCAAAATAACAATAGAATATATTTTTCTGAGTCCTCCAGAATAAAAGGTTCAATCTCTTTAAAAGGTGCACGATTTGATGATGTAATACTGAAAGATTACAAAGAAACAATCGAACCTCAAACTAAACAAGTTACTCTTTTATCTCCTAACAATACACTAAATCCCTATTTTGTTGAATTTGGTTGGATGTCACAAGAAAACATAAGTTTACCAAATAAAAATAGTGTTTGGAAATTAGTTGAGGGAAAAGAACTTGGCCCAGAAAGTCATATAACTATTATATGGACATCTCCTGACGGCATAGAATTTCTTAGAAAAATAGAAATAGATAAAAATTATCTTATTACAATAGAGCAAAAGGTAACTAATATTTCAGAAAAAGATATAAACTTAACTCAGTATGGAAGAATAAATAGAACAGGTACGCCCAAAACATCTGGCTTTTATATATTGCATGAGGGCCCAATAGCTGTTCTTAATGATAGGTTAATTGAAATTGATTATGATGATATTATTGAAGAAGGGTCTAAAACAATTATCAGTAAAGGAGGTTGGGTTGGAATAACAGACAAGTATTGGCTAGCAGCTCTAATACCAGCTCAAAATTCTAGAATTGAAGGAGGGTTCAAGGCTGTTCTTAAAAATATTGAAAGATATCAAGCTCAATATACTAGCAATGAAATAGTGCTAGAAAAAGGTGGAACAGCAACAGTAAAATCTAATTTATTTGTTGGCGCCAAAGAAGTTGATCTCTTGGATAAATATTCTGATCTATTATCTATAGAAATGTTTGATAGAGCTGTAGACTTTGGCTGGTTTTATGTAATAACAAAGCCATTATTTTTGTTATTACATAAACTATCAGGTTTGCTTGGTAATGTTGGTCTGTCAATTTTAGCTCTTACAGTTTTAATTAGAATTTTATTGTTTCCACTTGCAAATAAATCATTTAAATCAATGAGTAAGATGAAAATACTAACGCCTAAAATGACTGAGATAAGAGAAAGATATAAAAACGATAAATTAAAAATGCAGCAAGAAATAATGTCTTTATATAAGTCAGAAAAAGTTAATCCGCTTTCTGGCTGCCTTCCGATATTAATACAAATACCCATATTTTTTGCATTATACAAAGTACTTTTTGTAACATTAGAGACAAGACATGCTCCTTTTTATGGCTGGGTAAAAGATTTATCTGCCCCAGACCCGACTACTATTTTTAATTTGTTTGGCTTATTTAGTTTTATGCCTCCTTCATTTTTAATGATTGGAGCATGGCCTTTATTAATGGCTTTAACAATGTATTTACAACAAAAATTGAACCCTGCGCCACCTGACCCATTACAAGCAAAAATTATGTCTTTTCTTCCATTGATGTTTCTATTCTTATTTGCCACTTTTCCAGCAGGCTTAGTTATATATTGGACCTGGAATAATGTTCTCTCTATAGGACAACAGTGGATAATAATGAAAAAAATAAAATGACTTCATGAAAACCTTTAGTTTTAAAGTTTTTTCTGAAGGTATTAGTTTTAAAAGTTATAATGAATTAAAATTTTTTGGAATTCCTGAAATATGTTTTACAGGAAGATCAAATGTTGGTAAATCTTCACTTATTAATGCTATTACAAATAGGAAATCACTAGCTTCTACTTCCAATAAACCAGGACACACTAGAAAAATATTTTTTTATAACATAGCAAAAAAATTTATACTTGTAGATTTACCGGGCTATGGATATGCAAAGGTGTCAAAAAATAAAATAGAAAAAATGTCTGAATTAGTTTTTTTATATTTGACAAAACGTACTAATTTAAAAATAGTATATATTTTGATAGACTCTAGACATGGATTTAAAGAAAGTGATATTAATTTCTTAGAATTCTTAGATACTTATGAAATTTCTTTTCAAATTGTATTTACTAAAATAGATAAAATATCTAAAAAAGAAAAGGAAGTATTAATTAAAGGAATGCAGTTTCACAAGCTTATAAAAAATAACCATCCTTTTTTTACAAGTTCAAAAACAAAACTAGGTATTAAAGATTTAAAAAAACAAATAGTAAACAATTTAATAAATTATGAGTAATTTAATTAATAAAATAGCACTACAAATTTCTTCCAAGAAAAGAGAAGTCAACTCTAATCTTCAAAAATACATTAATGAAATTATAGTTATTAAGTACGGTGGTAGTGCCATGTTAGATAAAAAACTATCTTTAAACTTTTTTCAAAATATTCAACTGTTAGTTGATTTAGGTATTAAGCCAATTATAGTTCACGGTGGGGGACCTCAGATAAATGAAATGTTAGATAAAGTGAATATAGAACATAAATTTTTCAAAGGTATGCGGATAACAAATAAAAGAACTTTTGATATTGTTGAGATGATCTTATCAGGAGTAA
This sequence comes from Rhodospirillaceae bacterium, assembly GCA_902571315.1. Lineage (GTDB taxonomy): Bacteria > Pseudomonadota > Alphaproteobacteria > TMED109 > TMED109 > TMED131. The sequence goes on from CACGBM010000015.1 coordinate 2,939, forward strand.
TTAATAAAAATATTTCTTATGGTCTATCGCATAGAAAAGTCAATGCTTTGGGTCTCTCTGGCGTTGATTCTAAAATTATAATCGCTAAAAAATATAGAAAAAAGCATACCTCTGATCCTGATTTAGGGCTAGTTGGACAGCCACAGGCAATTAACAAAAACCTTTTATTGGAGTTAGTTTCTAATAAAATTGTTCCAGTTATTGCACCTATAGGAGCTAATGCTAAAGGAACAAAATTTAATATTAATGCTGACTTAACTGCAGGTTTTATAGCATCTGAGATTGGCGCTAGGAGATTACTGATGCTAACGGATGTCAAAGGAGTTATTGGTGTGAATAATAAAGTAATAAGTGAATTAAAACTCAAAGAAATACAAAAATTAATATCTAATAAAATAATTCATGGTGGAATGATTCCAAAAGTAAAGACATGCGTTGAAGCAGTTAAATCTGGTATTAGAGCATCAGTAATACTAGATGGTCGGCTCAAAAATGTTATACTTAAAGAACTTTTAAGCGATAAAGGTATAGGTACATTGTTCAGAAAATAATATTATGCAAGATTTATTGATTGACCTTGACAATACGGTTTACCCAGAAGACTCAAACCTATTTGCGCAGATAGACTTAAAAATGAAAAGTTTTATTTCAAAAAATTTAAATGTTTCATTAGACGAAGCTTACAAGATACAAAAAAAATACTTTATTAATAATGGCACAACTCTAAGGGGGTTAATGCTATATCATAACGTGCAGCCAGAAAAATTTTTAAGTTATGTACACGATATCGATTTAAATAGTATTAAAAAAAATAAAAAGCTAAGTAATGAATTAAAAAATTATAAAGGAAAAAAAATAATATTTACTAATGGGTCAGAAGAGCACGCTAAAAGAGTTCTTGATAAAATTGGTTTAGATAAAACGGTTGAGAATATTTTTGATATTATAAGAGCAGACTATATACCTAAACCTAATATTTTAACTTATCAAAAAGTTATTAAAGAATACTCTTTAGATCCTAAAAAAACTATTATGATTGATGACTTACCTAATAATTTAAAAACTGCTAAAAAGTTGAGAATGAAAACAGTATTAATTAAAAAAAATTTTTTAAATAGTAATACTTATGATTTTATTGATATAGTATGTGAGAATTTATTAGATACCATTAAAAAAATAAATAAAGGAATTATCTAGATGCTTGTGAAAAAATTAGAACAAGAAATTAATGAGATTTGGAAAACAAGGGAGTCTTTGAGCTCTAAACCAAATAAAAAATATATTAAGTCAATTGATAAAACAATCGATTTAATTGATAAAGGAACAATAAGAGTAGCTGAGAAGAAAAAAAATAGTTGGCAAGTTAATCAATGGATTAAAAAAGCTATTTTGCTGTCCTTTAAAGTAAATGAACAAAAAGTAATTTCGAATGGACCTGGAAACTCATCTTGGTGGGATAAGGTTCCTTCTAAATTTTATAATTGGAAAAAAAAAGACTTTAAAAAAGCTAATTTTAGAGTAGTTCCTAATGCTGTTGTTAGACGAGGAACACATATAGAAAAAAATGTAGTGCTTATGCCTTCTTTTATAAATATTGGCGCTTATGTTGGAGCAGAGACAATGATTGACACATGGGCGACAGTCGGCAGTTGTGCTCAGATAGGAAAAAAATGTCATATTTCTGGTGGGGCAGGTATAGGAGGTGTCTTAGAACCATTGCAAGCATCTCCTGTAATAATTGAAGACAACTGCTTTATAGGCGCTAGATCTGAAGTAGCGGAAGGGGTAATAATTGAAGAGGGAAGTGTTTTATCTATGGGAGTATATATAGGAGCATCAACTAAAATTATTGACCGAGCTAGTGGAAAAATATTTTATGGTCGCGTTCCTAAATATTCTGTTGTTGTTCCAGGTTCTCTTAAAAGCAAGAAAGACATAAACCTTTACTGTGCCGTAATTGTTAAGACTGTTGACTCAAAAACGAGATCAAAAACTTCGATAAATGATCTATTGAGAAATTAATTATTCTTTTTTAAGTGGCCTTGCTAATAAAAGATTGGCCACTTTTTTAACAGGTTGATCTTTGACTAATATTTTATAAACTGAGTCTAATATAGGGGTATCTAATTTATATTTTTTTTTTATTAAGAATAGTGATTTAGCATTTTCAAGACCCTCTGTAACATTATTATTTTTTTTTAAAATATTATTCTTATCTAGACCTTTGCCAATCATAAATCCAAACGCATAGTTTCTTGATGACGCTGATGAACAAGTTAAAAAAATGTCTCCAATTCCAGACATACTTAAAATAGTTTGTTTTTTTCCTCCAAAAGCTAAAGAAACCTTTTCTATTTCTTTTATGCCTCTACAAATTATTGCTGCTCTTGCATTTTCTCCATATCCAAGTCCTTCTGTTATACCTGCAGCTATAGCTAAGATATTTTTAATTGCTCCATTAATCTGGACACCTATAATGTCATTACTAATATAAACTCTAAATGTTTTATTAATTAGTAAATCCCTTACCTTTTTAGATAAATTAGAGTTTTTTGACGCTAAGGTAACAGCAGTAGGCTTTCTTTTTGCTACTAAATTAGCAAAAGAAGGACCACTTAAAACTGCTATTTTTTTTAAAGAAAATATTGGCCTCAAAACATCACTTAATAACAATCTTCTTTTAAGGTCAAAACCCTTAGAGCAAATAACTATTGATATTTTTTCTTTATTTTTTTTTGAAATACTATCCGCGTAGTTTTTTGTTATGCTATAAACAAACTGTGAAGGAACAACAATAAAAATATATGTAGGGCTAATCCCGCGAAAATTGCTTACAGCTACTATATTCCTATTTAATTTAATATTAGGCAAAAATTGAGTATTAATTTGTTTTTTGTTAATAGAATTTGAAACTTTTTTTTCTAATGCCCATAAAAAAACTTTTTTATTGCAATTTTCAGCCAATAAGTTTGCAATAGAAGTTCCCCAAGCACCCGCTCCTAAAACTAAAATATCGTTCACACTCTTTCTCCAATGCTTTCTAACGGCCATCTAGGTTTAGCTTTTATATTTAAGTTGCTCTTTATTCCCGCTTTGTACAACTCATATCCAGCCCAAGCAATCATTGCTCCATTGTCGGTACATAGACGAGGAGGAGGAAAAAAAATTGATTTCCCGTTTAATTCTACTGTCTTTATTATTTTTTTTCTTAAATATTTATTTGCAGCTACCCCACCTGAAACAACTACATTTTTAAAACTAGAGTATTCTTTATGGCTAGCATGTATAGCCAAAGATATTTTTTTACATAATATATCAGCTACTGACTTTTGAAAGCTTGCAGCTATGTCACAGCCTGATATGTTATTTTTATCAATTTGACTACTATAATTGAGAACAGCTGTCTTTAATCCAGAAAAAGACATATCCAAGCTTTTAATATTAATCAAAGGTTTAGGAAGGCTAACTTTTGTATAGTCTCCTTCAATAGCTAATAATTCTAATTGTGGACCTCCTGGAAAATCTAATCCTAAAATGTTTGCTACTTTATCAAAAGCTTCTCCAAGAGCATCATCTAAAGTTCCTCCTAAAAATTTATAATCATTCACATCTGAAATATAATAAAAATTAGAATGTCCACCTGATACTAACAACAGTAAAAAAGGATACTCAACTTCATTAGTAAGTCTTGCAGTCAATGCGTGCCCCTCTAAATGATTAACGCCAATAAATGGTATTCTATTTACCTGGGATAATGTTTTTGCAAAAGTAAGGCCTACTAAAAGTCCTCCAATTAATCCTGGACCAGCTGTGGCAGCTATTAAATCTATATCAGTAATCTCAAGTTGTTGTTTTTTTAATATACGCTTCAATATTATATCAATATATAAAACATGATTTCTTGCAGCTAACTCAGGAACTACTCCTTTATAATCTTTATGGATTTGATTTTGCGAAATGATTTCATTAGCTATAATATTTTTATTGCTATCTATAATACTGATCGAAGTATCATCACAACTACTTTCTATTCCTAAAATTTTCATATTAATATTTTATATTATAAATTAATATAAGATACATGATAAATAAAAAAATAATCATTGCCTCTAGAAATAGTCCGTTAGCTAGAACTCAAACAGAATTAGTAATTTCAAAATTAAAATATGCAGGATATAACAATATAGAAAAAATTTTTATAAAGTCTAAAGGAGACATAGTTAATAAAACTGAATTTAAAAAGTTTGGCGGTAAGGGATTATTTACTGAAGAAATTAATAAACTTATTTTAGACAATAAGATTCATTTAGGAGTACACTCTGCTAAGGATATTCCTGCAGTATTAAATAAAAAACTTAGTATTGGTGCTTATGTGGAAAGAGAAGATGTAAGAGATGTCTTAATTACTAAAGATGATAATATCAAGAATATAATACAACTTCCTAAATATTCTACCTTAGGTACTTCTAGTCCAAGAAGAGTGGCATATATTAAATTATTAAGGCCCGATATAAAAATTGTAGATATTAGAGGAAATATAGAAACTAGAATACGAAAAGTATTTAATGAAAAAATTTTCTCTATTGTTTTAGCTAAAGCAGGTTTAAATAGAATAAAAAAATTAAAATACGCAATGAATTTTTGTAATATTCCTCTATCACAGATGCTCCCTGCTCCGGGACAAGGAGCTATCGCTGTTACCCACAATAAAGAAAATATTTTTATTAATAAAATATGTAAAAAAATTGATTGCGTAAATACCAGATTATCTTTAATTACAGAAAGAAGTTTAATAAAAAGAATCAACGGTGATTGTTTCACTCCGATTGCTGCATTAGCTAAAATTAAAAATGGCTCTATTTTATTGAAAGCACGTTTATTTTCTAATGATTTTAAAAGTTATGCAGACGATAGCAAAATAGGGTCAACTAAATCAGCTAATCTTCTTGGTAAGAAATGCGCTGAAAGCTTATTAGAAAAATTAGATACGCCTGAATGAAAAAAAAAAAACATATAATAATTTTTAGAGCTAGTGGACCATTAAAAAATACTTTATTAACAAAAGAGCTTGAAAAGTTAAATTATAAAATTATAAATCTTCCTATTTTAAATATAAAAAAAATATATAATAAGGAAATTAAAATAAAAGCTAATGACATTGTAGTTACCACATCTTTTAATAGCATATTTTATTTATCTACATTGACTGAAAATAGAAAATTTTTTTTATATACATTAGGTAAAGCAGCTTCAATACTTGCAAAAAAATTGGGATTCAAAAATATAATTGAATGTAGTGGAGATAGTGGTAATATATTATTACATTTTATTAGTAAAAATAAAATAACTGATGGGAGAAATATTATTTACGTTGGAGCAAAAGAAATTTCTTTTAATCTTCCTAAAAAGTTGAGTTGTTTAGGTTATAATGTAAAAAGATATAAAGTTTATAATTCTGAAGCGATAAAAGAATTTTCTAGTAATTTTGTTAGGTTAGTAAAAAATAAAAATGTTGCTTGGATTGTACTTCTTTCATCTAAAGGAGCAAAGACTTTTCATGCTAATGCCAAAAATGTTTTTAACAAGGAAGACTTTTCAAATATTAGTTTTGCTTGCATGAGCTCAAATGTAGCAAAGAATTTAGACCAAAAGTATTTCAAAATCTTTTATCCAAAAAAGCCTAATATAAACTTTATAAAAAAAATAATTTTAAAATATGAGAAAAAATATGGCACCTAGAAAAAAGCAAAAAAGAAATAAAAAAGTTATTAGCAAAAAAGCATCTAAAAAAGTTATTAATAAAAAGATATCAAGTAATAGACAAATACAATCTAATAAACTTTTTCTAAATATTGCAAAACAAGTATCTTTTATTTTAATAAAACCCTTTCATTTACTTAACCTGATAATAAATAATTTAATAATAAAATCTAAAAGTTTATTGCTGCAGTTATTCACTTTTACTAAAAATATTTTTAAACTATTATTTGGTATCAAAGAAGCCTTTTTTAGTATACTTTTTGGGCTCCTTGCTGGTGGAATTGGAGCAGTAGTAATATTTTCATATTTAGATTTAAGCTCACAAGGACAAGATGCAGAATACGAGAGTAAAATTCTAGAAAGTGAAAAAGTTATATCTTTTCTAGAATCAGAAATAAAAAAAAATAATGCTAAACTAGAAGAATTTAAAAATGCGATAAATGCTTTAAATGATAAGTTAGATAACAATGAAAAAAATAGTTTGGAAAATACAAATGTTATTGATGAATACAATAATAGACTAAATGAACTATATACTATAAATGATAAATTAAATCAGGAAATATTATTAACAGAAGAAAAAAATACAAAAAAAATTTTAGAACTAGAACAAAAAATTCAAAGTACCTCTAAATTGATGTTATCTTCTAGTAAATCAGAATTATCTGACCGTTTATATTTAGCAAAAAGTTTAGTAGACAGACTTAAATCTGGAGTACCTTATGCTCCTCAGTTAGTAGCTTTAGGACAAGAAGGACTTGATCCTGCTTTACTTAGGTTTGCTAAGGGTGGGGCTCCTACTCTTACTGATTTAGCTGCAAGATTAAGTGCAAGAGCAGGAGAGTTAAGAGATTCATTGAAAACAAAAAGTGATTTAACATGGAAAGACAGTTTAAAGGATGAAATTTCAAAATTAGTAAAAATCAAACCAACTAATAGTGATAATATTGAAGGTATGGAAGGAGTATTATTAAGAGCTGAAGAGGCTATTTCTAAGGGAAACCTTGAAAAAGCTATATCAGAAATTGACTCCCTAGATGTGCAATCTAGAGGTGTGCTAGATGCTTGGCTAAAAGAAGCTAAAGCTAGAAAAGATGCGAGTGTAGCTGCAGAAAATATTTTGGCTAAAACTACTGCCGCATTAAAAATTAAGAATTAATTGTTTAAAATTCTTTTTTTAATACTTTTAATGACAGCGATTAGTTCGCTTGCCATGTGGTTTTCTAATAGAGAAGGAAAAGTAGTAATTGAATGGTTTGGTTGGCAAGTCACTACTTCTCCTTCTTTTTTTATTTTTTCTATAATATTTATATATATTTTAATTTATATATTATTTTCGTTTGTTCTAAGTTTGTATAATATTCCTAAAAAAGGCTTATTAAAAATTAAGAGAAGAAAAATAAATAATGCACTTACAGCACTAAATGAAGGAGTTATTGCTTCTTTTTATGGCAATAAGAAAGAAGTACTTAACAATTTAAATCTTGCAAAAAAATCTCTTACTGAGTCTCCTATGCTGATTTTGCTTGAGTTGCAAAGCTCTCTTTACAAAGGTGAAAAAGAAAAAACGTTTAAACTTTTAAATAAAATGTTAGATATTAGAGTGTTAAAACCGTTAGCAATAAAAAGTTTAATTTCTTATTCAATACAAAATAAAGATACAAATCTTTTTAATAATATATTAAATAAATCATTAGATAAAAAATTTGATTTTTTTTGGATACAAAAAGATGTTTTCAATTTTTTTGTTCAAAATAATAATTGGCAAGATTTAGCAGTCTACTTACAAAAAAAACTAACAATAAAAAATAAAGCTAATAGAGAAACACTAAGTATTGTTTATTTTCAAACAGCATTAGAATATTACTTTTTAAAAGAAAATAATAATGCAAAATTATATTTAGAGAAAGCATTGAAACTGAATAATTTTTTTCCGCCTTTTATGGAATTATATTGCAAACTAAACTCAGAAAAAAAGAATAAACTAATAAAAGTTTTAAAAAAATATTGGCTAAAAAATCCTAATCCTAATATAGAACAATGTATAGAAAATGGCTTTAAAGAAAAAAATGCTATATCTAAACTGAGAATAATTTCAAAAATTTTGGTTAAAAATAACCATTTATATTTTAAACACTTAATTTTAGGTAAATTTAAGTATAAAGCAAAAATATGGGGTTCATCTAAAAGTGATTTAAAAAAGTCTATAAGTTTTACCCCTTCAAAAGATGCTTATTATTTTTTATATAAAATAGAAGAAGATTTAAAAATAAATGAGAAATTAGTACAAGAATTTAAATCATTATATGACAAAAGTGTAGAATCTATTTACTGGAAATGTTCCAGCTGTAGTACAAATTACAAATACTGGTATCCTTACTGTCATTCATGTAATACCTTTAATTCTATACACAGTGTAAAAGCAAATGAACATTTCGAAGTAAGTAAAAAAAGCCAATTAGCTAAGGGTCCTTTAATATTATGATAAAAAAAATTTTTCTTTTATTATTCTTTGCTAAGCACTTAAATGCTTCTGAACCTATTGACTTTATTGTAGTTAATAAAGAAAAAAGAAATATTATCATGTATAGTAAAAGTAAAGTATTACATACTTATAATATTTCTCTTGGTTTTGAACCTATAGGAACGAAAGTTAAAAGAGGCGACGGTAAAACCCCTGAGGGGTTGTACTATATTGAAAATAAAATAAAAGACAGTTCTTTTTTTCTTGCCATGAAAATTTCTTATCCAAACCCATGGGATATTAGAAGAGCTTTAGAACTTAATTATCATCCTGGAGGACAAATCATGATTCATGGGGTACCAAATATTGGGTATAACAAAAATTATCATAATTCAAAAAATGATTGGACAGAAGGATGCATAGCTATTTCTAATCAACAAATGGCGAAATTATGGAAAAAAATATCAATAGGTACACCTATTTTAATTAAGAAATAACGTTAAATTCTTTCCGCTATATTTTTGTAAATACTTAAAGGCAATGTAGAACCAAATACATTTTTCATACTTTTATCATCATCCCTTCCATTCCAAACACCTATCACATGTCCTTTAGAACAACCTATAAACCATGCATCTCTATTATTTTGTGTTGTTCCTGTTTTACCTAATACTGTAAATGGTAATTTTGATAATGCCTTACCTGTTCCTTGAACCACTACTTCTCGTAATAATTTTTTAATATTACTATTTACACTACGACTTATGATTCTTTTTCTATTCGGTTTTACTCTTAGCCAATAACTATTTCCGTTTCTTAAGTTTATTTCTTCTATTCCATAAGGAATTGTAGGTTTCCCTTCACCACATAATGGAGCATATGAACCCACTACTTCCAGCAAAGACATTTCTGCAACACCAAGTGGCATAGACAACTCATTTGAGATTCTAGAGGTAACTCCCAGTTTTTTAACTTGCTCAATTATTGAGTCCCTTCCCACGATATTTGTTAATTTTACTGCTACTACATTAGATGATTTCGCAAAGGCTCTCATAACTGATACTTTTCCTTCATACTTATTGCCAAAATTCTTGGGAGACCAGTCCTCATTCACTATTGGTGTATCTAGCATAGTTTTATTGATAGAAGTTCCTTTATTTAAAGCAGTTAAATAAACATAAGTCTTAAATATTGATCCAATTTGTCTTTTTGATTGAGTGGATCTGTTAAATTTACTGTCATTCCAATCTCTTCCACCTTTCATTGCTTTCACTGCTCCTTCATAATTCATTACTATAACAGCTACTTGAATATTTTTATTCTTATTTTCTAAATTTGACTCTACAACTTCATTAACTATGTTTTGAATTCTTGAGTTCAGTGTTGATTTAATCAGTAAATCTTTTTTTGATTTTAATATTTCATTTGGAGTTTGAGAGTAAATCCAATCTATAAAGTACCTTGCACTTACTTGATTTGAGACTTTTCTTGAGACTAAAAATGAATCTAAATTTTTATTAGCTAAATTTTTTTCTGCTTTAGATATTACATTCTCTTGAAATAATAAACTAATAATTAATTTAGCTCTTTTTATACTTAATTCTTTATTAACTAAAAAAGAAAGTTTGCTAGGTGCTTTCAAAGTGCCTACTAATACAGCTGACTCAGCTAAATTTAGTTTTTCCGGTGAATTAGAAAAATATCTTCTAGAGGCTGCTTTAACACCATACAGCCCTGAACCAAAGTAAACTCTATTTAAATACATTGTCAATATGTCTTCTTTAGTAAATTTATATTCTAGATAAAAAGCTATTATTAACTCTCTCATTTTGCGCGATAAAGTTTTTCTACTATCTAAAAATATCAATTTAGATAACTGCTGAGTTATTGTTGATGCTCCTTGTGCGTATCTTGCTTGCTTAATATTAAAAAAAATTGCTCTAACTAAACCCTTTATATCTAATCCAAAATGACTATAAAATCGTTTATCTTCTACAAATACTACCGTTTTAATTAAGTTTTCAGAAATATCATTAAAGTTACTACTTCCAGCATATACATCGCCTGATGAACCCATTATTTTTCTATTGTCATCTAAAACACTTATTGAAGGAGTTCTAGTCTTATTTCCTAAACCTGATAGGTCAGGTAATGTCATAAAACAATAAGAAAGCCATAAAATTATTGGTAAGAATGATAATAAGAATAATACTCTTATAATTTTCATTTAATACTTATGTGTCTATATTATTTGCTTCTAGAGCATATTTTTGTATAAAATTACGCCTAGGTTCTACATTGCCTCCCATGAGTTTACCAAAAAGCTCATCTGCTGCCCATTCATCCTTATATTGAACTTGTAAAAGAGTTCTAGAATCTGGATCAAGTGTAGTTTCCCACAATTGATCAGGATTCATTTCACCTAATCCTTTATACCTTTGTATTGAGTAACTTCTTCTAGTAAAATTATAGACTGAATTGTAGAGGTCTAGTGGTCCAAAAACATCTATAGCTTTATCAGATATTTTTAACTTAGCTTTGACTTTAAAAATATCATTTAATTCTTCAGAAAACTTTTTCAAGGCTTTTATTTCTGGAATAAAAAGTATTTCTTCTTTAATAAGATAGTTTTTTTCTAATTCATTATTTATATGTTGAATATTTATCTGTTTCTTTTCTAAAATAAAACTGCTTTCCCATTTTTCATCATTTTTATTTTGTAAATTTAAATGTTTATCTACACTTATGCAAAGCTTCTTTATTTTGTCAACATCAGAAAAATCTTTTAAATTAGTTAGACCATTAACTAATAAAGACTGAATAATTTTATGAGTTACATCACTTATAATATTAGAGATAAATTTAGCTTGCAGGTATGTATTTTTTAACAAATTAAGCAGAGGTTCTCCCACCATCTCTATCTTTTCTTTTCCATAGTTGAGAGTAAAATCTTTAATTGAACTCTCTATTAAAAAATGATCTAAGCTATCTTCATCCTTTAAATATACTTCACTTTTGCCACGTTTTACCTTAAAAAGTGGTGGCTGTGCCACATATAGATGGCCATTTTTGATAATGTCCTTTAAGTACTTAAAAAAGAAAGTCAATATGAGGGTACGAATATGAGAGCCGTCCACATCAGCATCAGTCATTATTATTATTTTGTTATACCTCAATTTTTCGAGGTTAAAATCTTTGTCTATACCTGTTCCCATTGCAGTAATCATTGCTCCTATTTCATTAGAAGCTAGCACTGATGCTATTCTAGGTTGCCAAGTATTTAATATTTTTCCTCTTAAAGGAAGTATAGCTTGGAAAATTCTATTTCTTGCTTGTTTAGCTGAACCTCCAGCACTATCTCCTTCAACTAAAAATAATTCAGCTTTTTCTGCATCCTTTTCTTGACAATCTGCAAGTTTTCCAGGAAGGCTGCTTATATCTAAGGCATTCTTTCTCCTAGATAAATCCCTAGCTTTTCTGGCTGCTTCTCTAGCAGAAGCTGCATCTATTATTTTTTTACAAATTAATTTTGCATCAGAAGGGTTTTCCTCCATCCAGTGAGATAATTGCTCATTTACTATACCTTCAACTGCAGGTCTCACTTCTGATGAAACTAATTTATCTTTAGTTTGAGATGAAAATTTAGGATCGGGTACTTTTACAGAAACAATAGCAAACAACCCTTCTCGCATATCTTCTCCAGTAAAATTTAGTTTATCTTTTTTACCACTACTATTTTCTTTGACGTATTTGGATAATACTCTAGTTAAGGCTGCTCTAAAACCAGCAAGGTGTGTACCTCCGTCTCTTTGAGGAATATTATTTGTATAACTTTTTACACTCTCATGATAAGTGTCTGTCCACCTAAGCGAAGCTTCTATTTTTATAGAATCTTTTTCTCCATTTATATTTATAACTTTAGAATGAAGAGGTTGACTATTCTTAGACATCCATACTACAAATTCAGATAATCCTCCAGTATAAAAAAATCTTTTTTCTTGAATTGGATCATTTCTATTATCTCTTAGCAGTATTTTGATATTAGAATTTAAAAATCCTAATTCTCTAAGCCTTCTTTCTAAAATATTAAACTCAAAATTAATATTAGAAAATATTTCTTCTGAAGGATAAAAAGTTAGTCTAGTTCCATTTTTAACTTCTGATTTGCCAATTTTCTTAAGAGGAACAGTTGTGTCACCATTCGAAAATTGCAGCTCAAATATTTCATTTTTTCTAAATATTTGTAAAATCAATTTACTAGACAATGCATTTACTACTGAAACTCCTACTCCGTGCAATCCTCCAGAAACCTTGTAAGAATTATCGTCAAATTTTCCACCTGCATGCAGTTTAGTCATTATAACTTCCGCAGCAGATGTTCCTTCAGAATGTTTATCAATTGGAATTCCTCTTCCGTCATCCTGGACAGTAACTGATCCATCTTTATTGATAGATACCAAAATTTCACTGCAATAACCTGCCAAAGCTTCATCAATGGAATTATCGACTACCTCAAATACCATATGGTGCAGCCCGCTTCCATCATCAGTATCTCCAATATACATACCTGGTCTTTTTTTAACTGCCTCCAAACCTTTTAAAACTTTGATCGACTCAGCGTTATAGCTCATGTTATTTTCTTTATTTTTAATAGACATTTTATAAGCCGTTCTTAGTTAAATAATGATAAGAAAAATTATTTTTATTTTTAAAAAATTGCTCTTTTTCTGTAGCTGTAATCCAAATCTGAGATTGTAAATCTACTAGCTTTTCTAAAAGACTTGATTTTTTTTTTCCGTCAAGATGAGTAAATACTTCATCTAATAAAATAATTGGAGATTTTTTTGTATATGCCATAAAAGCCGATGCAGCAGATAGCACGAGCGATATCAGAATAGATTTTTGCTCTCCAGAAGAACACAGTTCTGCAGAAAGATTTTTTTGCAAATTTTTTACCATAAGATCTGTTTTATGACAGCCTACTCTGCTACCACCCAATAATCTATCAACTTCTCTATTTTTTGCCAATCTTTCTTTTAAAAAATCCTCTACATCTATTGCCGCTTTTTTGATTAAATCATTTTCTAAAGAATTACAAAACTCTATTTCTAATTTAGGGAATTCATCCACTGATTTTTTCAATTCTTTTGATAATCTATCTATTAAGTCTAACCTCGAAGAACAAATTGAAACTGAAAGCTCAGATATTTTTTTTTCTAATGTTTCTATCCAATTAACATCGTCAATATTATCTTTTAAAAGTTTAGTTCTTTGTTTAATATTTTTTTCGTATTCATTTAGTCTGAGGGAGTGATCACTATCAAATATATTAACAAATCTGTCTATAAAGTTTCTTCTCATAGTAGCCGATCCGGTGAATATTTTTTCAGCATAAGGAGCTATCCAAAGCATTGGTATAGTTTTTCGGGAATATTTGGCTGCAATTTCTTTATTATTAATCATCAACTTCCTAGATTTATTTATTTTGTAGTAAGACGTATTATACTCCAAAATAAAATTTTCTTTTAAGTATAAATCTAAATCAATTTCGAAACCTTCTTTGTCTTTGTTAATCATATCATAAAAGTTTGCGTTCCTAATTCCTTTTCCATATGAAAATATTGATATTGCCTCAAGTATACTTGTCTTGCCTACTCCATTTGATCCAAAAATTAGTACTGAAGAATTTCCTGGTTCAAGGCTAATATCATCGTGAGCTCTAAAACTCCTGACTCGTAATTTGTTTATATAATTATAATCTTCATTTGCTAGGTTATTTTGCATTTACTCAAGTATCATTTATATATGCATTGGCATTAGTAGGTATAAAGCTTGTTTATCGTCATCATCAAATATTAGAGTGGGAGAAAGCTTATCTGAAAGTAAAAATTTTACTTGCGCGCCACTAATTTGTTTTGCTATGTCTAGTAAATATCTTGAATTAAACCCTATTTCTAATTTATCACCAGTATAGTGGACGTTTAACTGTTCTTTCGCACTTCCTTGATCGGGATTTTCTGCACTAATTATTAATTGTTTATCACTAAGTTCAAATTTGATTGCCCTTGTTCTGTCTGAAGAAACTGTAGATACTCTGTCCACTGCATCTATAAATTCTTTATTATTAATAATTAATTCTTTAGTATTGTTACTTGGAATAACTTTCTCATAGTCAGGAAATGCACCGTCCAGCAATTTAGAAGTTAAAGTAATATTATCAACTATAAACCTAATCTTATTTTTTGAAAGCTGTATTTTTATTGAATTTTGTTTACTGTCAATAATCTTTCTTAATTCAATCACTGTCTTTCTAGGTATTATAACACCTTCCAAATTATTAACATTTAAAGGAAGTTCCGCACTTAATCTTGATAACCTGTGACCATCAGTCGCTACTACTCTAAACCGCTCTTCATTTTCTTCTTTAACAGAATGAATGTAGATACCATTCAAATAATATCTGGTCTCTTCAGTAGATACAGAAAATAAGGTTTTATCTATCAACCTTGATAGCTTTTCTGCTTCAATTTCAAAGCTATCTGGAAAATCTCCTGAATGAATATCTGGAAAATCTTTCGGATTTAAGCACATCAGAGAAAAGGATATTTTATCTGTTTTAATTTCTAATTTTTTCCCTTCAAAGCTCTCAAGTTCTACACTGGAATTTTCCGGTAATTTTCTTACAATATCATGAAGAATATGTGCTGGCGTAGTAATTATTCCGTTTTGCTCAATTTCACATGAAACTTTTTGTAGTTCAGCTATTTCCATATCAGTAGCTGCCAATGATAAAAAATTATCTTTAGCCTCAATTAAAACATTAGCTAATATTGGTATAGTATTTCTTTTTTCTACAACTCCATGTAGATGGGTTAATGCCTGCATTAACTTCTTTTTTTCTATAATAGCTTTCATACAAATACCTACGTTATTAATCTAAATTGTATATTATAAATTATAATATACTAAATATAGTATTATAAACAAAATCTAAATAAAATCCAATAACTTAGTCCCATTAATAAAAAGACTTTTTCAAAACATTAATGTGTTCTGAAAAAGAAGCATCTGTTTTATACAAGCTTTCTACCTTTTTAACTGCATGAATGACAGTAGTATGATCTCTACCTCCAAATCGTTTTCCTATTTCTGGTAAAGATTTAGTAGTACAAATTTTAGATAAAAACATAGCTATCTGTCTAGGTCTAGCAATTATTCTAGATCTCCTAGTAGATAACATATCACTGTGCCTAATATTAAAGTACTCAGAAACCTTTTTTTGTATTTCTTCAATGGTGACACTCTTTTTGTTTGCCTTAAATATATCATGAAGTATTTGCTTAGCTGTGTCTAGTGTTAAAGGTCTATTAACTAACTCAACATGTGCACACAATCTTCTTAAAGCGCCCTCTAATTCTCTAACATTTGAGGTAATATTTTTTGCTAAGTGTTCTATAATGTCATTATCAACTTTTATTTTTTGTATTTCTTGTACCTTTGATTTTAAAATACGTAACCTTAATTCATAATCTGCTTTATTAAGTTCAGCAACTACCCCGAAACTGAGTCTGGATTTCAACCTTTCTTCGACCCCATCTAAATCTGAAGGTGATCGATCTCCACTGACAATGATCTGTTTTTTCTGATCTACTAAAGAATTAAATGTATGAAAAAACTCCTCTTGAGTACTATCTTTACCAGCTATAAATTGAATATCATCAATCATTAAGACATCAACTGATCTAAATTTTTCTTTAAATGTCATTATATCTTTATGTCTTAATGATTTTACAAATTCGTACATAAATTTTTCAGCTGATAAATATACAACTCTTCTTTTAGGGGTTCTCTCTTGAATATCCCAAGCTACTGCGTGCATTAAATGTGTTTTTCCTAGCCCAACTCCTCCAAAAAGAAAAAGTGGGTTAAAAGAAACTTTTGCGCTTTCTGCGACTTTTTTAGCTGCAGCATATGAAAACTCATTAGATTTACCAATAATAAAATTACTAAAGTTAAATCTAGGATCTAACGGAGAAGGATAATTATTATTTAAATTTCCTTTTGTTATCAAATCTTCAAAATCATTAAAAGAATTATCTTTATAATTTACGGTCGAGTTAACTATTATTTTGGTTTTTTTAATACCCACAAAAATTCTTTTACATATAGTGTCGATCTTATGGCCATAATGAGGTATGACCCAATCACTTAAGAAATTAGAAGGTAAAGACAGAAACAATATATTATTATCAAGTTTATTTAACCTTAATGCAGATAACCAACTTTTAAAAGCCGCTTGACCTACTTCCTCTACAAGTTCAACCTGAACCTTCATAAATAATTTATTTAGTATAGTTTCTTGATCATTATTTAAATTATCAATACTAAAATTATGCAAAGTTCTCCCCCAGGCGTAAGCTAATTTTTTTCTTACAACATTAAATTTTAAATTTTTTATATAGTTTAAAGATATATAATTGGAGGAACTTTAAAAGACAAAATTTAAATTATTTTTTTTTTAATTGAACAATCCTTGAATTCAGTCTTTTCTGAATACGTGAAATTTTAGCTTTAGAAAAAATTTTCTTACTTTTTGAAGCTTGTAATTTTGGATCCAGTTTTTTTAGTAAATCAGTAGCAGATTTCTGGTCTTTTTCGGTTATCAATGATTCGACTTTTTTGATGTAAGTTTTTACTTTATTTCTATACATTTCCCTAGATCTAGTTTTTCTCTCTATTACTCTTACTTTCTTCTTAGCTGAACTTGTATTAGCCATATTTTCTCCTAAAAATAACTACAATATACAATTTTTCTTTTTTTTCAACGATAAATCTATTAACAATTTTTAAATTTTGGTGATCTTTTTTCTAAGAAAGCCGTCATACCCTCTTTTCTATCTTCTAATTCGAATGTGGATTGAAATAACCTTCTCTCATTTATCATACCTTCAGATAAAGTTGACTCAAAGGACCTTGATATAGCTTCTTTCGCCAAAATTAAAATAGGTAACGACTTGTTAGCTATATTTTTTGCTAAATTAGCTGTTTGCACCTCTAAATCTTCAAGGGGTACAACTTTTGATACCAAACCATAGTTTAGAGCATCTTCAGCACTTATCATATCACCAGATAAAACTAATTCCATTGCTTTTGATTTACCAACGGCTTTCACTAGCCTTTGGGTTCCTCCTGCTGCAGGAATTGTACCTAGATTTATCTCAGGTTGCCCAAATTGCGCATTATTAGCAGCTATAATTATATCGCACATCATTGCAATCTCGCAACCTCCTCCAAGAGCATATCCAGCAACAGAAGCAATAATAGGCTTTTTAAAATTGCTTATACTTTCCCAAGGTTTAATAAAATCTTTTTTGATATGAGAAATAAGTTTTAAATCCTTCATTTCATATATGTCTGCTCCAGCAGCAAAAACTTTATTACTCCCTTTTATTATAACTACATGTATTGCATCATCTTTTGATAATAAATCTAATACATAATTAAGTTCTTTAATTAATTGCTCACATAACGCATTTAAATATTTAGGTCTGTTTAAAGTAATGGTTGCTATTTTATTAGACTTATTAAAAATAATATTTTTTAATTCCATAAAACTTCCTTTCATTTAAGCTAGATTTGACACTTTATACAATAAAAAGTTGATCTACCACCCTGCTTAACCCTAGTTATCAAAGATTTACAATAATAGCAAGGCAATCCCTCTCTATCATATACCTGAAATTG
>CACGBM010000016.1 GCA_902571315.1 Rhodospirillaceae bacterium
TCTGTTAGATAAAATAGAAGCAAGATCAGTTGATAATAATAAAAATGTTGAGAATAAGAACCCAATTGATGAATTTAATGGGAAAAAATCAGATTTAGATGATGATATACCTTTTTAGCTATTGGAAAAAAATTGTCAGATAACAATCAAGACCCAACAAAGAAAAACGAAAAAGATGATTCCTCTATAGAAAGGGTGGAAATCGAAGATGAAATGAAGAAGTCTTACTTAGACTATGCAATGAGTGTAATAGTCAGTAGGGCTCTCCCAGACATAAGAGACGGATTAAAACCAGTACATAGAAGAATACTATACTCAATGTACTACGGAAATTATGATTGGAATAAACCTTACAGAAAGTCAGCTAGGATTGTTGGGGAAGTCATGGGTAAATTTCATCCTCATGGGGATAGTGCTATTTACGAATCCATGGTCAGAATGGCGCAAAATTTTTCAATGAGTTTAAAACTTTTAGACGGACAAGGAAATTTTGGATCAATGGATGGTGATCCACCTGCAGCAATGAGATATACCGAAATAAGATTGGGTAAAGTAGCTAGTACTTTACTTGATGATATTGATAAAGAAACTGTTAGTTTTGTAGAAAATTACGATAATTCTCTCAAAGAACCTTCAGTTTTGCCAGCAAAATATCCCAATTTATTAGTTAATGGAGCAGGCGGCATAGCCGTTGGTATGGCAACTAATATACCTCCACATAACTTGGGAGAAATAATTGATGCGACTATTCTACTTTTAAATACCCCAAATGTAGAGGACACTAATATAAAAGATTGTATATTAGGTCCTGATTTTCCTACTGGAGGTATAATCATAGGAAATAATGGAATCCAAAGTTCATATAGTACAGGACGAGGATCAATTATTATTAGGGGATATACAGAAATTGAAACTAATGCAAAAGACAAATCTTCAATTATTGTTAAAGAAATTCCTTATCAAGTAAATAAATCAAGATTAGTAGAGCAAATTGCAGATTGTGTTCGTTCGAAAAAAATAGAAGGTATTACAGATTTAAGGGATGAGTCTGATAAGGACGGAGTCCGCATAGTAATAGAACTAAAACGTGATGCCACACCAGAGGTAGTATTAAATCAACTTCATAAATTTACATCTTTACAAACTAGTTTCGGTACAAATATTTTAGCTTTAAAAAATGGTATGCCTACTCAGTTTGGAATTAGAGAAATATTAGAAACTTTTATAGATTATAGGATTGAAGTAATAATTAAACGTACCTCCTATGATTTAAATAGGGCAAGAGAAAAAGAACATATATTAATAGGATTAGCTATAGCTATAGAAAATATTGATATGATTATAGAGATTATAAGGTCATCAAAAGATTCTTCTGATGCTAAAGAAAATCTTATTAAAAATAAGTGGCAATCAAATAATTTAGTTTCTTTATTAAAGAAACATAAAGATGACAGATTACTAAAAAAAATTGATGGGGTAATGTACATTTCTGAAGAACAAGCTAAAGCAATTTTAGAGTTGAGATTGCAGAGACTTACTGGGTTAGAGAGAAATAAAGTAGAAACTGATTTATTAGATATATCAAAAAAAATAGGTGAATTATTAAGAATCCTTTCTTCTGATAAACTTATTAGAAAAATAATAATTGAAGAATTAAGTGATATAAAAACTAATTATGCAGTTGCTAGAAGAACAAAAATATTTGAAAACTATGAAGAAAAAAATATAGATGATTTGATTGAAAAGGAAGATGTTGTGCTTACTTTGACTAACTCTGGTTACGTAAAAATAGTTCCTGTAGATTTTTATAGGTCACAAAAAAGAGGAGGAAAAGGTAGATCGGGAATGACTACTAAAGAAGATGATTTTGTTGAAAAAGTTTTAACAGTAAATAGTCACGATATAGTATTATTTTTCACAAATAAAGGTACAGTTCATCAAATTAAAGTCTATAAACTACCAAAGGGTTCTCCACAATCAAAGGGAAGACCTCTTATTAACGTTATACCCCTTACTGAAAATGAGTTAACAACAGCCATGTTAATTTTGCCAAATAAAGAAACAGATAAAACTTTAATCTTTGTGACTAAATTTGGTAATGTAAGAAGAAATAAAGTTTCTGATTTTATTAATATTAAGGCTAATGGAAAAAGAGCTATGAAATTAGATAATAATGATAAATTAATTCAAGTTCTTTTAGTTGGCAATGAAAAAGATATAATCTTATCTACCTCTAAAGGTAAATGTGTAAGATTTAGTACCGATGATGTGAGAGTTTTTAGTGGTAGAACTTCTATGGGAGTAAGAGGTATAAAACTTCAAAATAATGATAGATTAATTTCTGCCTCAATACTCAACTCTATTGATATAAATACTGATGAAAGAGAAGAATATTTAAAGTATAATAGTTCACTAAGAAGAAAAGAAAAAAGAAAAGTAAGTATTGAAAAAAATAGATTAATTACATTACAAAATAAAGAAGAGTTTTTATTATCAGTAACAGAAAATGGATTTGGAAAAAGGTCGTCCTCATTTGAATATAGAAAAACCAGAAGAGGTGGGCAGGGTATTTTAAATATTGAAACTTCTGAAAGGAATGGGGGAGTAGTTGCATCATTCCCAGTTGATGAAGAGGAAGAGGTAATGCTTGTTACAAATAAAGGAAAGTTAATAAGGTTGCCTGTAAATGGAATACGAATTGCTGGTAGAGTTACTCAAGGAGTTACATTATTAAATACGGAGAAAACTGAAAGAGTAGTATCAGTAACTAAAGTTAAAAAAAATATAGAATAAAGTACTTTATGAAGCAAATAATTGGTTTATATCCAGGATCCTTTGATCCTATTACAAACGTCCATCTTGATATAATTTTTAGAGCATCAAAAATTGTTGATACTCTTGTTGTAGGTGTAGCTGTAAATGAAAATAAAAAGCATTTATTTGATATGAAAGAAAGAACAAAACTAATCGAAGAACAACTTTTGATCAATAAATCAAAATTAACAAATGCTAAAGTAATTGCTTTTGATGGACTTTTGATGAACTTTGCTGAAAAATTGAATGCTAATGTTATCTTTAGAGGTTTAAGGGCAGTATCGGATTTTGACTATGAGTTTCAAATGACAGGAATGAACGCAAGACTAAATTCAAATATTGAAACTGTCTTTTTAATGGCAAGTGAAAAGCATCAATTTATCTCTTCTAGATTTGTTAAAGAAATATCCCTTCTAGACGGAGATGTAAAATCTTTTATACCAAAAGAAGTATTTAATAAGTTAAATGAAAAGTTAAATAAAAATAAGTAGATTAATGTTTTTAGAGGATTTTAATTATTCTTTACCCGAAAAACTTATAGCAAAAAGACCTATTGGTAGAAGAGAATCTAAAATTTTGATTTGTAAAAAAAAAAAAATAGTAAGTTTTAAAGAAATTTTAAGTGAATTAGATAAAAATGATGTTTTAGTATTTAATAATACAAAGGTCATGCCTTCGGTCATAAAGGGAGTTTATAATGGAAAAGAGATACAATTAACATTATTAAAAAATTTTCAAACATATTTTTGGAAAGTTTTCATAAGGCCAGCAAAAAAAGTTAAAGAAAATGCAATAATAAAATTTGATAATAATGTGTATTGTAAATTAATAAAAAAAAAATCAGTGATAGCAGAAGTAAAGTTCAATAAAAAATATGAAAAACTAATAAACTATTTAAATAGGTTTGGTAATTTACCCTTACCTCCATATATCAAATCTCAACCTAATAGAAAATTTGATGAAAAATATTATCAAACAATCTTTGCTAAAAATAGTGGGGCTGTTGCAAGTCCTACGGCAGGCTTACATTTTAATGTAGATTTGATGGAAGATTTAAAAAAAAAGAATATTGAAACAATTTTCACTACTTTACATGTTGGGGCAGGTACTTTTTTACCTCTAAAAAATGATATTGTAAAAAAAAATATTCTTCATGAGGAAAAAGGTATTATTACAAAACAGGCTGCAAAACAGATTAATGCAGCCATTTCTAATAAAAAAAGAATAGTAGCTGTAGGTACTACAGTAGTAAGATTATTAGAAGCTTGTTATTGTAAATACAAAACTATAAAAAATTTTAATGAGGATATAGATTTATTCATTTATCCTGGATACAGGTTTAAAGTTATTGATAGATTAATTACTAACTTCCATCTGCCTAAGTCGAGTTTGTTAATATTAGTATCCTCATTTTCAAGTAAAAATAAAATTCGAGAATATTATGACTTTGCTATAAAGAGTAATATGCAATTTTTTAGCTTTGGTGATGCTATGTTTCTGGAAAAAGATGAATTTTAAAATATTATCTAAAGACGGAAAAGCTAGAGTTGGTGAATTAGAAACTTTTTTTGGAAAAATAGCAACACCTGTATTTATGCCAGTTGGAACACTAGCAACAGTAAAAGGAATTACAAAACAAACGTTAGAAAAATTAAACTTTGATATAATTTTATCTAATACTTATCATTTAATGCTTAGACCAGGAATGAATATAATAAAGAAAATTGGTGGATTAAATAAATTTATGTCTTGGAATAAGTCAATATTAACTGACTCAGGTGGTTTTCAGGTAATGTCATTGGGAAAAAGTGTAATTGTAGATAAAGAAGGTGTAACTTTTAGGTCTCATCTAGATGGTAAATTAGTACGTTTAAATGCTGAGAAAGCTATTGATATTCAATATAATTTAGGATCTACTATTTCTATGATTTTTGATGAGTGCGTACCATTTCCATATTCTTACAGTGATACAGAAGAATCCTTAAAAAGGTCGGTGAACTGGTCAAAAAGATCAATGCAAGCATACAAAAAGAGAAAGGGTCACGGTGTTTTTGGTATTGTTCAAGGAGGAATGTATAAAGAATTGAGAAAACTTTCTGTTAAAGAAAACTTAGAAAATGATTTTGACGGTTATGCAATTGGAGGTTTAGCAGTAGGAGAAAGTAAGGAACAATTAATTGATATTACTGCATTTACATCTAATTTATTACCTGTAAATAAGCCAAGATATCTTATGGGTATTGGATATCCAGAAGATATTCTCAATGCAGTTAAATCTGGAGTAGATATGTTTGATTGCGTTCTTCCCACAAGATCTGGAAGAACAGGACTAGCATTCACGTCTCTAGGAAATATAAAGATCAAAAATGCTAAATATGCTTATGATGATTCCCCTCTGGACCCTAATTGTAATTGTGAGGTTTGTTTGAGTTATTCTAAGGCTTATCTTCATCATTTAGTTAAATCTTCAGAAATTCTTGGAAGTGTCTTTCTCACACATCACAATTTATGTTTTTATAGTAACTTGATGAAAAGAATTAGATCAGCTATCAGAGAAAATAATTTAATTAATTTAAAAGTTTAACTTGAAATATATTTAAATAAATATAATGATATAATTAAAGAGCCCGTAGCTCAGCGGTAGAGCATTCGCCTTTTAAGCGAGGGGCCCTGGGTTCGAATCCCAGCGGGCTCACCATAGGATAACATGAAATTTATATCTTACTTACTTAGTTTAATATTTTCCTTGTCTTTGCTGGCTTATGATGAAAATGATTTAGAAACTTTTAAAAAAACTAAAAAGTGTGAAAATTGTGATTTATCAAATGCAAATTTAAGTAAGTTAGATTTGTCTAATGCCATTCTTTCAGGTTCTAACCTTACTTTAACTAATTTCACTAATACTAATCTTTACAAAGCAGATTTATCATTTACTTCTTTATTTAAAAGCAAGATGTACATTTCTAATCTAGATTATGCTAACTTGGAAGGAGCTAATTTAACTGAAGCAAGATTAAATGGTGCCAGTTTAAGAAATGCGAATTTAATTGATGCTACTTTAATATCTTCAGTAATGTCTAAAAGTAAATTAGAGGAGATAATATTGGACGGGGCTAACCTAAAATACACTAAATTCAGAGGAGCCGATTTAAAGAAAGCAAAGTTTAATGGCAGCATTTTGTCTTTTACAGACTTTAGTGCTGCAGATTTAACAGAAGCTGAAATGATTGCGTTAGATTTGACTAATTCAGTTTTTACAAGTACTAAATTAGATAAGGTAAACTTTATGAATACTAACGTATCTGGTATGAATTTTGCTAAATTTAATTTAACTGAAGGTAATTTTATTAATAGTATAACGTGTGATACTATATTTCCTTGGAGTGAGGATATAGAAAAATGTTAGATAAGAAAATAAAAATGATGTCACTTTTAATTCTGAGTTTACTTTATGCTCTTAACATTAGTTTACTTAGGTCTGATAATTTAAATGAGTGTATTAAAAAAGCCATTTCTAAAGAAATATCATTAAATAAAATTTTAACTTTGTGCAGAGAAAACATTAATCCAATAAATGTTTATAGTAATAATTATGAAGTGAATAAAGGAGACCAAGGAAGTGAATACATATCTACTAATAAAACAGATAAAATTATAAATGAATTAATAGAAGAAGGAGACCTTTCTAAAGCTGGAAGGTTAGCTATTAGGCAGGAGGAGGAAAAAACTAAAAGAATTAAAGCAAGAGCTGAAGCAGAAGCTTTAAGATCACCACAAATTATTGCTACTCAACAGGAATCCACAAAATCAAATAAAGATAATAATATTAGAAGTACTATGTCTTTAGGGGCAAACCCAATTACAAGCACATCTTCTGGTTCAAAAGTATTACAAATAACTACACCAGGAGTTCATGGAGCTATTCCAGGACAATTTGTTCAAATATCAAATGTAGATAATTCTATTGATGGCATAGCAGCAAGCGAGATTAATAAATTTCATGTAATCTCTAGTGTTCCTTCAACTACAACATTTACAATATCTGTACTTTCACCAGCTATTAATGGTTCAGTTACAGGAGGGGGAACTGAGGTCTTAGCTATTTTCCAGAATTAGGCCTTTTTATTAAAATCTCATGATGATCATTTTTTTTGCTGATACTGATAAGAATAAACCCAGTATTTTTACAAAAATCTCTGAAATCTTTTGGAGCAGAAGTATCATCAGTAAGAAATGTGAATTCGTTAATTTCTTTTTCTTCTTTAACAATTTTAAACGCTTTAAGCACAGGTATAGGGCATTTTAAACCTTTAAAATCTAAAACTCGCATAGCTTAAGTCTCATATGGAAAAAATTGTAATTTATCATTAACTTTAATTTTTTTTGTATTTAGTTCTAATTTAATTAAGCCTTCAGACCAAACTACTGAACTTAATATTCCTGCTCCTTCAGTGTTATATTTATTAACATATAACTCATTGTTTTTTTTAATTAGTTTACCTCTTAAATATTCCTCTCTACCACTTTTTTTTTTCATATTAAAATTCGATTTTACTGAAAAAAAAGTCGGTTTTTTTTTAAAATTACCATTAAAACAATTTAATATAAAGTTACCAAATAAATTAAATGTTACAAAACTTGCAACAGGATTACCTGGTAGCATTAAAACAGGAATGTTATTTATTTTGCCAAAAGATAAAGGTCTTCCAGGCTTGATTGCTACATTTGAAAAAATTATTTTACCAACTTCTTTAATTATTTTAATTGTGAAGTCTTTATGGCCGACGGAGGCTCCTCCACTAATAACAATTAAATCATAATTTTTTTTTAAATTAAGAAGTTTATTTTTTATTTCGTTAAAGTCATCTTTTATTATTCCACAATCTTTTAAATTTATAAAAGGTTTATTTAATAACTCCATCAACATAAACCTATTACTATCATAAATTTGATTACTCTTTCTTAAGTTACCAGGATTAACTAATTCGTTTCCATTAGATAAAACAGCTATATTAATATTTTTTATGACTTTTATTTCTTCTTTATTTATTGAAGATAGTAAACCTACTTCCTGTGGTCTTATTAAATCATATTTAGATAAAACTATTTTACCTTTTTTAATATCTTCTCCTTTTTTCCTTACATTTTTTTTTATTATAAGGTTTTTGATTTTAATTTGATTTTTATTTATGAATTCTACATCCTCTAACATAATAACCGTATCCAGGTACTTTGGCAAATGTGCTCCAGTTGAAACCTTTACACACTGGTTAAATTTAATTTTTTTTCTAAATATGTCGCCTGCATTAACTTCATAAACTATATCATAAACTTCATTAAGGTATTTTTTATGGTTTGAAAAATTTATGGCAAAACCATCTACTGCTGAATTATCTCGTGGAGGAATATTTATATTTGATTTTATGTCCTCTGCTAGATAAAGGCCTATAGATTTTTTTATATTTACTTTGTAAGTCTTTTTTACACAAGAAATATTTTTTTTTATTAAATTATATGCTTTTTCAGTATTGATCATTCTTGAGCTCAAAATTATTTTTAATAATGAATTCTGCTATACTACTATAGTTATTTAAATCTAATTTAAAAATATCTTTATATATTTTGATACTAGTATTTTCTAAAGCTATGGCAACTATGTTATCATCACTTTTATATAAGAATTCTTTATTCACTTCTTCTCTGTATACTTCGATTTTTTTAATATGAGAATATTTCCAACCTTCTACTAAAACTATATCAGCACTAATTGTATTTTTTAATAAAAAATTAAGATCTTTCTCTTTATCATTTGATTGATTTATTACTGCCCATTGACTAGAAGAACTTATTATAACTTGATCTGAACCTGCCTTTGAAAATCTGTAACTATCTTTTCCCTTTTTGTCTATTTCAAAACTTTTATGGGCATGTTTTATTGTGCATACTTGTAGCTTGTATTTATTTTTAAAAATTTTAATAAGATTTTCCACAAGTGTTGTTTTACCTGACCCACTCCATCCTGCTATACCTATAGTTTTTTTCAATGTAATAACTTTTGTTACTTATTTTTATTGTCTCATTATACAAAAAATCTAAAACTTTTGAAAAACTAAATTTGTTAAAAAATATAAAAGTGTAGATATTTCTTTATTTTTTATATTATATTCATATATGAGTAATAAATAAAAATATATCATGAATACTATAAATAAAAGAGCACCAGGTAGAAGAGATAAGGTTTACTTTAATAAGGGTAGACAGTTAGATTTAAGTGCATTTGAGGAAGCAAAAAAAATATTAGATTCATACAGACCATTTAAAAAAGATATGCTAATAGAATATCTGCATTTATTTAATGACAAATTTCATGGTTTGTATGCAAAGCATCTTAGAGCAATAGCTGAACTTACAAAAATTAGTATGTCTGAAGTATATGAAGTTGCAAGCTTCTATGCGCATTTTAAAATTATTGATGATGATGCATTACCACAATCTGAAGTTACGGTAAAGGTTTGTGATAGTATTACATGTTTTATGAATAAATCAGAAGATCTATATTCACAAATAAAAGATAGTAATTTTAATGCTAGGATAGAAAAGGCTCCTTGCATGGGTAGGTGTAATTTAGCTCCAGTAGTTGAAGTAAACCATAATCATATATGCAATGCTAATCTAGAAAAAATTAGTAATGCAATTAAAACTAAAGATTATTTGTATAAGAACGATAATTTTATAAGTTTAGAGGATTATCGTTCCAATGGAGGTTATGAACTTTTTAAAAAACTGCAAGAAGGCACAGTTACTTTTGATCAATTTATAAAATGTTTTTCAGAATCAGAGCTTAGAGGGTTAGGAGGGGCTGGATTCCCAGCATTTAAGAAATGGCAATTTGTTAAATCATATAAAGGCCCAAGATTAATGTGTATTAACGCTGATGAAGGAGAACCAGGAACTTTTAAAGATAGATTTTATCTTAATAAAGATCCTCATAGATTTTTAGAGGGTACTTTAATAGCAGCAACATTAGTGGAGGCTCAAACTTGTTACCTTTATATTAGAGATGAGTATTACGGTTTAATAAAATTAATAGAAAATGAAATTAAGAAATTGGAAAGCCTGAATATAATTAGTAAAGATTTTCTAGTTATAAGAAGAGGAGCAGGGGCTTATATTTGTGGAGAAGAGTCTGCTCTAATAGAGTCAATTGAGGGAAAAAGAGGTCTTCCTAGAAATAGACCACCATATGTGGCAGAGGTCGGACTTTTTGGAAAGCCCACTCTTGTTCATAATGTGGAAACTGTTTATTGGATAAGAGAAATTTTTGAAAAAGGAGGAAAATGGTTTAGTTCACATGGAAGAAATGGAAGAAAAGGGCTTAGAACATTTTCTGTTTCTGGAAATGTAAAATCACCAGGTATTAAGCTTACTGATGCAGGAATTACAATTAATGAATTGATAGAAGAACACTGTGGAGGAATGCTCGATGGACATAAATTTAAAGGCTATCTTCCAGGTGGGGCGTCAGGTGGTATTTTGCCAGCAAGTCTTGGAAACATACCTCTAGACTTTGACACGTTGCAAGAGTATGGTTGTTTTATTGGTTCAGCTGCTATAGTGGTTTTATCAGATAAAGTTGATATTAAGAGTATTGGATTGAATTTAATGAAATTTTTTGAAGATGAGAGTTGTGGGCAATGTACACCATGTAGAAATGGTACATCAATGGCAGTTAAATTAATGGAGCAAAAAGATTGGGATATCGATTTACTTAACAAATTGTCTGTTACAATGAATAAGGCTTCAATTTGTGGTTTAGGACAAGCAGCTCCAAATCCATTGCAATGTATCATAAAATATTTCGAGGAAGATTTAAAATAAATGGTAAAATTTAAAATTAATAATAAAGAAGTTCAAGGGAATAAAGAAGATACTATTTGGGAAATTGCTAAATCAAATGGAATTAGTATTCCTCACCTATGTCACTCCGATGAGGTAGGCTATAAACCAGATGGAAACTGTAGAGCGTGTGTAGTTCAAGTCAAAGGTGAAAGGATTTCAAAGAGTTTTTATTAATAAAAAAATGTATGACATAGATGATGTCCCAAAACTAAATAAAAATAAAAAGCATAATGTTGAAGTTGTAATTGATAGACTTGTGATTTCTAAACATTTGGACAATAGACTAGCTGACAGCATTGAATTATGTCTGAGTATATCAAAAGGTTTAGTATATATATACAATATTGAAAAAAATAATTTGGAAGTATTTTCATCAAATTTCTCTTGTCCTGTATCAGGATTTACATTGGAAGAAATAGAACCAAGAATTTTTTCTTTTAATAGTCCCCAGGGTGCTTGTAAATATTGCGACGGATTAGGTGAAAATAACTTTTTTGATCCTCAACTTTTAGTTCCTAATAAAGATTTATCTATATCAGAAGGTGCCATAAAAATATGGGAAAAAGGTATTAACAGATATTATCAAAAAATTTTAAATCAGCTAAATATTCAGATAAATTTACCTTTAGATATTCCCTTTAATAAAATTGATAAAAAAATTGTTAATACTCTATTTTATGGATCTGAAAATTTATTTATAGAAGAACTGCAATTCAAAAGATTTTATAAAAGAAAATTAGTTCCATTTAAAGGTCTTTTATACTTATTACAAAAGCAATATAATTATATAAAAGATTCTTGGCTAAAAGATGATTATGATAAGTATAGAGTTTCAAAGGTATGCGAAAAATGTAATGGATATAGATTAGACTCCAAATCACTATCTGTAAAAATATTAGACAAAAATATTGGAGAAATTTGTAATTTTTCTATAGAAAAATTATTTAGTTGGTTTGATGCCTATCAAAACTCTCTAAAAGGTAATAATAAAATTATTGCCTCTCCAATACTAAAAGAGATATTAAATAGAATTAAATTTTTAAAAGATGTTGGATTAAACTACCTAACACTTAATAGAAAATCTTCAACATTATCAGGTGGAGAAAGTCAAAGAATTCGTTTAGCATCTCAAATAGGTTCTGGTCTTACGGGTGTTATATATGTTTTAGATGAACCCTCAATTGGACTTCACCAAAAGGATAATAATAGATTAATTAAGACACTCTATAAGCTTAGAGATCTCGGAAATTCTGTAATAGTGGTAGAGCATGACGAGGAAGCAATTAAAGCTGCAGACTTTATAATTGATATAGGTCCTTTAGCTGGAGTACATGGTGGAAAAATTGTGGCAAAAGGTAGTTTTAACGAAATACTAAAAAGCAAAGAAAGCTTAACTGCTCAATACTTATCTGGTAAAAAGAAAATCTATGTTCCAGAAAAAAGAAGACAAGTAAAAAATACTAAATTACTTGAATTTTTTGATGTTTTCACTAACAATTTAAAAAATATTAACGTTAAAATACCTATAGGTACCTTATGCTGTGTAACTGGAGTATCGGGAAGTGGAAAATCTAGTTTAGTAATTGATACAATATATCCAGCACTATATAATAAAATTAATCACTCTAACAAACAAGTAGGAAACTTTAAAAAAATTGTTGGAGATCACTATTTTGATAAAATAGTAAATATTACTCAATCACCTATAGGAAGAACGCCAAGGTCAAATCCAGCAACATATACTGGTACGTTTACTCCAATAAGAGATTGGTTTGCTCTTTTACCTGAAGCAAAAGCAAGAGGATATAAAGCTGGAAGGTTTTCATTTAATACTAGTGGAGGTCGATGTGAAGCTTGTAGTGGTGACGGAGTTAAAAAAGTAGAAATGCACTTCCTATCTGATATTTATGTTGTATGTGAAGAGTGCAATGGTTCAAGATATAACCAAGAAACCTTAGAAATAAAATATAATAATAAAAATATTTCAGATATACTTAATTTATCAGTCGAACATGCATTAGAATTTTTTAAGGTTATACCCAATATAAGTAATAAATTAAAAATGTTACTCAAAGTTGGATTAGGTTATATTAGTATAGGACAATCTGCTACGACATTGTCAGGCGGAGAAGCACAAAGAATTAAAATAGCAAAAGAACTCTCTAAAAAGGCTACAGGTAAAACTTTATATATTTTGGATGAACCTACCACAGGATTACATTTTGATGATGTAAAAAAGCTTATTGATGTTCTTCAAGAATTAGTCAATGCTG
Source organism: Rhodospirillaceae bacterium (assembly GCA_902571315.1). Lineage (GTDB taxonomy): Bacteria > Pseudomonadota > Alphaproteobacteria > TMED109 > TMED109 > TMED131. The sequence goes on from CACGBM010000016.1 coordinate 12,987, forward strand.
GTAATACTGTTTTAGTTATAGAACATAATTTAGATGTTATTAAAAGTTCAGATTGGATAATTGACTTAGGAAGAGAAGGTGGGGTTAATGGTGGAGAAATTATTGCTCAAGGAACACCTGAAGAAATAGTCAAAATTGAAGAAAGTTATACGGGAACATATTTATCAAAATATTTAAATTAGTTTAAGTATAGAAACCAATTTTCGTCCTTCTGATAATAAAATATTATGAGTATTAAATGCAGAATTAGTACTCATTATTTCAAAGTTACATCTTTTTTCAATTAAATACTTTTTAAGAAACTCTGGCATTGTTTTTAAATTTTCTCCTGTTCCAAATAGTATTATATCAAACTTTGGCTCATTAAGAATGAGATATAGATGTTTAAGCACAAGCTTATCGAAAGGATCTGAGGCATCTTTAAAAATCTTAATTTTATTATCATAAAAAAATAATAAGTTATGATATTTTACTTTATTAATTATTATATAGTTTTTTCCATAAGCAGATATAAATGCTTTGTTTTCTAAATTTTCAATATCAAATTGTATATTTATTCTTCTTTCTCCTTAACTTTTCTAATTTGCATATTTAATAGTATTGGCGTAGCAATTAAAATTGATGAATAAGTTCCAATTACAATTCCCCATATCATTGCTAAGCTAAAATCTTTTATTATATTACCACCAAATATAAATAAGGCTAATAAAGCTAAAATTGTAGTGGCTGTAGTATTTATGGTTCTAGATAAAGTCTCATTTATTGATTTATTTAATAAAGAATATGTATCTAATTTTTTAAATTTTTTCAAATTTTCTCTAATCCTATCATACACTACCACTGTATCATTCATAGAATAACCTATAATTAATAATATTGCTGCAACCGTTGATAGATTAAACTCTAGACTACTAATTGAAAACATTCCTATCGTAAGAATTGTATCATGTATAAGTGCTAAAACAGCCCCTACAGCAAAAGGTAACTCAAACCTGAACCAGATGTAAACCAACATTGAAAAGATAGCAACAATAATGGCAATAATTCCAGTCATAATTAATTCAGTGCTAACTGTAGGACCAACATACTCAACCCTTCTATAATCTACTTTTCCTTCAAAATTTTGCTCGATTGTTTTCTTTAATTCAGAGATCAAGAGTTCTTGGTTACTCTGAAACTCTGAGTTTAATTCCATTTTAATTAAATAATTGTCACTAGAATTATCTAATCTTTGTAAAGAAAAATCTCCATATTTAAGTTCTTTTATACTATTTCTTAAGTTTTCTAGTTCTATATTTTTCTCAAACTTTACTTCTGATAATAAACCACCTTTAAAATCAATGCCAAAATTTAATCCTTTAATCCATAATGAAAATAAAGATACGACAGCAAAAAATAATGATAAAAGAAAGAATTTTTTTCTATTTTCAACAAAGCTTATATTGGGAGTTTTTTTAATAAACCTAAATAACATGACTAAATCTTTATACTTCTGTTAGGATTATGAATATAAAAATAATTTATTAAAAGTCTACTTATTACCATAGTACATAAAATTGTACTTACTACACCTAGTCCCAAAGTTATTGAAAAACCTCTAATTGGTCCTGAACCTAAAAAAAATAATATTAAAGCAGCAATTAAAGTTGTAACATTTGCGTCTAAAATGGCTCTCAAAGCTTGATCGAAACCTGTATTTATAGAACTTATTTTACTTCTTCCCAATAACTTTTCTTCGCGAATTCTTTCAAAAACTAAAACGTTTGCATCAACTGCCATTCCAACAGTCAAAGCTATTCCAGCTATCCCAGGCAAAGTCAAAGTAGCCTGCAATAGTACTAACCACCCTATTATAAATAAAAAATTTATGATTAAGACAAAATTAGCTATCAAACCAATTTTTCCATAGATGAAAATCATATATGTTAAAACCAAAGATAAAGCAATTATTACTGAAATTACTCCTGCATTAATTGAATCTTGCCCTAAACTAGGTCCTACTGTTCTTTCTTCAATAATACTAATCGGAGCAGGCAAAGAGCCTGCTCTCAATAAAATAGCCAGATCATTAGCACTATCAAATGAAAAATTACCAGAAATTTGTGCACTACCTGAAGGAATAGACTCTCTAATTACCGGTGCAGATATAACTTTTTTATCCAAAACTATAGCAAATCTTTTGCCTACATTTTTAGCCGTTAAATCTGCAAACTTTCTTGAACCAATACTATCAAATCTGATAGAAACAATAGGCCTATTAAATTGATCTACAGAAGCCTGTGCATCAACTAGGTTATCACCACTAACTCCTATTCTTTTTTTAACTATATAATTGATTGCAAATTCATCCCCTTCTAAAATTTCAGAACCCACAAAGTACTTCTTTTCTCCAAGTTGACTCATGGATTTTTCATCTACCATTCTAAAATTCATTTTTGCGGTTTGCCCTAATAAGTTTTTTATTCTATCCGGGTTTTCTAATCCTGGTAACTGTACTAAGACTCTCTGTTTGCCTTGCACTTGAATGATTGGCTCATTTGTTCCTACTTCGTCAACTCTTTTTCTAATTATTTCTAATGATTGTAGTATTATGGAGTTTTGAAACTCTCTAATAAACTTATTACTAAATCCAATTCTAGCAATTTCTTGCTCATATTTAGCTTCTAATTGATTATTTGTATTTATGATTTTTTTTAATTTTTCTATTTCAGTGTCAGGTACTTTTATAATGATGATATCTTTTACCAACTTAAAATCTAGTGGATTTATATCAGCTTCAGATAATTCTGTTCTGAGATCCTCAAATTGATTAGTTAATTTTTCTATTATTGCTTTTTCTGTTTCTACTTGAAGTAATAACTGAGATCCACCTTGTAAATCTAACCCTAGTTTTAATTTATTTTTACTCCAAAAATTTGGTAAATTATTATTGTTATCAAAGAAAGATGGAAAAGAAAAAAATATGCTAAATATTATTATAACAAGAGAACTTATTAGTTTTAAAGAGTGCTTCTTCATAAAAACTTCCATATAACTTAATTTTTTTTATTACTATTTTCTAACAACTCTACAATAGTATCCCTTTTAATTTTAACATCAACATTATTAGAAATATTAACGGTTATGTAAATATCATCATTAATTTTTACTACTTTAGCTACAATTCCTCCTGAAGTAACAACTGTTGATCCTACTTTTAATGAATTTACCATTTCCTTATGTTGTTTTACTCTTTTTTGCTGAGGCCTTATTAAAAGAAAGTAAAAAACTACAAAGATCAAAATTAATGGTAGTAATTGAACCAATAACCCTTGACCACCAGCTGATGTTGCAGTTTGTGCATATGCGAAATTTATAATCATAAATAACTCCTATTTTTTTAACAATATACATTTCACCTTCTGTATTGCAAGAAATGAATATTTTAGATACTTTTTAAAAATAATTTAATAATATTTATAATATATTTTAAACTCATTAAACGATCTATGACAATTAATTCTTTTAGAAAAAAAATATTTGCATGGGATGAATTTGAAAAGAATTTTTATCTAATTCAAAATAATATTAACATAAAATTACAAGATCTTTTATTCATAGAAAAACAAAAAAAAATTCTTTTAGAAAATACAATTCTATTTGCTGAAGGCAAAATGTCAAATAATGGGCTATTATGGGGATCTAGAGGAACAGGAAAATCTTCTTTAATTTTAAGTATATTTAACTATGTTATAAAAACCTATAATGTTGCATTGTTAGAAATTAGAAGAAATCAAATGAAATATATTAATTTAATACTACGAAAATTAGAAAATATTGATCAAAAGGTTATCATATTTTTTGATGATTTTTCTTTCCTTGCAAATAATGAAGACTTTATGACTTTCAAAAATATTTTAGATGGCACAGTAAGCAAAAACTCAAATTTTCTGTTTTATACTACATCTAACTTTAGAAGTATAATTCAGTATAAAAATACATTAGACGTTAATATGATAGAAAAACAAGAAGCATTAGATAATGAAACAGCTCTTTCAGATAGGTTTGGGATATGGCTAAGTTTTGAAAAATTTACAAATGAACAATATTTACAAATAGTAAATTATTATTGTGAAAAGTTTGATGTAAGAATTGATAAAAATATTTTAGCTAAAAAAGCAATAAATTGGTCTTTAAACAGAGGTTCCAAATCTGGAAGAGAGGCTTTTTACTTTGTAAAGAGTCTCTATAATGAAAAAATTAATATCTAAGGACTCTTTAAAAATTTAATTGGATCTAGTGGCTTTGAATGTTTTCTAACCTGAAAATGAAGTTGACTTTTATCTACATTTCCTGTTGAACCAACAGAAGCTATAATATCGCCAGTTTTTACTATTTCTCCTTTTTTTACTAATAATTTGTCTAAATGTGCGTAAGCTGTAGTCCAATTATTTTTATGTTTTATTATAATTAGATTACCCCATGCTAACAATTCATTGCCTCTGTAAATTACTTTTCCACCTAAAGCTGCCCTTACTGGATTTCCTTGTGCAGATATTATATTGATACCGTCATTTTTTCTACCTCCTTTCTGTTTTCCAAAATAAGTTATTGTTTTACCTTTTACAGGCCAACTAAAAATTTGTGTTGATTTTATTTTATATTTTTTAATAATTTTTTTATTTTGCGGTTTGCAATTGTTATTTGCGTAATAGGGTAAATTTATTATAGCTCCGACTATTAATTTTTTTTCATTGATTTTTATATTCTTATTTTTAATTTCAAGGATATTTATAGAATTACATTTAGCTATTTCGTATAAAGTATCGCCTTTTTTAATTTTATATCTTTTCGACACCGGTATTTCTAAAAATTTTCCTGGCTTTAAAATGTAAGGACTTTTAAGTTTATTAAACCTTATCAACTCTTTTTTAGTAACTTTATATTTTTTTGACAGAGAGTTAATTGTATCTCCAGTCAATATTTTTATTTTTTTACTATTAGTTTTTTTATTTAGAGCTTTCGTATCATAAATTCCCTTTACTATGTCTGTTACTATTGGACCTTTACTACAATTATTTAAGAGCGCTATAAAGAAAAAAGAAAAAAATAAAAAGAAAAATTTTTTTTTAATCATATTAAATCACTCCTGCTTAATAAATTAAGATTACAAGATTGATTCAATATTAATTTCTCTTTGTTAATACTTATCATATTGATATTTTTATTTTTAATGTTAGGCATGAACGCCATACCTTTATCAGATAATTGCTTAGCAACAGAATTAATTGAGAAACTATCTCTATTTAAAATAAAAACTAAATCAAACGGTGCTACCTTTCTCCAAGAAATAATATTTTCTCCTTTACATAAATAAATATTTTTAAAATTATTATTAAAAAAAAAAACTCTAATTTTTTTTTATGAACCTCGCTATTACAAATACCATAAACACGTTTACAAAAATTAGCTAATAATACAAGCAACCATCCATATCTAAATCCAAATAATAATACATTTTCATATTTATAATTTAAATTTATGCTTAATTGCAAAAGTTTAGCTATCTCTAATACTTCCTCAATATTAATTCTTTTAGTCACTTCACTAAAATTACAAAGGCTGTAATAAAAATGTGGAGGAACCTTTTCTATAGCCTGCAAAATTTTCTCATTTTTAATACCTATACCTCTTAATCTTAACAATATTTGAATTAAATACTCTCTATTATTCAAGGTTTTTCCTAAAAGTATTTTTAAATTTTAAAATATTTTTATTTTTAACTATTAAATTGCTTTTATTATGTATTGTAATAGTAATGAATCCTTGATTTAATTCATACTCGTCTTGATTGGGTTTAGCACTTTTAAGAATTTTTCTATCTGAAGGCATTTTATAATTATTTTCGTCAATTTTTTTTAGCTTTCCTGGTTTTCTTTCACCCGATTCTACAATTTTTATTCCTTTGATTTGTTTTTTATCACTACTAGGAAAATTTACGTTAAGGAAAAAACTGTTTGAAAGTTTAATTTTTGTATATAAATTGATTATTCTCGGAGCAAAAAACTCTAGTCCATCCCAATTTATTTTTTTATTTTGTTTTTGTATTGACAGAGCAATTGATTTTATGTTATTCAGTGCACCTTCCCTAGCAGCTGCTACTGTTCCAGAGTACAATAAATCATAACCTAAGTTTACGCCTTCATTAATTCCAGATACCAATAACATGTTTTTTTTATTCTTATGCTTTAACTGTTCTAGTCCTAATATAACGCTATCGGTTGGTGTGCCATTTATCATGTATTCTTGTTTACTAGCTTTTGTTATATTAATATTTTTATTGATAGTAATAGAGTGACTTTTTGCTGATTGATTTTTTGCAGGAGCAAAAACCCAGATGTCATTACTAATTTTCTTAATTATTTTTTTTAAATATTTTAAACCTATTGACTTGTAGCCGTCATCGTTTGTTAATAAAATAAAACGATTTTTATTATTCATTTTTTGTACTAATTTCTTTTTTTCCATTCATGTAGTCGACTAAAACATCAGGTACTTTTACTGTAGTTTCATTTATTTGATTGTTCTCTAATATTGCTAAAAGAGTTCTACCAACTGCTAAGCCTGATCCATTTAATGTGTGAACAAACTCCTTATTGCCATTAGAGTCTTTATATTTTGCTTTCATTCTTCTAGCTTGAAAGTCTCTACAATTAGAACAACTAGAAATTTCTCTATACTTATTTTGACTAGGAAGCCAAACTTCAATATCGTAGGTTTTACTTGCTGAAAAACCCATATCTCCTGTACTTAATGTAACTATTCTGTAAGGCAACCTTAACAAATCCAGAACTTTAGATGCACTTTTCAATAACCTTTCTAACTCTTCATCCGATTTATTTTTTTCTACTACAGATACAAGTTCTACTTTCTTAAATTCATGCAGTCTAATCATCCCTTTAGTGTCTTGTCCTGCAGAGCCAGCTTCTGATCTATAACAACTACTTTGAGATACTAGACGGACTGGTAAAACTGTTTTATTTAAAATACGGTTTCTGAAAAAATTTGTGAGAGTAACTTCTGCTGTTGGTATTAACCATTTATCATCTCCAACTTTAAATAAATCATCCTCAAACTTAGGTAACTGTCCCGTTCCTATCAAAGATTCTCTTTTAACAATATGAGGTGCACTTACTTCAGTATAATTATGTTTGTTAATATGAAGGTCTAGCATAAAATTAATTAATGCTCTTTCTAGTAAGGCTAAATCAGATTTTAAAATTACAAATCGCGATCCAGATATTAATGCACCTAGATCAAAATCCATCATATTATTTATATTTTTACCAATTAAATCGTGAGAAATAGGTTTAAATTTGAATTTAGGTGGTTCAAATTTCTTTAATAATTCTATGTTATAATTTTCATTTTCTCCTATAGGAACATCTTCATCAGGTAAATTAGGCA
>CACGBM010000017.1 GCA_902571315.1 Rhodospirillaceae bacterium
TGACTTAGTAAATAAATTTAAGGATATAGCTGATAGTGTACAGATTCATCCAAAAAAAAGAGGCTTAAATATTCCGAATTTTAAAGATTTATATGAACTAGCTAATAATGAATTCGAAAAAAATCTAATTTTTATTAAAAAAATTAAAGAAAAAAAAAAATTAAATTACTTCATAAAATTTTTAATTAATCATCATGCACAGCACCTAGAATCAATTAAAATAATTTTAAACCTCATTAATTTTGAAAAAAATAAAGCAGAAGAAAAATATTTTTCAATTATTAAGTCAAAGCCATTTAGTTTTGATCCAATAAATATAGAAGAAGGTATTTTTAAAATAGGTTCAAAAAATAATAGGATATTTGCTTATGATAATGAAAGACCGCAAAATACTATAAAACTGGAAAGTTTTCAAATTGATAAAAAAGTCATACAAGTTAATGAATGGGTAGGGTTTGTAGAAGCAGGAGGTTATAAAAATAAAGAACTATGGAGCAAATCAGGCTGGAGGTGGAAATGTAAAAATAATATCTTATTTCCCTATGGGTGGATATTACATAAGAAATATTTATCAATTAGTACTCCTTATGGCTATAAAATAGCTAAAGGAGAAAATCCTGTTTCAAATATTAGTTTTTATGAACTTGAAGCTTTTGCCAAGTGGGTAGATTTGAATATTCCCCATGAACTGCAATGGGAGGCAGCATACAGCAAAATAATCAATAAATTTAAAGTTTGGGAGTGGTGCATAAATAAATTTTTTCCTTATGAAGGATTCAAAGCTTATCCCTACAAAGAATATTCGGTTCCTTGGTTTAATAACGATTATAAAACATTAAGAGGTTCTAGTATTTTATCTGAAAAAGAATTGAAAAGAAAAACATTCAGAAACTTTCATAAACCATATGTCCGTTATATTTTTTCTGGAGGAAGATTAAGTAAAAATTAGTTCTGGGGCGACTGATGGGTCTCGAACCCACGGCCTCCGGTACCACAAACCAGCGCTCTAACCTACTGAGCTACAGTCGCCATAAATATTTTTACATTTAGTGTAACTTGTAATATTATAAATATATTGTATTAGTCGAAGCTAGTAAATGAAAAAAATAGAAGCCATAATCAAACCTTTTAAGTTAGATGAGGTAAAGGAAGCCTTAAGCGAAATAAATATTAATGGTATGACAGTATCAGAAGTCAAGGGTTACGGAAGACAAAAAGGACATACCGAACTTTATAGAGGAGCTGAATATAATATTGATTTTCTTCCTAAAATTAAAGTTGAAATAGTAATAGAAGATAAAAATTTATTTTCAGTTATTAATATAATTAAAAAGACAGCTAATACTGGGAAAATAGGAGATGGGAAAATATTCATATATAACGTTGAAAAAGCTATACGAATCAGAACTAATGAAGAAGACGAAAAAGCAATTTAGAATAGTTTAATTTAACTATTAATATTGACAGATTTAAAAAACTTAATATCATATTAAAACGTTCAATTTACATTTGTAGATCGGAAGTAAGCTTATGCTGAAGGAACGCGGTATCATTGCTCATAAATGGTAAATTATTCATACCGTAATCAAATATAAGCATTTTATAATACATTATTAGGAGTAATTTATGACAGAAAAAATATTTAAAATGATAAAAGATAATGAGGTTAAATTTGTTGACTTTAGGTTTACTGATCCCAGAGGAAAATGGCAGCATACCGCACAAACTGTAGAAAGTGTAGATGAGGACTTATTAAAAAATGGTATTATGTTTGACGGTTCTTCAATATCTGGTTGGAAATCTATTAATGAATCAGATATGATTCTTATGCCAGATTTGGATACCGCAGTCATGGACCCTTTTACTGCACAACCTCAGTTAATTATATTTTGTAATATAATTGAGCCTTCTACTGGTGAAATGTATTCACGCTGTCCGCGTTCAACAGCCGTTAGAGCCTCTAATTATCTAAAAGAAACTGGAATTGCAGATACAGCATTTTTTGGACCTGAAGCAGAATTTTTTGTTTTTGATGATGTTAAGTGGAACGTTTCAATGAACGATACTTTTTATCAAATTGACTCAGATGAGGGACCTTACAATTCAGGAAATAGCTTTGACGGAGGAAATATAGGCCATAGGCCATCAGTAAAAGGAGGATACTTTCCGGTTCCTCCTGTTGACTCTATGACAGATATGAGAGCTGAAATGGTAGGAACTATGATGGAAATGGGCATTGAAATGGAAAAGCATCATCATGAAGTTGCTCCTTCTCAAAATGAATTAGGACATAAATTTGATAAGTTATTGTCTTGTGCTGATGGTATGCAAAAATATAAATACGTTGTTCATATGGTTGCACACTCCTATGGAAAGACAGCCACTTTCATGCCAAAGCCTGTGATTAATGACAATGGATCAGGTATGCATTGCCATCAATCCTTATGGAAAGACTCCAAACCACTTTTTGCTGGGTCTGAATATAGTGGTCTTTCTGAAACTGCATTATATTACATAGGAGGAATTATAAAGCATGCCAAAGCCATTAATGCGTTTACTAATTCTTCTACTAATAGTTATAAGAGATTAGTTCCTGGATTTGAAGCTCCAACTATTTTAGCATACTCAGCAAGAAATAGATCTGCCTCTATTAGAATACCTTATGCCGAGGGAGAAAAAGCGAAGAGGATAGAGGTAAGGTTTCCAGATGCAGCGTCAAATCCTTATTTAGCTTTTTCAGCTATGCTTATGGCCGGATTAGATGGTATTAACAATAAAATACATCCTGGTGATGCGATTGATTTTGACCTATATGAAGCTACTGAAGATCAATTAAAAAGCCTCAACACAGTTGCAACCTCTCTAGAAAATGCCCTAGATGCATTGGAAAAGGATACATCATTCTTAACTCAAGGTGGAGTTTTTACTGAAGACCAGATTAAAGGCTACATTGAACTTAAAAGAGAAGAGGTAAGCAGATTAAATAATACAACTCATCCTGTTGAGTATGACATGTATTATAGTGTGTAAACATTAAATTTTAGGCAATTGCCTTGGTTTACCAGCCAGGTCAATTGCCACATAAATAAAAATTCCGTTTGTAACATCTTGTGGCTTATCGCTTTCTAAACCCTGAGCAGTTACTCGTAAATTAATAGAAATTGAAGAATTTCCTGTTTTTAATAATCTTCCATAACAAGTTACAGTATCACCTACTTTGACAGGTAATAAAAACTTCATACCTTCTATTGCAACTGTTGCTATCCTTCCCTTAGCTATTTTTTTAGCTAATATACCACCTGCAACATCCATTTGACTCAAAAGCCACCCTCCAAAAATATCTCCATTTGGATTTGTATCTGCCGGCATGGCTACTGTTTTGGTTAATACAGTTTCATTACTATCTATCATATTATTATTCCTTAAATTTATTAAATAACATATATTAATAATAAAAAAAAATAATATGAAAAAATATGATTTCGATTTAGGTATTTTCAAAGGTAAGATTTATGTTGAAGGCGTTTTTAAAAATGCCTCCATTGGAATTAAAAAAAATAAAATTGCTCATATTGGAGAGTTAACTCCTGAAAAATGCTTACAATCAGTGGAATTTGAAAATAAATATATACTTCCTGGAATGATAGATACGCAAGTTCATTTTAGAGAACCTGGTTTAACCCATAAGGAAGATATATACCACGGAACAAAAGGTGCATTATTAGGCGGTATTACTTCTATTTTTGAAATGCCAAATACTTCACCTGCAACAATTAATGAAAAAGAATTGAACAAAAAAATAAAGATTGCTGAGAAAAGTAGCTGGGCTAATTTTGCTTTTTTTATGGGGGCATGTAAAAGTAATGTCTCTAAATTAAACGAATTAGAAAAAATGAAAGGTTGTGCAGGAGTAAAAATTTTTATGGGATCATCTACTGGTAGCCTTCTAATATCTGAGGAAGAAGATTTAAAAATAGCATTAAAAACATGCAAAAGAAGAGTAGCAATACATTCAGAAGATGAACAAAGGTTAGTTAGTCGTTTTCAGAGAATAAATAAATCTAATGGTGTGAGAGAACATGAAAAATGGAGAGATCCATTATCTGCTATAATTTCTACAAAAAAAGTTTTAAAGCATGCTAAAAAATATAATACAAAAGCTCATATTCTTCACATATCAACAGATGATGAAATCAAGTTATTAAAAAATAAAGGAAAACATATAACTTCTGAAGTAACACCTCAACATTTAACCCTTTTTTCTCCAGATTGTTACCATAAACTAGGTTCATTAGCACAAATGAACCCACCAATTAGATCACTTAAACATCAGTTAGGTTTATGGGAAGGTATTAATAATGGAACCGTAGATGTTATCGGTTCTGACCACGCTCCACATACAATTGAAGAAAAAAATAAAGAATGGCCAAATTCTCCATCAGGCATGCCTGGGGTTCAAACGACCTTATCAATAATGCTTAATCATGTTAATAATAAAAAATTAACTTTACAAAAATTAATTCAACTATTATCTGAAAATCCTTGTAAAATTTACAATATAAAAAATAAGGGCTTTATTAAAAAAGGATATGACGCTGACTTGACTGTTGTTGACTTAAAGAGAGAAACTATTATTAAAAATGAAGATATATTATCAAAAAGTGGTTGGTCTCCTTATAATGGTATGAAACTTAAAGGAATTCCTTTTGCAACTATAATAAACGGTTCCGTAAAAATGATAGATGGAAAAGTTTTTGGTAAACCTAATGGAAAAACTATTGATTTTAATTAGAATAATTATTTTATTATTTTTACTATATAGCAAATCATTTGCTCAATCCTTTGAATATCCAGAAAGATATATAGAAGCTCCTTTAATTTTTTCTCATGAGACAATCTTAGAAGGTATAAGTAAAGTAGTTCCTGTTGGAGGAGATTTTTCAAAATACTCAAAAATTGAATTAAGTAAAGTTAAAAAAGATGTATTAGAACCCGCCGCTTGGTTGAAAGATAAAATATATGATGAAACTGGAGAAATTGTGGAATTAGAAAACACTCTTAGAAGTGCAGATAGTCCATTATCTGATCCGATATTTGATCAGTTTAAGCATCTTCCAATGTATATAGATAATACTATAGAACAGTTAGCTTCAAATCCTCTTATATTTTGTAATCAAATCTCTAAACAATATAATAAAAATGGTGTATTTTTTGAATTAAATTGTACTGTTCCTTTTGGATTTTTTAGCAAATACCTAATTTTAAGACTACAATTTGAAGATATGGTATGGTACTATACTAAAGTCACTAGTTTAAATTATTATAGATTTAAAGAATTATTAACTATAGCAGAAACATTTTATGTAAAAAAATGAAAAACATTGAAGAGCAGATTAGTTTAAAAGAAATTAAAAAAGAATTTAATTATAAGGATCCTTTTCTATTAGAAGAGCAACTCAATGAAGATGAAATTTTGATCAGAAATACTGCTAGAGATTTTGCAACTAAAGAGTTATTACCAAAAATAATAGAGGCTAATAGACATGAGGTTTATGATAATGATCTATTTAAAAAACTTGGTAAGATTGGTTTATTAGGTGCACAAATAAAAGGATATGGCTGTTCTGGTGTTTCCTCAGTATCTTATGGACTTATTGCTAAAGAAATAGAAAGAGTTGACTCTGCTTATAGATCATGTATCAGCGTTCAATCAAGCTTAGTTATGCAACCAATATTTGATTATGGATCTGAAGAACAAAAGAAAAGATGGCTTCCTGAATTAGCAAAAGGAAATTTAATAGGATGTTTTGGTTTAACGGAGCCAGACCATGGATCAGACCCTTATTCCATGATAACAAAAGCAAAAAAGGTTGATGGAGGTTATAAGCTATCGGGGTCAAAAAACTGGATTTCAAATAGTCCTATAGCTAATTTATTTCTAATATGGGCAAAGGATGAGAGTGATATTATTAAAGGTTTCATAATTGAAAAAAGCTCTAAAATTAAAGGCTTAGAAACACCAAAAATTGAGGGCAAATTCGCTTTAAGAGCTTCTCCAACTGGAATGATACAATTGGATGAAGTCTTTGTACCTAATGAGAATGTATTAGAATATGCAAAAGGATTAAAATCACCCATGACCTGTTTAACTTCTGCAAGATATGGAATATCTTGGGGGGTTCTTGGAGCTGCTGAGTTTTGTTGGCTATCAGCCAGAGAATATGTTCTAGAGAGAAAACAATTTGGAAAGCCTTTAGCTTCTAACCAATTAATACAAAAAAAACTTGCAGATATGCAATGTGAAATAGCTATTGCTCAACAAGCAACACTAAGAGCAGGTAGATTAAAAGATGAAAATAAATCAAATAATGAAATGATTTCTATATTGAAAAGAAACAATGTTGGTAAAGCACTAGATATTGCAAGAACTGCTAGAGACATGCATGGAGGAAATGGTATTTCGGATGAATACCATATTATTAGGCACATGATGAACCTAGAAGCAGTCAATACCTATGAAGGCACTCATGATATTCATGCACTTATTTTGGGCAGAAGCCAAACAGGAATACAAGCCTTTAAATAGTAATTACTTATTTTCTAAACAAGCTTTTAATAATTGCACTATAATCCAAATTATTTTTATCTTTTTTGCAAAATGAACTATACAAATTTTGTGCTTTATTACCCATAAATATACTTAAAGAAACCTTTTTTGCCATTTGTTTAGCTATACTTAAATCCTTTAGAATAAGTTTTGCAGCATAGCCTGGTTTAAAACGATTGTTTGCAGCTGCAGTTTTAACAATGCCTTTTACGGGTAAATGATTTAACATTGCCCAAGATGAGCCAGTAGACTTTGACGAAACCTCAAAAAAAGTCTTTTGTGAAATACCGTATTTACTTGCCAAAGTAAAAGCCTCACTAACCCCTATCATGTTGATACCTAACATCATGTTATTACATGCTTTTACAATTTGACCTGATCCGCTTTTCCCAACATAAATTATATTTTTTCCCAATACATTTAATATTTCTTTTGCATCATTATATGTAGTTTTTTTCCCTCCAACCATAATAGTTAAATTAGCCTGTTCTGCTCCTGATACTCCACCAGATACCGGAGCATCTATAAATTTTATACTTTTTTTTTTTAAAGCGCTTGAGACTTTTATAGTGGTCCTATAATCTACTGAAGAACAATCAATAAATATAGAATCTTTTTTAATAAAATTAATAATACCATTTTTGCCTAAAACTAAATTAGATAAAGCTTTACCATCAGGAAGCATACTAATAAATACATTACTTTTACTTGATAAGTCTTTGTAACTATTGCATATTTTTGCTTTACTTTTATAGAATTTTTTATAATTTTTATTATTTATATCGTATAAAAATAAATTATATTTTTTTTTCAGTAAGTTTAAGGCCATAGGAGCACCCATTGCACCTAAACCTATAAAATATATATTAGTTTTTTAGTTTTAATAACTTTAGCATTAGCTTCTTGTAATAGAAACGGAGTTCCTATGTTAAGTACTGGTATGTCAGGAACTGAGGGTTTGCCAGCTGAACAACTAAGTTTTGCAAAATTTAAAGATATACCAATACCAGATGGTTCAGTAATGGACATGAATAATACAGTGATCTTTGGTAGTGATGATGAATGGTTTGGTAGACTTTCTTTAATTCCAAACTTAAGCCATGCTGAAACCTTCGATTTTTTTAGATATGAAATGCCAAATCTTAATTGGAAAGAAATTACTAATGTTAGGTCTACTAGTAGTGTTCTTTCTTATGAAAAGGAAAACAGAATTGTAACTATTCAAATTTCTAATTCTTATGGTAAAACTTTATGTTCAGTTAATATGTCTCCAAAAAAACAATAGGTGAAAAATGAGTAAAGAAGATAATAAAAATTATCGAAGTGTAACAGTAGTATCAATTATTACATTGATAGTATCAGGCTTATCTATTTATCTTTTGATAAATATTTTCAATTAATTTTCTATTTTTTTAATAATAACTCCTCCTGGAGATTGTTCTGTAGGTGTTACTTCAATCATTGATACATTAACATGAGCTGGAGCTTTTATTGCAAATAGAATACACTCAGCAATATCTGTAGCTTGTAAAACAGTTAATCCTGTTGTCATCTTTTTTCTGTCTTTAATGTTATCTATGGCTACTCTAAAAAATTCTGTAGCTACTCTTCCTGGATTTATTTCTGTACATCTTACTCCGGTTCCTGATAACTCTATTCTTAGGTTCTGATTAATAAGATGTACAGCTCCTTTGGAACCACCATACACGGAGTTAGATAAAGGATAAAGACCAGCAATAGAACCTATATTAATGATATGGCCTTTTTTATTTTTTATCATATAGGGGGTTATGCATCTTAAAAGATGTAAGAATGCATTTACATTAGTATCTATGGTTGTATCTATATCTTTAGCTTTTGTATTAAAAATTTCTGTAAAACCTCTGCCTAGTCCAGCATTATTAACTAGTATATCAATTTTAAGTTTTTTTAATTTTTCTAAAGCCTTTCTTTCTCTTATATCCATGACTATAGGTATACAACCAGTGGCTTTTTCTAATTGAATAAGTTTATTTTTTCTTCTAGCTATAGCATAAACTTTTATATTATTTTTAATTAATAATTTTACAGTTTCTTTTCCTATTCCGCTAGATGCGCCTGTAACCAATGCTGTTTTATAATTATTTTTAAGCATATTACTCCTATTTATTTTTAGAAAATATTTTTTTTATATATTCTTGCTGATTTATAGATTCTTTAAAAACTTTTTGTTCAATATTTCTAAAAGCTTTGATAAAAGATATACCATCAGGAGAAACCTTGGTGCCTCCAGTGCCTTTGCCTCCAGTATTCGTAAGTATAATTTTTGTATTAGAAGCATTATTTATTTCATTTACTAGCTTCCAAGCTTTTCTATAAGACATTCCCATTTTTTTCGCTGCAGAAGAAATAGAGCCACAAGAAATTATTGCTTCCATTAAGGCTATTTTACCTGGACCGATATTGAAATTATCATGAACTTGAATTTTAATTTTTAAAAACTTTGATATATCTTTACTCATTGAATAATACTTTATCTCCTATTTCTATATCTAGTTTATTAATTAACCCGGCATTAAATTCTAAAGCATATCTTGACTTTACCTTAGACTTTACAATAGTTTCTGATAGTTTTTCCATATTTTTTTTTATGTCTACAATTACTTTATTTTCGGAAATAAAAATTACATCTAGAGGAATATAAGTATTTTTCATCCATAATTGAATTATCTTTTCACGTGGAAAGATAAACAACATTCCTTCGTTATTTAATAGTTTTTTTCTATACATGAGTCCAATTCTTCTTTCCTCTATAGTTTTTGCTACTTCAACATTGAATGTAATATTTTTATTATAAATACTTAAGTCAATCTTTTCATTTGAAAATGTATAAAATGAAACTAGAAAGAAATTAAAAATTAAATGAATAAATTTAAAGTGCATCATAATTACATTTGTTTTATATTAAAAATATGACGCTTACTAATAAAATTTTCTTGTCTTTAGTTTCAGGTATAGTTATAGGTAGCTTACTTAATAACTTTGCAACTGAAGCAAGCCAATTTTTATTAGATCCAATAGATGTAATAGGGGTTTTATTTATTTCAGCCTTAAAAATGCTAATAGTTCCTGTAGTTTTTTTCTCTATAGTTAGTGGTGTAACAAATCTTGAGGACACAACCTCATTGGGTAGGATAGGTGGTAAATCGATCTTTTTATATTTATTCACTACCTTTATTGCTATTTCTTTTGCCTTAATTGTAGCAAGCATAATAAATCCAGGAGAAAATGCTAATTTTGTTTTGGAAAAAGATTTTAAAATAAATTCTCCTCCACCTATTACTTCCGTAATAGAAAATTTAATACCAAAAAACCCAGTTAAAGCTTTCTCTGAAGGTAATATGCTCCAGATTATAGTTTTTGCCATTATTGTGGGAATTACTATTACAAAGATGCAAATTAGTCAAAAGGTTAAACTAAAAGGTGTTTTTACATCTCTTAATGATTTATTTTTAAAAATGATAGATATAATAATGTTTTTTGCTCCTATTGGAGTATTTTTTTTGATTTTAAAAACTTTTATGACTCAGGGTTTTTCAACAATATTAGAACTGGCTTCTTATTTTTTTACAGTCTTACTTGTTTTGATTATTCACTTTTTTTTAACATATGGCTCATTATTATTCTTACTAACTAAAGTAAGGTTAGTTTATTTTTATTCTAAAATGAAAAATGCTATTTTATTTGCTTTTTCTACTGCTAGTAGTGCAGCGACTATTCCTGTAACTTTAAAAACAGTTGAAGAAGAGCTAAAAGTTGGAAAGTCAGTAGCCTCATTTTCAGTTCCTTTAGGCGCTACTATAAATATGGATGGAACAGCAATTATGCAAGGAGTGGCAACTATATTTATAGCTAATGCCTACGGAATTAACTTAGAAATATCAGACTTTATTTCTGTAATAATGGTAGCTACTATGGCTTCTATAGGAACTGCTGGAGTGCCAGGAGTTGGCTTAATTATGCTTGCCATGGTATTAAACCAAGTAGGCCTTCCATCTGAAGGTATTGCTTTAATTATAGGTATTGACAGATTATTAGATATGACAAGAACAGCGGTTAATGTTACAGGAGATGCTGCCATCTCGTGTGTAGTAGCTAGCAGTGAAAAAAAGATAAATTATAATTATAAAGAATAGTTTTTTTTATTTAGATACCATTCAGTCCATGAGCCGTCATAGACTGACCAATTTTTCTTTCCAATATAATTTAAAGACATAGCGATATTGCAAGCCGCTACTCCAGATCCACAACTACAAACAATGTGTTTATTTTTTTTTATTTTTGAAAAAATTTTTTTAATTTCAGTTTTTGTTTTCAAAAAGCCTTTAATATCAAACAACGTAGAGGGATAATTTATACTTTTTGGAATATTGCCTTTACCAATATTTTTTCTTGGTTCAGGTTCAATTTTTAAAAACCTTAACTCAGGTCTAGCATCAATGACAGTTAAGTTAGGATTATCCTGTTTTAAGAATATATTTAATTTATAATAATCTGTAATTTTATCTTTTTTCACATTACACTTATAGTTAGCACTTTCAATTATTGTTTTTTTGCTCGTAAGTTTGCCTCCAGCAAGTTTCCAAGCTTTTAGTCCCCCGTCTAATACATAAACTTCTTTATGCCCATAAAGGTAAAAAGACCACCAAACTCTCGGAGAGCTTAAAATTCCTTCCTTACAATATATTATAATAATATCTTTTTTATTTATTCCTAGCTTACTAATCTCTTTTTCAAATTTTTTAGCTGATGGAAGCATATGTGGTAGATGAGTTTTTTTGTCACAAATTTTATCAATATCAAAAAATAAAGCATTTTCAATGTGACCATTTTTATACTCTTTATATGCATTTCTATTTACATTAGGTAAATACCATGATGCATCAATTATTTTAATATTTTTTTTATATAAGTTTTTTTTTAACCATAAGGCTTTTTTTATCATATTAGCTATTTAACTCTTTAAAATTAAAATTTTTTTCTTGTAAAAATTTTTCATTAAAAATTTTACTTTTATATCTTTCTGCACCATCACATAATATTGTAACAATAGTTTTATTTGGTCCTAAATGCTTTGCTAGTTTTATGGCCCCGCCTACGTTAATACCTGAGGTGGGGCCCACTAATAAGCCTTCTGATTTTATCAACTCATAAACTATTTTCAAAGCTGTCCTATCATGTACTTTAAATGCTCCGTCAAATTTTATACCCTCTAGATTTTTTGTGATTCTGCTTTGTCCTATACCCTCTGTGATAGACGTTAGAGTGGCTTTCGATTTACCTTTTCTTATCCAAGAATACATTCCTGATCCATAAGGATCTGCGCAGAATACTTTTATATTTTTATTTTTTTCTTTTAACCCAATAAAGTTTCCTGCTAAAGTTCCTCCAGTTCCTACTGAGCAGATAAATGCATCAATAGTCCCATTTGTTTGACTCCAAATTTCTTGAGAAGTAGTCTTGATATGTGCTTCTCTGTTTGCTAAATTATCAAATTGATTAGTCCATATTGCATTTTCTTCCTTAGCTATTCTTTTAGCTAGTTGGATATAGTTGTTGGGGTCTGTAAAAGGCAACTGTTTAGTTAATACAACTTCAGCTCCAAGATATTTCAGTAAATTTATTTTTTCTATGCTTTGATTTTCTGGCATTACTATTTTTGTTTTATAGCCTAAAGCATTTCCTATTACAGTCAGACCAATTCCTGTATTACCTCCTGTTCCTTCAACTATTAACTTTTTATTTTCCTCGGCATTTTTTATCATGTATAAAGCTGCTCTATCCTTTACGGATTGACCAGGGTTAAGAAATTCTGCTTTGCCTAAAATATTACAACCAGTGATTTCTGATGCCTTTTTTAATTTAATTAATGGAGTATTACCTACTAAACTGGTTATATTACTATATTTCAGCAAAATATTTATCTTTTTTTAGATTTTTTAAAAATACTTTTTTGTGGGTTATAGCCAAAAATAGCTAATAATATAAAAATTAAAGTACATAATATTACTACAAGAATACCCTCATAATAAACTTTCCCTTGTGAGGCGGCTCTAACCATTTCTACTCCATATGTAAAGGGATTAATTTTAGCTAAGTAATACACAAACAATGCTCCATTATCTAATAGTCTCCATAAGGGATACAACGCTGAGGATATAAAAAACATTGGAAAAATTACAAAATTCATAGTTCCCGCAAAGTTTTCTAATTGCTTGATATAAACAGAAAGAAGTAAACCTAGAGCACCTAACATAAGTGAAAATATTAAAACACATGGAAAAGCAATAATCCACCCAGATATATTTGTAACAAATGGAGTAGTTAAATATATTATAGGTAAGCAGATTATTAAAAAACAATATGCTTGAATAACTGAAAGAATTGTTCCTGCAAATAACTTTGAAACTAAAAGATACCACCTTGGTAAAGGGGTTGTTAATAATATTTTCATAACTCCCATTTCTCTATCATAAACCATTGATAAGGATGATTGCATACCACTAAAAAGTAATACCATGCCTAATAAACCTGGAGTTATGTATTCAAAATAATTTATATTTTGGATCGGATAAAAATTTAATATTCCCGGATCTACGCCTTTAGCTGATCCTACTCCTGCAGCAAAAACAAATAACCACAGAGCAGGCCTAACTATTGCTGAAAAAAGTCTTCCTTTCTGCATAGAGAACTTTTTAATTTCTCTAATAGAAAGTCCAATAAAAGCTGTAAAGAAATGATAAAAATACATTTATTCCTCTAATTTACATTGAGTTTGATTATAAGATATTCCCAGTGTATTCAAATTATTTTCACTATCAGTAAATTCCTCTAAAGGAGCAACCTTAGTTGTCCAATTATTTGAAGATATTAATAAAATAGTTTGTCTCAGCTGGTTAGTAGTTTTTTTAAAGTTAAGCCCAATACCTTTAGAGCCATCAACTTGTAAATCTGCTCCTTTTAAATATTCAATAATATTTTTATTTGAAATATTTTGTATTCTAAGTATGCTCTCAACAATTGTTTTAATTGATATCCATGCAGCCCAATCTTTACTTTCCATTCTTCTATTATTCATCCTTTCAAATCTTCCATTTAGTTGTGGAGCACCGTGCCTTAAATAAGACCAATGCCATGCTTTGGCTATTAGTCCTGCAGACCCAGAAACAATTGCTGGATTCATTGTAGCATTTGGCACACCTAAAGCAAACTCACCATCTGTATCAGAAATAAAAACATTGTTATACTTTTTGCCTTTAGTTAAATAGAATAAATTATTTTTATCTCTTACCCTGGGATCATTATTATTTACGAAAAATTTTTCTTTATAAATTTTAATTCCAAATTTTCTAGCAGACTCTTTAAAAGATGAACTCATTTTTTCATCCTCAACCAATGGTCCGGTTAATAATAAGGATTTTTGTGTTTTCTTTTTAACTAAATATTGTGCTATTGAGTCTGTATACATAGCATTACTAGGATAAGTATTAAAAAAATTATCTAAACAAATATTTTTTCTAATATCATTATTGGGGTCTGATATATTAAAAAAAATAGTTTTAGGATTGTTTTTTAAAATGTTTTTAAAGTATTTAAGGTTTTGTATGTTTAGATCTAATAATATAGTATCATATTTTTCTACACTTTTACTGTTAAGAAATTTAATAGCATCCTCATAAGTTTTTTTTGTAATATGCTCTATCAAGAATTTTGTTTTTGTAAGTCGTATAAATTTTTCTGAATCCTCAATGGCTAATAAGGCTCCTTGAATTGGTCTTTTTTCTTTGTTTAATTTAGATCTAATATCAACAGGGTGAATGCCCCATTTTAAATATCTCATATCTTCTTTTATATCTAAAAAACCAATATTGTAAATTTTTAAGTCATCTGCTTCTAAGTGATAAGCGAGAAAAAAAAAAATTATATATATATATGAGAACTTCATAATTATTTCATTACCCTAACTGTATGGGGAGTTTTTCCTACAGGTATGGAAGATACCGCAGTTTGTTTAATTAAATCAATGATAGAAATATCATCACTATTTCCATTGGTAACAATTAGTTCTTCATCATTATTAGTCAATGCTGCACCCCAAACTCTACTACCTGCTAAAATATATTTTTCTATATTATAATTACTGCCATTAACTACTGCAACATGATTGGCACTTCCTAATGTGACATATATTTTATCTAATTTTGATGAGTAGGCAAAATCAACTGGAGTTATATTCTGATCTCTAATGCCTTTTACCGAAAAATATAAATTTTTAATAATTTTTAAATTATTAGTATCTATTATAGTAACACTACCGCTGAGTTCATTACTTACCCAGTATTCATTTCCATCTTTAATAAATAATCCCCTCCTGGGTCTATTTCCAACTAAAATTTCATTAACTATTTCTCTTGTTTTTGTGTTTATTATTACTACAGAGTTAGTACCTTCCGATGTCACATATATAAATTCGCCATTTTTAGAGAAATTGACTCCCTCTGGCTCAACTCCTACATTCTCTATAGTAGCTAATTTATCTTGAGTTTTTACATCTATAATAGTAATTTCATTATCATCTTCGTTGGAAACAGCGATAAGTTTTCCGTCTGGAGAAATATCAAAAATCTCAGGATCGTCTCCACTTTTTATATAGCTTACAATCTTTAGAGAATTTATGTCTATTACTGCAATGTGATTCTCTTCACTTACTACTACATATAGCAAAGTTTTATCAAGACTAAATTTCATATCTCTGGGCCTACCTCCAGTCTTAATAGTCTTAATAATTTTCTTATCTTTATTTAGTACTGTAATAGTGTCACTGTTTTCATTACTAACAAAAATATATTTACTTTGTACAGCACTTAAAAAAATAAAAAAATTTAAAATTATAAAAATTATTATTTCATAAGCTTTCATCTTTTTTCTCCGTAATTTTAAAATATGCATCAGATAATGACTTTGTCCTAGTTTTTTTTCTTAATTCATTTGGTTTTCCTAAGAACAATATTTTACCATAGTTGAGCACAATTATTTTATCTGCATTTTCTGCCTCATCAACTAAATGAGTGGCCCACAGAGTAGTTAGATTTTTATCTTTTTTTAAACTTAAAACTTTATGTAGTAAATCTTTTCTGCTTTTAGGGTCTAATCCAACGGTTGGCTCATCCATTAATAAAACTTTAGGGTTATGAAGTAGGGCTCTAATTAATTCTACTTTTCTTCTTTCTCCTCCAGATAAAGTTCTGACTTTATTTTTAGTTTTGTTGTTTAGTTTGTTTGTCTTTAATTCATTGTATATTTCCTGCTTTAATTTTTGTACATTTAAGCCATGTAATCTAGCATGAAAATTCAGGTTTTCTAATATAGAAAGTTCCATATCTATTGTAGATTGTTGAAATACTATTCCTATAGCTTTGAGAGCATTTACATTCTGAGTCTTAATACTATAACCATTAATAACACAATCACCTAAGTCCGGTGATAGCATTCCTGTTAGAATAGAAAATAAAGTAGATTTACCAGCTCCATTTGGACCTAATAATACAACATATTCTCCACTATT
>CACGBM010000018.1 GCA_902571315.1 Rhodospirillaceae bacterium
TATAAAAACTCATATTTATTAATAAGAATTTACATCTAATACTATTCTTCCATGTGTTTTATTTTCAAGCATATTTCTAGCAGTTTGTTCTACATCCCTAAAAGTAATTGTTTTAATCATTTTTTCTAAATGCTCAAAATTCAAATCATCAGTTAATCTTTTCCAAGCTTCTGTTCTACCTTCTATTGAATGATAAACACTATCTACACCAACCAAAGTAACCCCTCTCAGTATAAAAGGCATTACAGTAGCAGGAAAATCAAAACCTTGTGCTAATCCACATGCTGCTATAATACCTCCATATTTTGTTGAGGCACATATATTCGCTAGAGTATGGCTACCTACAGAGTCTATTGCTCCTGCCCAAATTTCCTTTCCCAATGGTCTTCCTTTTTCAGATAATTCAGACCTATTAATAATTCTTTGTGCGCCTAAAGATTTAATATAATCATGATACTCACTTCTTCCTGATGAAGCACACACTTGATATCCCAAGTTATTTAATAAAGTAATAGCAATGCTTCCTACTCCGCCAGTGGCTCCTGTAACTAAAACTTCTCCTTTTTCTGGATGCATCCCATTTTTTTCTAGTGCAATAACACATAACATTGCAGTATATCCTGCTGTACCAATTGCCATAGCTTGTTTTAAAGAAATTTGTTCAGGTAGTTTAACTAACCAACTTCCTTTTACTCTTGCTTTTTGTGCCATACCTCCCCAGTGCTTTTCGCCCACTCCAAAACCATTTAATATAACTTTATCTCCAGTTTTAAAACTATCATTGTTACTTTCTTCTACCTCTCCAGCAAAATCTATACCCGGGACCATGGGATAATTTTTTATTATGGGTGAGGAAGAAGTTATTGCTAATGCATCCTTATAATTTAAGGTTGAGAAACTTACTTTAACCAAAACATCGCCTTCAGGAAGATCTGAAATATTTAGATCTTCAACAGATACCGATGCATTTGCGTCATCTTGTTTTTTTAGGACTAAAGCTTTGAACATTTTTACTCCTTATAATAAAATATTAAATAAAACTTTTGAACTATGGACCATGCCAATCTATTGGACAAATTTCTGCCGACTTGTTATCAAAATCCCATACTCTTCCATAGTCTCTTACTCTTGATCTTTTCCCTTTTGCAACTATTACCTCCGGCCCCATCCAATATGTTGTATTAGTTATTTTTACTGGACTATCTTTGTTATCGCCGTCAATCATTTCAATTTGACCTTGTATTTTTCTTCCTATACTTAATATACGACTTTTACCCTCACGTAAAATTTCAACTGATGTTTTTTCTGCTCCTATTATTTCTGAAACCAAAGCAGTAAATAATCCAGTAGTACCTCCAGCTGCGCCAGAAAAAATACTTAGTAAACCATTGTAAGCTTTTTCATTTGCCTTTTCATCAATATATGCGGCTACCTTCCAGTTTCCCTCTCCCATTCTACCTGGTATGTCAACTAATAGGCCAACGTTTAGATTGCTCAAACTCTCCCCTTCATAATGTCCTTCATCAATTATAATACCCATCCAAGCATGGCAATGTCCCTCAGTTGGTGGATGCGCACCAAGTGAAACTACACATGGACAAAATACGTCACATGAGCAATTTAATATTAGCTCACCTTTGATTTTCCAGTCAGTTGCTTTTATTTTTGGTCTTTGCATTAAAAAAATTTAAACAAATTATTTAAAATAAAGCATACAACAATAAGCAAGATAAGTATACCTAATGGTTTTCTTATTATTTTTCCTATTTCAGGAATTTTCTCAAGAATAACTATAAAAGTTATCAGTCCCATCCAAATAAAATTCATGTATCCCATAATAAAAGCTAAGGCCATAAATCCCCAGCAACAACCAACACAAAAAAAGCCTAGCCCTAAACCCATTTTTATTCCTCCTAAAAAGCCAGATCTCCATTTTTTTATAAAATATATAAAAGGTGAGACGCAAACCCCATGACAGTAATTTTTAATTTGCGTAAATTGAAAAAAACCTATAGCTATTAGAAGAAATACGATTAGCCAATTTGATTTTAAAATTCCCTGATTATTTAAGATCTGCCACTTTTTTAAAAAAGTTTGTAATATAGATATATTTAAAGAAAAAACTATCCAAATTAAAATGTATCCAAATAAAACACCTATCCAACCTCTCCATGTACCTTGATAACTTTTAATTAAATCTTGATATGTTATAAAAGCAGGAACCATCGCTGGAAGCATCATAGCCACCATCATTATAGCCCACATAGAAAATAACATTACAAAGGTTGCTATTGCACTCATATCCATTGATTTCATTTTCATAGAGTTAATATTTTTTCCAAATAAATCTAAGCCCATAGATACAGACATGTTATAAATATATACCCAAGATGAAATTATTATTAAAAAAAAACTTATCCAAAAAACTGATTTTAAGAAATTTAATTTCATAACAGTATTATCTATCAAATTTTTTTATTTCAGAAATTAACTTAGAAACCCATTCACCTAGAATTGGAATAAATTCAATCTGTGACAAAGCAAATGTTAATATAGAAACTAATATAGTAGCTCCCAACACCCAGCCTAAACCTGATGCCAAACCTTTTAAAAAACTCACAAATATGATTGAGATGAATGAACTGTATATTTTAAAAAACCTCTGTCTATTTAAATTTTTTATACTAATTTCTAGTTTTTTAATTTGATTATTATTATCTTTTATCAATTTGTATTTTCTTCGTTATAATTAAAAATCTTTTTCAAACAAAGTCTAATCTTTTACTTTACTAAAAAATAAAATGTATACTGAAAAATCATTGTACTTAAAATAATATCTTTACTATTTACTAAATCAATATTCAGTAATAATTTCTAAAGTTATATTCTTTTAAAAATATTAACTCTTTTTTTTAGTGATAAAAAGTCTTGCATTGTATAATTTATAAATTTGGAATTTTTCATTTAATACTAAATAACTATCTATTTTATAAAGATTACTTTATATGAATATCAAAAATTTACCAGTTAATATTATCTAAATAGTAAAAGAAAAAATAATTATTTTAAATAAAATTTAATTACATGATAGGTAAGGCAATGTAAAGAAACCGCTATCATCTTTTATGTAACCTTTTTCTTTAAGACAAAGTTGAAAAACCTTGTAAGAAATTTTGTTTTTAGAGCCACTTAGACCACCACCGCCACCACCGCCATATGCCATAGCAGACGAAATGACAGATAACCCTTGAAAAAAACTTTTGTTATGCTCTTCACATGCTAATTTAATACAAATATTTACATCCTGATTAAATTTTTTTTTGTTTGAGTGAGAAGCCGTATACTTATTTGTACAAGAAGTAAAGAGAATAATAAGTGAAATATATATTGATATTCGCATACTATATAAATAGTATAAATAATGTATAAAGCAATAAAAGTATTAAATAATTATCAAGCTTTATTCAACTTTTATTTTTGGTGAAAGTTCTTTTTGCCAAATAACTTTCGGTCAATACCTCTAGGTTTATTTATATGTACATTTAATTTTTTTAAATCTAGTGGATCCTTACCTTTTAATAACAGTTCTATATGTTCCATTTGGTCATTGCCCCAAAACAAATTTTTATTAATTATAATTGTTGGCACTCCAAATACCCCTAATTTGATAGCACTATGTGTTTCATTAATTAATAATTCTTTTATAATTGGATCTGAAATCTTGGTTCTAATATTTTTAATTTCTATAGATTTTTGCTTTAATAAGAAAATTAAGGTTTCTAAATCACCTATATCTTGACCTTGAGTCCATCCTGCCTCAAAAATTGTCTCTATAACTTTATTTTGATTAAGGCCGCTAACTTTCTTTAAAGAAAGTCTTAAGGCAGCAAGTGGGTTAAAGGGATGTTTTTTAGGAGGGTTATAGTTAAAACCATTTATGTGGGCATATCTTAAACAATATTGATAAAGCCAATAACGTTTTGGTGAAATTTCAGCTGGTCCTAATTGACCCCAATTATCTAATAATTTACCAAATACCACTGGATGGTTGACAATTTGATACTTATATTTTTTGGCTAAAATAGGAAGCTTGCGCCAAGCAAAATACGCGAAAGGAGAAATATAATCAAAATAAAAATGTATTAACTTTGCAGCCATTAGTTTATCTAATTTAAGAGTACATTTTAATTATTAATAAATAAATAAAAAAAAAGTTGACTAATATGAGAATGATAACTATTCTCATATTGTTGCTACATATTTGTCTCCTCCCGAGATATTCTGTAGCAACATTTTTTTTTTAACTTAATACTTCTAATTAAAAGAAATATATTGTTTAATTATTGAAAATATCTTTTACTACTTATTACAAATAAATGATATTGAAATGATATATAGCAATGTATTTTTATTATTAAAAAAAAAATATTTGTATGAATGGAAACAATATACCCAACATACTTTTGTCAAAAAACTAATTAGTAATAGACTATTAGAAGAAAAATTTTTTAATTACTTAAAACAAGACTATTTATTTCTTATACAATTTTCAAAAGCATGGTCCTTAGCTGTCATTAAGTCAGATAATTTAAAAGAAATGAAAATATGTGCCAATACAGTTAATGGTTTAATAAACTTTGAAATGGACCTACACATAAAACTATGTAAAGAATATGGCATATCAAATAAAGAATTATTTAATACAGAAGAGAAAAATAAAAATATTGCTTATTCTAGATATGTATTAGAGAGCGGTTATTCAGGAGACTTCTTAGATTTAATTACTCCTCTAATTCCATGCGTTATAGGTTATGCTGAAATAGGTAATAATATTAAAAATTATAAACCTTCAAATCTTATGTATAAAACTTGGATTCAAACCTACTCAGGAGAGGAATATCAAAAAATATCAAAGTCTGTTGGAAGACTCTTTGACAATGCTGTATTAAATAGGTTAGGGAAAAATTTTTATAGAACCAGAAAATGGAAATCAATACAAAAGAAATTTAAAACAGCAATTATTTTGGAAATAGATTTTTGGGAAATGGCATTAGAATAGTTATTTTATTAATATTTTCTCTATTCCCACTCTATAGTTTTATTCTCTGAAACCCCTTGTCAATGTATGTTTAATTTTTACTTGGTAACTTTCATAAAAATATAACTTAATAAATATTATTATAGAATGTAGTATAAGGTTTCAAGAATTATTTTTTTTCACTTAATTCACACTCAATATTCAAGATTTTTTTTGTTAATTGTATTGACCCAAATCCATTAATAATAGGTTCTATAACTCTATAGTGAGTGAGATTTCTTAGATTTTGATTATGTTCTATAAGAGGTTCAAATTTTTTATATTTTGCATATTCACTGCTCTCTAATAGCTCTTTAGAGGTTCCCCCAGCAACAAAGACATTAAATTCTGATTTTATTAATATTGGGAAATTTTTGATATTATAAGGATAAAGAACCCTAAGGTAAAAATCCTTTTTTACCTCTTTTATTTTAATTTCGTTATCATACCAACCGATGACATCAAAGTTTTTTAGAACTGCTTTTTCTATTCCTGTATTAGGAAAAGATGACCTGACTACTGCAGTAAATTTTTTTGTATTTATTTTTATGTTTATATCAACTTGATCAAGATCCATAGGAGAGAAATCTCCATAAGATATTTCTACAAACGTATCATTTTTCTTTGCATAATTTCTTATAAAAGTAGCCCAAATATGCTCTGGTAAAAGACCTGCAAAAATATTTGTCTTTTTTATAATTGAAGATCTATTTCTACTTGAGTCTCTTGCTAAAACGGAATCAAGTTTCTTTTCAAGCTCTAATGATCTTTCTATAATTTGATCAATTAGTTTTTTATCTGATTGATAAAAAAAGTTAAAGTTGTAGGTATCAAATTCTTTAAAATCATTTTTAACTATGTGCTTTGTTACTTTGACTATCTGATTTTACTTATGGTTTGTTATTAAAAGGTTAAAAGAGTAGAACATACTAATTTAAAATACCTTGAATAAGATTTTTATCCTCTAAATCAGCTATAAAATCTTCAATTTTTATTGCAAGGTAGGAATTAATCTTAGAATTCTGATATTCAACCCATTCTTGAAAATCTTCATGTATATTTGGAGCAATAAAAACACATAATGCATCAATGTTCGGATTAGATTCTCTATATGTTTTTAAATGTCTCATAGTTTGTGGGCCTTCGCTGTGAACTTGCTGTCCTGTTGTTATTAATGTCGCTTCTATTAATGCTACTTTATCTTTTAATATGCATTCTATATCATGTCCATTTGAGGGAGCATGAGTATATGGAACGCCCTCATCGTCTATTTTATATCTAGGTATAATTTTTGCATTTAATATCTGGTGTTTTAATGATAAAGCACAAAGAAATTCTAATCTAACTGGATTAGACATAGTTCTTAAAATTGGATCTTTTGAACTAGGATTTTTTTTAGTCATATTAATTAATTCATGATTAACAGTTTCAACAGGATAATGTTTTGTCCAGTAATCAAGCTTAAAATCATCTCCACGTAATATCGGCTCTTCTTCTAGTTTAAGAATATTTTCGTCTAAACTAGCACAATAATTGAAATATTCAGAAGAACTTGAGAAAATATATGATTCTTCATAATTTGAAAGAATATACTTAATTTTATTTTCTTTTTTTGTATTTAAATCTAAATATCTTCCAGCTCCCCTTAAAGTAAATAAACCTGTGATTCTCATCTTACGGACAAATTCATCTGGTACATCCTTAATGAGTGTTATATCTTGCCAACTATTCCAGCGAGGTTCATGCTCATCACATGCATCCAAAATAACCTCATTAGAGGTTGGAAAGGGAAAGCTCAATCTAAGTTCTTTAATTTTTTGATACAGTGAATAAGCATCATCATCTTTCCAAACTAATAATAAGGCAATCTCCTTAATTGAAATTCCAACACCTTTATTTTCAAGTTCTCTATCTGATTTCAGAAGCTTAATAACCTTAATTAATAATATTAAGGGAACGTTTTTGTTTTGTCTTTTAATAAATGGATTATTACCGTGATATTTAGCCATTGCATGAGCAAAAATATTTGCCTCTAATTCAGAAGAGTCAAAACTTTCTTGGTTTGTAACAACGTTATCATCACAAGATAAAAGTTTCTTTCCTAGAGGGCTTATTTTTATTTCTTTGGCAAATTCATCATTCAAACCAGGCCTTTCATAAAAAAAGAAGCCAAACTGTCTATGAATTCCAAAAAATGTATGAAATCTAGAAGGATATCCCCATTGAAAATCTCTTTCTTTATGATCTTGGGGATTATTATCTATAATTAAATTTAGCTCATCATCGGTAAATTCCTCTTCAGAGTTATACTTTTCTTTAAGATACTCAGTTTTGGAGTTTCTCCAAGCGCTAATAACTTCATATTTCTTTTCTCTAATTAAATCTTTAAATATTGTAACGCATAATTCATTGGTGAGTATTTGGCCTTCGTATATACTAATTACTCTAAGAGCTCCTTTGATCCTCTCAGGATTTCTAACTGTAGTTGTAAAAGTAAGTGGTTTATATTCTTTTTTTCTTTCTCTTGCCAATATTCTTTACCTCTTTTAATGAAAATTTTTAATAAGTACTTCTTTAATATTTTTTTGTTTGTTGTTGTGAAAACTGATGTAATTGCTTTTAATCTTTTTAACATGGTACTGCTTCATCCACCTCTTAAGGATCTTGTTTTCTAGTTTCTCACCACGCTTGCTATAGTCAGTAATGTTTGATAAAGCCCAATTAACTTTTTTCTTTTTTAGTAAGTCTAAATAGTTCAATAGTTCTTCTTCCCTATCCTCATTCCAAAATTTATTGTACTCACCAAATGTTATCAAATAAGGTGGATCTAGATAAACAAAATCATTTTTCTTAAATTTAATTTGATTTAAAAAGTCTGAGAAATCTTTTGTTTGAAATTTTATTTTCTTTTTTTTCACTGTTTCGAAATACTTATTTAATGCATTAGTTGTATTTTTATTAAAATCCACATTGCCAACAGGTAGATTAAAATTACCCTCACCGTTAAATCTTAAAATTCTATTAAAGCCATAAATAAGTAGTACATATAATTTTGCGTAATCATTTTTTGTCTTATTAAAATTATCTCTTAACTTCAAATAACCAGATTTATTAAACTTTGCGTAATAAGTTTTAACAAACTCTTTCTTGAGTTTTTCAGGAACAATATCTTCAAAAAAAGACCTAGATAAATTATAAGTTTTAGTAACCCTTAATACTTTTTTAAAAAAAGCTTCTGGATCACTAGCGCTAGTAATTAAAAATTTATGTAAAGAAACTATTTCTTTGTCGATATCGTTAAGTAGGTATTCATTTGCTTCGGTATTTAAGTAAACACTGCCTCCTCCAGTGAATGGTTCAATGAAACGATTAATATTTCTTGGAAAATTTTTAGAAATTTCCGGAAGAAGTTTGTATTTATCACCCATGTAAAAAAGAGGTGATCTATTGAAGTTATTCATTAATTCTTGACCTTTGTAATAAATAAGTACTCTTTATGATCAGAAAAATCTGTTTTACCTGCATTAAAATGCCTGTGCTCTTTACTCAATTCTATTGTTTTTCCTTTTAACTGAAGTACAGAGAGAATTTGTTCATGAGATATTTTGTTCTTGGAAGATGAACTTTTGGATTTATAAGTGTTGTTATATGAAACAATAATCTCCTTTGCTTTGGCATTCTCAATTAAGTCCTTGAATTGATCATATGCTGCTACTTTGCAGTATTCGCTCATATTATCCGGTTCTGGCTTCAAGGCTACTCCAAAAAGTTCAGGCTTACTCCATTGTGTTAAGTTCTCTAAGACATGATAAAAACGACTATACTGCCTAGAGTTATATGGAGGATCTACATAAAGGATGTCCGTCTCAAATTCATGTATCAATTCATTGGCATCCTTTCTATATATTTTTACTTTCTTTTGATGATCAATTGGCTGAATTGAATTAAAAACAAATCTATCTTTTAAATCTTTCTTTATTCTATAAGCATCATAATGACCGACTGTATTGGCAACTTTATCTGAAGAATAAATTAGAGAGCTAAGGAGAATATTAAATTCTTTACTTGTAAAACTATTCCTTTCTAATTCTAAATCTTCTCTAATCTTACCAATAATTTTTGCATCATTATAACTAAAGAACTTACCGCCAAAGTTTTCAGAACAATAATTATCAGCAATTTTTTTTGTATCAATTTTGGAATATCTATTTATAAACTCAGATACTTTCTTCTTAAACCAACGGCCTTTTTGAAAGAATCCTCTATATATAACCTCGTTAGAAAATAAAAAGTCATTGATAATTATTGAATCAAAAAAAGGGAGAGTAGAAGCTGAGACGATACCGGTTCCAGCAAATATATCAGCAATCCTCCCTCTTGATTTACATTCATTTTGTATAGTATCTTTAATCCAATCAATAAGTTTAGCTTTGCTGCCTGTATAGCGACGGTTATTAATAAGAAAAGGTTCTTTACAAATTATATGTCTTTTTTGGAGTTCTTTAATTTTTCTTACCTTTCTTTTATTCCCACTCCATAATGCAAAGCCTCTCCAACCCTTTGTGAGAGTGGATTTCATTTTTACTTGGAAGTAACTTGGAAGTCCAGTCTAAATTATTCAGCAATTTAAAAATTTACGACTTCTAAAATAATTATTAAATCCGTTATTAAATCCATAAAATGATACTACTATATTCTCTATAAAGAGTTAACCTAATTTCCAAATCTTGAGCAGGGTATTTAATTCAATATTATAATATTATCTTTTAGTTTTTTGGAAGTAAATTTATATTATAATTTTTGTTAATTGTATTTTGACAGATTAAATTTGTTTTTAGTAAAATTTATTGTATCAAAATATTTCCCAAAAAGATGATTGTATAAACTTCCTAAAATTTCATCATCCAAAGCAGTCTGGCATGGTTGAGCGTCTATTTCATTAATAACTTTTTCTCCAGCAATTATCTTCTCAACTGCAATAGGGGTAGAGTTTAAAAAATTACTTCTTTCATCAATATTTTGATTATTAAAAAGATAGACTTCTTTTAATTTCCTAATTACATCTTCTTTATGCATAATTAAATCTTCTAATTTAATATGAGATATATCACACATTAAAACTAAATTACAGTCGCTAGAAATATCTTCTAATTTGCTATCATGTTGTATAAGTTTAAAGATGTCTGACATTTTTGATATCTTATTAATGTCTACACTAACTTTTGTGTTATTTATATTATTATAAATAAAAATGCTATTCTTGTGACCCAAACAATATTTTTTAAGACTCTGTCTAAACTCTTCAAGATTACTTGGAGTCTTAATATCTTCTATTTTTTGCATAGTAAATTTTTTTATAATAATACCTATAGATATTATTTAATTTAATAAACCTTCAATATTTAAATTTTCTTTACATCTCATTTGTAAGATGCCTCCGCTTTCTACCCATTCAACTGCATAAGGACAACTTATGTCTTTAAGTTTTGAATATTTAGAAGTTCCCATTATAAAAGTCATTTTACCAACACCTGCACCTACTCCTTTTGTAGTTC
This sequence comes from Rhodospirillaceae bacterium, assembly GCA_902571315.1. Classification (GTDB taxonomy): domain Bacteria; phylum Pseudomonadota; class Alphaproteobacteria; order TMED109; family TMED109; genus TMED131. The sequence continues at coordinate 10,633 of CACGBM010000018.1, forward strand.
TTCTTAATTTAGCCCAAAATTTTTCATTATTATTGTCTTTTGCTTCACAAATACCATTCAAATCTATGTTTTTGTCTTGTAAAATATATATCGAGATTATACATTTCATATATCCATAGTTTCCAATATTATCTTCCCATATCCCTGCCGCAGAAACTGATTGAAAATTTGATTTATCTAGAAGCGTTATAATGTCATTATGTTTCTCATCATTATACCATTTAAAATTGTATTCTTTTGCATTGCAGTAGTTAGTAATAAGAAATAATAAATTTAATAAAGTAATTAATTTTTTCATAGATTTATTATATAAAAAATATCCTTGCTGTCCTTATATTTCGTCTATATTTAAAAGGGGGAAATAAAATACTGTATTTTTAGTGAGTTCGTAATCGTTGAAAACGCAAGGTGAATTTAGTTTTTTCGTGACGGTAGCAAGATTTGAACTTACGACCTTGTGATTATGATTCCCCTGCTCTAATTCTCTGAGCATTTAGTGATTTAACTTCCAAGTGGGTAGATTTAATTGGAGGTTATTTTTTTTACTTAATTTATTGTTTTTACTAAACTTAAATTCCTTATGTATCATTCTGTGCCATTGCAAACGCACTTGGTATGTAACTTGAAAGTTAACCTAATAATTCCCCTTGATTTCTAAGGTTTTGTTATACTATTTTTGCTATTTGGTAGTAATATTTATGTTATAACACCTCTGAAAACTATGTTTTATTAAAAACCTGCTATTCCCACTCAATAATCCGAAGTCTTGAAAACCTTGCTGACTGTGGGTTTCAAAATACTTTGAATCAACTTTGAATCTCCTGCTACAATTGACTTTCAACAGTATTTAATATTATTTTATATGACTTTTAACTTCATTTCTAGTCACTATTTTCAGATCTTGAGCAGGGGATTTTAAATTTTATTCATCATCAAGATTATATCCTTTATCCTGAGCAGGTATACTTTGGATAAATTTTAAAAATATATTAATGTAAATTAATGAGTAATGATAAAATATTAAAATTTCTGAGACAATGGTATGAATGTAGACATCTTGTGCTGTGGTATTTAAATGATCTTCAAAACGTTTATTATGACGGTTACCAAACTAATGTTAGTAATGATAAGTTTGAATACGATTTTATAGAGGAAATAGTTCCAGAATCAATAGATTTCAAAAGCAACTCTTTGAGTCCTGAAGCAAAATTTGACTTTATTTATACCCTAGAATTTTTTGATTATATTTATAATGAAAAACTTAAAGAGGAAAAAAAACGTTATCCCGATACAAAAGAAGTTTTTTTTGACACATATGATTTTCAACATTATGGAAGTAAATCTGAAGTTGGAGATTATTCAGAGGATTTTAAATGGAGAAACTTTGTATCATCTTATAAAAAATTTTTTAAATCAACTTATATTTATCCAAGAAAAGAAAAGATTTTATCTGAAAATGATTTACTAAAAAAACCAAAAAAATTTAAAGTCCGTAATATAATAAATTTACCTGCAGAGAAGATGAATACTAATAAAATTTCAGATTTTTATAAAAAAAATATTACAAACATACGAAAAAATTTTTCTGGTGATTTTCGTAGACATGCTTACGCTATACTTAATAAAGATAACAGAAAACCTATAGACATTTTTAATCAAGATGTTGAAGACATTCAAGTAGAAACGCTAAAATACGTTGATAGACTTGATAAAGTTTGTAAAGAAAAAAATAAAAAGTTTAAAAAAACCTTTGACGAAATTAATAAATTAATAAGTGATCTAATTAAATTTAAAAATAATAATAAAAAATATTTAGAAGCATTAATCAGTTTTGCCAACTATAGGCATTTCATACCAAATTATTTAAGAAAAGAATATTTAGTTGATTTTAATATTAAGAATAAAACCTTATTAATTCAATTTGAATTTTCCAATTTTGAGTTTGAAAATGAAGACTATATACCAAATATAGAATTAATAGAAAAAACATTATTATCACTGATGATTAGAAATGGATATCTTGCTGCAAATTATAGTAGTAATGAAGTTGTAAATAACATTGCTGTTAATGCTTGGCAGAATTACTTAGATTTATCGACAGGTAATTATAAGAAAGGATATATAGCATCAATAATAACTAATTTAGATAAATTTAAAGAACTTAATTTAGAGAAAATTGACCCTATACTTTGTTTTAAAGGATTAAATGGTATTGCAGTAGAGTCTTATAAAAATATTAATCCTATAAAACCTTTATATCAAAATAATAATACATTTTAAAGAGGACCTATCTGTTGTTCTTATTTTTCACACTTTAATTCCTCTGTCTAAGACTGTCTAATAAAATTGTAGTGATGTTAATTTACTGGTTTTACTCTGAAAGTCAATGTGACTGTTGTTTTGTGGTGGCGGTGGCAAGATTTGAACTTGCGACCTTGGGATTATGATTCCCCTGCTCAAAATTATAGAGCAAAATGTTATACTTATGAGAATCAATAGTGTCCATTCTATGAATCAAACTTTGAATCTAAGGACTTTAAAATACCAGAAAACTAACTTTTTTGAATCTACTTTGAATGTTAGTTTTTTCCTGAAACCCTTACTCACAGTAGGTTTTAAAATTTAGGACTACTCCCACTCAATAGTGGCTGGTGGCTTGGAAGTAATATCATATAAAACTCTATTAACTCCCTTTACTTGTCCTACTATTTTTCCAACTAATGATTGTATAAATTTTTCACTAAAATAAAAGACTTCTGCCGTCATACCATCCTTAGAAGTTATTGCTCTCACTGAAACAGTAAGCTCATAAGAACGACTATCTCCCATTACTCCTACGCTTTTAATAGGTAATAATACACAAAAAGCCTGCCATATTTTACTATACAGATTATGCTTCTTTAACTCATTTATATATATATGATCTACTTTTTTTAATATGTTTATCTTTTTAGCTGTGATCTCTCCTGGAATCCTTATTGCAAGTCCAGGACCAGGAAATGGATGCCTCATAATTATATCATTTGGTAAACCCAATTCTTTACCTAGAGTTCGAACTTCATCCTTGAAAAGCTCTCTCAAAGGCTCGAGTAATTTTAGATTAAGTTTTTTTGGCAAACCTCCTACGTTATGATGAGACTTTATAACTTTCAACTTTGACCCTTGAATTTTTTTAGACTCTATAACATCAGGATAAAGTGTTCCTTGAGCTAGAAATTTAGCATTTTTAATTTTTTTTGCTTCTATTTCAAATATTTTTATAAATTCTTTTCCTATTATCTTTCTTTTTCTTTCAGGATCTTTAACTCCTTGTAATTTTTTTAGAAATATTTTTCTTGCATTAACGTGTATAATTTTACAATCTGTATATTTTTTAAAATTTAATAGTACTTCTTTTTCTTCATCTTTTCTCAACAGTCCATGATCTACAAAAATACAAGTTAATTGATTTCCTATTGCCTTATTTATAAGAGCAGCAACAACCGAAGAATCAACTCCACCTGATAAACCACATATAACTTTATTTTTTTCTACTTTATTTTTAATTACATTTAATTGCTCTTTCAAAAAATTATTTATTTTCCATTCTCTCTTAATTTTACAGATATCTAAAATAAAATTTCTTATTAGTTGTTTGCCTTTTAAAGTATGAATGACCTCAGGATGAAACTGTACTCCATAAATTTTTTTTTTTTTGTGTGACATAGCTGCAATGTTATTATCTGATCTAGCAATTACATCAAACCCAACTGGTACCTTTACTACTTCATCACCATGACTCATCCAAACTTGTGTACTACTATTTAGTTTTATAATACCTTTAAATATGGGGCTTTTATTTAGTAATTTTATATGCGCTTTTCCAAATTCTCTTTTTCTTGTCTTTTTTACTTTTCCTTTTAGTTGAACGCATAGCATTTGCATGCCATAACAAATGCCTAATATAGGAATTTTAGCTTTAAATACTTTACTATCAACTTTTGGAGAAAATTTATCAAATGCAGAAGAAGGACCCCCTGAAAATATAATTCCCTTTGGCTGAAATTCTTCAATTTTTTTAATAATATTATGATGAGATGTAACTTCACAATAAACACCTAAATCTCTTATTCTTCTAAGGATTAATTGCGTGGTTTGACTTCCAAAATCCAGAACTAAAATAGGAACAAATTTTTTATTTTTTTTGATCATAATTTTTTATAACATTTATTAAATTTATTAAATATAAATAATAATTTTTTATTTCACTTTTTTAAGGATGCTAATAAAGTAACCGTCAGTATTCAAGTCATCCGGATTAAGTGTTAAGCCATACTTGTTACATTTTGGTAAATCTTTTTTAAAATACTTTTCTATATCTTCTTTAAAACTTATTATTTTAAAATTTTTATGGTTTTTCAGAAAATTTTTTATCTGAGACTCATTTTCTTCATTTAGTAAAGAACATGTTATATAAACTAGTTTACCACCTTTTTTACAAAACTTGGCGGCATCAAGTAAGATATTATTTTGTTTAAATTTTAATTCATCAAGTTCATTATTTTTTAACCATATTATATTCTCTGGCCTTCTTCTCCAGGTTCCTATTCCAGTGCATGGTACATCGCATAAGACCATATCAAAGTGATTATGTCTTTCTAGTTTAAGGTTAAAATTAATATTTTTTAATTTTAATTCTTCTACTCTTGTTTTAAGAACATCTAGCCTCTCCTTTATTTTATCAAAAGCAGTTATGTAAACCTGACTCTTTAATAAATTACTAATTAAGATGGTTTTTGTTCCCTTACCTGCACACAAATCTAAGATTTTCATATTTTTCTCTACTCCAATTAACAGAGTCATTAATTGTGACCCTTCATCTTGAACCTCAAACATATCTCTTTTAATTTTAATTATTTTATTACTAGGAATTCTGTTATTAATTGTAATACCAACAGAAGAGTTTTTTGTGTAGTGACATACTATATCATAATTATTCAATATTTTTTTAACATAGGGTCTAGTATATTTTTTTATATTTATTGCTATATCAAACCTTGGCTCTTGTAATATAGAGCTATAAAAAAAATTTTTTTCTAATTCTGTTTTAATTAAGAGTTTTTGCTCTAACCAACTGGGAAGTTTTGGCTGTACTTCCTCCTTATGACTAATTGCTTTATCATAAATATAAATATCTTCTTCGGTTTTTTTTAAGGAATATTTTCCTTGATATAGTTCATCTAATTTAAAATTTTTAAATTTGTTACAAAAATTAAAAAGAGCCAGGTTCCTAATATTAGTATTTATATTGTAAGACCTGCAAATATAAAGTAAGCCAAAGTATTTTTTTAGTAAATTAAAAGTAATTTCATACAATAACTTTCTGTCTTTTGCTCCAACATATTTGTTATTCCTAATAAAACTATTTAAGGTATATCTAGCTTGTTTTTTTTTAAGTGTTATATCTTCGACTAATAAAATAGAAGTAACAAGGACAGCCCCTATCTTCATTACTATCGTTCAGTCTTATAATTGGGTGCTTCTTTTGTAACTGAAATATCGTGA
>CACGBM010000019.1 GCA_902571315.1 Rhodospirillaceae bacterium
GTGCAGGATCTTTCACTAAGGCTGGATCAGGAACTTTAACCTTTTCAACTAACAATACGTACACTGGGGACACAACTATTGCAGCTGGAACGCTAACAGTTTCAGGTACTTTAGCAGATACAACTGATGTAATAAATTCAGGAACGTACGATGTCGATGCAACTGATACTATTCAATCTTTAAGTGGTTCTGGAGCAGTTGAACTAGTAAGTGGTATAACTTTAACAACAGGCGACTCAGGAAATGATACGGTTTCAGGAGTAATATCTGGTGCAGGTGCGTTAACCAAAGTTGGTTCAGGAACTCTAACACTTTCAGGATCAAATACATATTCAGGTTCAACAACACTTGCAGCAGGAATAATTTCTATTTCTTCTAGTGCCAACCTGGGAGCAACTCCAGGAACTGTAGACGCAGATAACATAATCTTTAACGGAGGAACACTAAATACGACAGGAACTTTTGCCTTGGGAACTAATAAAGGTATTTCTCTAACAGGAAATGGAACTTTAAACACAGACTCATCTACTACTTTGACTTATGGAGGCATTATAAGTGGGTCTTCTAATTTAACAAAGTCAGGAGCAGGAACACTGCTTTTAACAGGATCAAATACTTACACTGGATCAACCACGATAACAGCTGGAACAATTTCTATCTCTTCTAGTGATAACTTAGGAGCAACTCCTGGATCAGCAGATGCAGATAATTTAATTTTTAATGGAGGAACTCTTAACTCCTCAGCAAACTTCACATTAGAAACTAACAAAGGTATTACTTTAACTGGTGATGGTACTGTAAATACTGATTCATCTACTACTTTGACTTACGGAGGAGTAATAACGGGCTCAGAAAATCTAATCAAAACAGGTACAGGAACATTGGTTTTATCTGGAATTAATACTTATACGGGAAACACTACGATTTCGGCAGGAACATTAACAGTTTCCGGAACGCTATCTGATAGTACAGATGTAATAAATTCAGGTACTTATGACGTAGACGCAACCGACACAATTCAGTCCTTAAGTGGCTCTGGAGCAGTTCAACTTGCAAGTTCAGTTACTTTGACAACAGGAGACTCGGGAAATGATACTGTTTCAGGAGTAATATCTGGATCTGGTTCTTTTACTAAAGTAGGATCAGGAACTTTAATTCTCTCAGCTAACAATACGTACACTGGAGACACTACTATTTCAGCAGGAACACTTACAGTTTCGGGCACCTTAGCAGATACCACTGATGTAATAAATTCAGGTACTTATGACGTAGACGCAACCGACACAATCCAGTCCTTAAGCGGATCAGGTGCAGTGGAATTAGCTAATTCTATTACTCTTACTTCAGGAGATTCAGGAAATGATACTATTTCAGGAGTAATTTCTGGTGCCGGGTCTTTTTCCAAGTCTGGTTCAGGTACTCTTACTTTTTCAACTAATAATACCTATACAGGCGATACCACGATAAACGCAGGAACTTTAAAATTAACAGGAACGCTTTCTGATAGCACGGATGTAATAAACTCAGGAACTTATGATGTTGATGCAACCGATACAATCCAGTCTTTGAGTGGATCTGGAGGAGTAGAATTAGCTAATGGAATTACTTTGACGGCAGGAGACTCAGGTAATGACACGGTTTCTGGAATAATTTCTGGATTAGGGTCTTTTACCAAGGCTGGAACAGGTACATTAACTTTTTCAGCTAATAATGCGCATACAGGAGACACTACTATTTCAGCTGGAACACTAACAGTTTCCGGTACCTTAGCAGATGCTACTGATGTAATAAATTCAGGCACTTATGATGTAGATGCAACGGATACAATTCAATCACTAAGCGGATCTGGTGCAGTAGAATTAGCAGGTGGAATAACCTTAACTACTGGAGACTCTGGAAATGATACAGTTTCAGGGATTATTTCAGGAACGGGTTCTCTTACCAAAGTAGGGTCGGGTATCTTTACGTTTTCAGCTAATAACACGTTTACAGGCGATACAACGATAAGCGCAGGTACACTTAAATTAACAGGAACCCTATCTGATAGTACGGATGTAATAAACTCAGGTACTTATGACGTAGATGCAACGGATACAATTCAATCACTAAGCGGATCTGGTGCAGTAGAATTAGCAGGTGGAATAACCTTAACTACTGGAGACTCTGGAAATGATAATATTTCAGGGGTTATTTCAGGATCAGGTGCTTTAACTAAAGCTGGTTCAGGTACCTTAACATTATCAGCCATTAATACTTATTCTGGTTCTACAACTCTATCAGCTGGAGCAATTTCTATATCTTCTAGTGCTAATCTGGGAGCAACTCCAGGCTCTGCAGATGCAGATAATATAATTTTTAATGGAGGAACGCTAAATACGACAGAAACTTTTACTTTTGGTTCCAATAAGGGGATTACTTTAACCGGCGACGGAACTATTAATACGGACTCATCTACTACTCTTACCTATGGAGGAATCATAACTGGGTCTTCTAATTTAACAAAGTCAGGTACAGGAACATTTTTGTTAACAGGAGCAAGTACATATACAGGAGATACGACTGTAAGTGCAGGAATTTTTAAAGTTTCCGGCACCTTAGCAGATACAACTGATGTAATAAATTCTGGTACTTATGATGTAGATGCAACAGATACTATTCAGTCACTAAGTGGTTCTGGTGCAGTAGAATTAGCAAGCGGAATAATTTTAACTACTGGAGACTCAGGAAATGATACTGTTTCGGGAGTAATTTCTGGTGCAGGCTCTTTAACTAAAGTGGGATCAGGAACTTTAACTCTTTCTGGTACTAATACATATACAGGAGACACCACTATTAGTGCAGGAAAGATCACAGTATCAGGAACTTTAGCTGATACTACCGACGTTGTAAATTCGGGTATATATGATGTAGACTCAACCGATACTATTCAATCACTGAGTGGATCTGGAGGAGTAGAATTAGCAAGTAGTAGCATTTTAACTACCGGTGATTCTGGAAATGACACAGTTTCTGGTGTTATTTCTGGATCAGGGTCTTTAACCAAAGCAGGAACTGGAATTTTAACTTTATCAGGGTCTAATACATTTTCAGGAAATACTACAATTAGTACAGGAACACTTAAATTAACAGGAACGCTTTCTGATAGCACGGATGTAATAAATTCAGGAATTTATGATGTTGACACAACAGACACAATTCAATCATTGAGTGGAACTGGTGCTGTAGAACTTGGAAGTTCTATTACTTTGACAACTGGAGATTCAGGGGATGATACAGTTTCAGGAGTTATCTCTGGGCCTGGTTCTTTAGCTAAAGCGGGTTCAGGGATTTTAACACTCTCGGGCTCAAATACATATACCGGTTCTACGACTTTATCAGTTGGAACAATTTCTATCTCTTCTAGTGATAACTTAGGAACAACTCCTGGATCAGCAGATGCAGATAATATAATTTTTAATGGAGGAACTCTAAATACGACGGGAACTTTTACATTAGGGACTAATAAAGGTATTACTTTGACTGGTAATGGAACTGTAAATACTGATTCATCGACTACTTTAACTTATGGAGGTATTATTGCAGGATCTTCTAGCTTTACAAAATCAGGGTCTGGTGTACTAGTATTATCAGGCGCGAATACTTTTTCTGGAGATACTACAATAAGTGCTGGAACACTTAGAGTTTCAGGAACTCTTTCCGATAGCACAGATGTTGTAAATTCAGGAATTTATGATGTGGATGCTACGGATACAATCCAGTCATTAAGTGGATCTGGTGCTGTAGAACTTGCAAGTTCTATTACTTTAACAACAGGAGACTCAGGAGATGATACAATTTCAGGTGTAATATCTGGAGCTGGATTATTTACAAAAGCAGGATCGGGAACTTTAACTTTATCAGGGGAAAATACATATACAGGAGCTACTTCAATAACAGCTGGTACTATAAGTATTGCAGCAGACTCAGGGTTAGGATCTTCTCCTAGTTCTGCTACAGCAGGACATTTGACTTTGAACGGAGGTACTTTAAATAGTTCATCTACTTTTACTTTGAGTTCAAACAGAGGAATATCACTAGGAGGTAGCAATGGAACTGTTGATGTTGATGGTTCAACAACTCTAACTTATGCAGGTATCATTAAAGGATCAGGCTCATTAACAAAATCAGGTTTAGGAAGATTGGTTTTATCTTCTTCCTCAAGTGATTATTCTGGCGGTACTACTGTTGCGGCAGGCACTTTGTCCTTAGAAGGCTCAAGTTCAGGTTCAATTGGTTCTGCCTCAAGAGGACCTGTAGGAACTGGGTCCATAACTGTAAACTCTGGTGCCACTTTGGATGTGAATACTACGTTAATTCATAATACCAAGACCAATAATGGTTCTATTGTAAATAAACCTACACCAACATTTACTTTTTCTAATGATAGTAAAAGCGCAACTTACGGTGATACAGGAATTTCAGCAGATACATTAACAGAAAATACTAATGGTACTATTACTTACTCAAGTTCAAATACTAGTATAGCAACAGTTAACTCATCATCAGGAGCATCAGCTTCGGTAGCAGCCGGAAGTACTACTATTACAGCAAGTGGTGCAGAAACAAATGAATATAATGCAGCTTCTGATAGTTTCACACTTGTAATAAATACAAAAACATTGACAGCAAGCGCATCAGCCTCTAATAAAACTTATGATGGAGGAACATCTGCAACAGTAACATTAACTTTCTCTGGTCTAATAGGCTCTGAAACTCTTGGTCAGTCAGTTTCAGCTACTTTTTCAGATAAAAATGTAGGTACTGGAAAAACTGTTACTGTTAACTCTATTACATTGTCAAATGGTTCAAACGGAGGCTTAGCAAGCAACTATAGTATTAGTTCTGGACAAACTACTACAGCAAATATTACAGCAAAGGCTATTACTGTCTCTGGTATTACGGCATCTAATAAAACTTATGATGCAACCACTTCAGCAACAGTTGATGTGAGCAGTGCTTCTTTTTCAGGAATAGTAAGCGGAGAAAGTTTGTCAGTATCTGCTTCAGGAGTATTTGATAACGCCAATGTAGGTTCTGGTAAGACAGTAACTCTTACATCTTCATATGCAGGCGATGATGTAAATAATTACTCTATTACCGATCAAGCATCTACTACGGCAAATGTGACGCAAAAAACTCTTACTGCTACAGCATCTGCTTCTAACAAATCATATGATGCAACTACCACTGCTACAGTTACTTTGACTTTCTCTGGTTTAATAGGCTCTGAAACTCTTGGTCAGTCAGTTTCAGCTACTTTTTCAGATAAAAATGTAGGTACTGGAAAAACTATTACTGTTAACTCTATTACATTGTCAAATGGTTCGAATGGAGGACTAGCAGGTAACTATTCTATTTCTTCTGGACAAACATCTACAGCAGATATTACGACAAAAGCTTTGACAGTATCTGGAATTACAGGTGTAAATAAAACTTACGATGGCTCTGTAGGAGCAACTTTAAGTACATCAGGCGTTACTTACTCTGGGTTGGTTTCAGGTGATAGTTTTACTGTTACCCCTACTGGAACGTTTGATAATAAAAATATAGGAACTGGTAAAACAGTAACCATTAGTAGTGCGTATTCTGGAGATGATATTGATAATTACGTGATTACTGACCAATCTAGTACTACAGCAAATATAACCGCAAGATCTTTAACTATTTCAGGTCTAACTGCCTCTAATAAAGCCTATGATGCAAGCACAACTGCTTCTATAAGTAAGACAGGGGCAATTTATACAGGCTTAGTCAGTGGAGATGATTTTACTTTAACGGCTACGGGTGTATTTAATAATGCAAACGTTGCAAATGGGAAGACAGTTACGATATCTTCATCATACTCCGGAGATGATGTTTCTAATTATTCTATAACAAATCAATCTAGTACTACTGCAAACATTTTTGCTAAAACTCTAACAGCAAATGCTTCAGCATCTAATAAAACTTACAATGGAAATACTACAGCAACAGTAACATTAACTTTTTCTGGATTAGTTGGCTCACAAACTTTAGGGCAGTCAGTAACTGCAGCTTTTAATAATAAAAATGTGGGAACAGGAAAAACAGTGACTGTAAGCGCTATTACTTTATCTGATGGAAGCAACGGAGGACTAGCAAGTAATTATTCAATCTCTGCAGGGCAAACTACAACAGCAAATATTACGGCAAAGGCATTAACTGTTTCTGGAATTACAGCTTCTAATAAAACGTATGACGGTAACACGAATTCAACAACTGATGTTACTTCAGCAGTATATACTGGATTAGTAAGTGGTGATAATTTTGTGGTTGCAGCTACAGGAACTTTTGATAATAAAAATGTAGGAACAGGAAAAACAGTCAGTTTATCTTCTTCATACTCTGGAAGCGATGTTTCCAATTACTCTGTTACTAATCAATCTAGTACTACGGCTAACATTACAGCTAAGACACTAACAGTTTCAGGAATTACATCCTCTGATAAAAGTTATGATGGATCCACTAGCGCTACTTTAGTCACATCAAATATTTTATATACTGGTTTGGTAAATGGAGATAGTTTTACAGGTTCTTATACAGGAACCTATGATAATAAAAATGTAGGAACAGGAAAAACAGTTACGATATCTTCATCTTATTCAGGAGATGATGCATCTAATTATTCAATAACTAATCAAGCTAGTACTACTGCTGCAATTTTTAAAAAAGCATTAACTGCTTCTGCAAGTGCATCAAACAAAACATATAATGGAAATACTACTGCATCTACTACACTCTCTTTTTCTGGCTTGGCAGGATCAGAAACTTTAGGACAATCCGTATCATCAACATTCAATAATAAAAATGTAGGAACAGGAAAAACAGTAACTGTAAACTCTATAACTTTATCTGATGGTAGCAACGGAGGTCTTGCTAGCAACTACACTATAAGTGCAGGGCAAACTACAACAGCAGATATCACAGCAAAAAGTTTAATAGTTTCAGGAATAACTGCATCTAATAAAACGTATGATGCTAATACAAATGCTACTGTTAATATCGGTTCTGTTTCATATTCTGGTTTGGTAAGTGGAGATAATTTTACTGTTTCTGTATCTGGTACTTTTGATAATAAAAATATAGGAACTGGAAAGACAGTTACTTTGTCTTCTTCTTATTCTGGAAGTGATGTTTCTAATTATTCAATTACTAATCAAGCTAGCACTACGGCTAATGTTACAGCAAAGGCTTTAACAGTTTCTGGAATTACAGCTTCAGATAAAACTTATGATGGTTCTACAAGTGCAACTTTAGGAACATCAAATGTATTATATAGTGGTTTAATTAATGGAGATAGTTTTTCAGGATCTTATTCTGGCACATTTAACAATGCAAATGTGGGAGCAGGAAAAACAGTTACTATTTCTTCATCTTACTCAGGTGATGATGTATCAAATTATTCTGTAACAAGTCAATCAAGTACTACTGCCAGTATAGTAAAAAAATCTTTGACTGCGTCGGCTACAGCTTCTAACAAAACTTATAATGGCAATACTACCGCAACTACTACACTTTCGTTTTCTGGCTTAGTCGGATCTGAAACATTAGGGCAATCTGTATCATCAACATTCAATAATAAAAATGTGGGTACAGGGAAAACAGTAACTGTAAACTCTATAACTTTATCTGATGGTAGCAATGGGGGAGTTGCTAGTAATTATAGCATAAGTTCAGGACAAACTACTACGGCAAACATCACAGCAAAGGCTTTGACAGTCTCAGGAATAACAGCTTCCAATAAAACGTATGATGGAAATACAGTTGTAACTTTAGACTTAACAGGAACATCTTATTCAGGATTAGTTTCAGGAGATGATGTATCAATTTCAGCTTCTGGTTCTTTTGATAATAAAAATGTTGGAACAGGAAAGACTGTAAATATTAGTTCCTCTTATTCTGGATCTGATGTAGGAAACTATTCTATTACTGATCAAGCCACTACCACAGCAAATATAACAGCAAGTGTAAGTGGCATTACTGTTAGGGGAATAACAGCATCTAATAAGACTTATGATGGAAATAATTCAGCAACACTAGATACTTCAAATGTTTCATACTCAGGATTAGTTGAAGGAGATGATGTTACAGGTTCATTTTCTGGTACTTTTAGTAATGCAAATGTAGGATCTAACAAAACTGTAAATATTAGTTCTTCGTATTCAGGAGCTGATGTAGGAAATTATACTATAACGGACCAGAGCACTACTACGGGAAATATAATTGCAAAAGCACTAACAGCAACTGCTGCAGCATCTAATAAAACTTATAATGGAAATACTACAGCAACAGTTACATTATCTTTTTCAGGGTTAATTGGTTCTGAAACATTAGGACAATCAGTTACAGCAGCTTTTAATAATAAAAATGTAGGAACGGGAAAAACAGTAAATGTGAGTGCTATAACTTTATCTGATGGAAGTAATGGAGGTCTAGCAAGCAATTATAGTATTAGTGCAGGGCAAACAACAACAGCAAATATTACAGCAAAATCTTTAACAGTTTCTGGTATTACCGCATCTAATAAAACGTATGATGGAAATACAAATGCTACAACTGATGTTACTTCAGCATCTTATTCTGGATTAGTAAGCGGTGATAATTTCGTAGTTGCTGCCACGGGAACTTTTAATAATAAAAATGTAGGAACAGGAAAAACAGTTAGTTTATCTTCTTCATATTCTGGAAGCGATGTTTCCAATTACTCTGTTACAGATCAATCAAGTACAACAGCGAATATTACAGCTAAGGCATTGACAGTTTCTGGTATTACTGCTTCAGATAAAAGTTATGATGGTTCTACAACTGCAACTTTAGGAACATCAAATATTTTATATACTGGACTAGTAAGTGGAGACAGTTTTTCAGGTTCTTATACAGGAACCTTTGATAATAAAAATGTAGGAACTGGTAAAACAGTTACGATATCCTCATCTTATTCTGGAGACGATGTGTCAAACTATTCAGTCACAGATCAATCTAGTACAACAGCTGCAATTATTAAAAAGGCTTTAACTGCTTCAGCTTCAGCTTCTAATAAAACGTATAATGGAAATGCAACTGCAACAACATCTTTAACTTTTTCAGGCTTAGTTGGATCAGAGACTTTAGGACAATCTGTAACATCAGCATTTAACAATAAAAATGTAGGAACAGGAAAAACAGTTACAATAAGTGCGATTACATTATCTGATGGAAGCAATGGGGGACTAGCAAGTAACTATACTATCAGTGCAGGCCAAACTACAACGGCAAATATTACAGCAAAAGCTTTAACAGTTTCTGGAATTACAGCTTCTAATAAAACGTATGATGCTAATACAAATGCTACGATGGTTGTCACTTCAGCATCATATTCAGGGCTATTAAGTGGAGATAATGTTGTAGTTTCAGCTACAGGAACCTTTGATAATAAAAATATTGGAACTGGAAAAACAGTAACGATATCTTCATCATATTCAGGAAGTGATGTTTCTAATTATTCTATTACAAATCAATCTAGTACTACTGCAAATGTTACAGCTAGATCATTAACGGTTTCTAGTATTACTGCTTCAGATAAAAGTTACGATGGTTCAGCAACTGCAACTTTAGGAACATCAAATATTTTATATACCGGCTTAGTAAGTGGTGATGATTTTTCAGGAAGTTATACAGGAACCTTTAATAATGCAAATGTAGCAAGTGGTAAAACTGTTACTATCTCTTCCACTTATTCTGGAGATGATGTGTCAAACTATTCAATTACAGATCAATCTAGTACTACAGCAGCTATTGTTAAAAAATCTTTAACAGCTACTGCATCATCTTCTAATAAAACCTATAATGGAGATGCAACTGCAACTACTACAATTTCATTTTCTGGTTTAGTTGGGTCTGAAACTTTAGGACAATCTGTATCATCAACATTCAATAATAAAAATGTGGGTACAGGAAAAACTGTAACCGTAAATTCTATAACTTTATCTGACGGAAGCAACGGAGGTTTAGCTAGTAACTATACTATTATTGCAGGTCAAACTACAACAGCAAATATCACAGGAAAATCATTAACAGTTTCAGGCATAACTGCACCAAATAAAACTTATGATGGAAATACAAATGCTCCTTTAGATATATCCAATATTTCTTATTCTGGTTTGGTTTCAGGAGATGATATAGGAGGTTCATTTTCAGGAGCCTTTGATAACAAAAATATAGGAACGAGTAAGACAGTATCAATTTCTGCTTCTTATTCAGGAGTAGATTCTGGAAATTATACAGTAACAGATCAATCTAGCACTACAGCAAACATTACCGCTAGAACTTTAACAGTTTCAGGATTAACTGCTTCAAATAAGACCTATGACGCAACAACTTCTGCAACTTTAGAAACTTCTAATGTTTCATATGCAGGCCTAGTAAGTGGGGATAGTTTTTCTGGAAGTTATACGGGAACTTTTAATAATGCAAATGTAGGAACTAGTAAGTTAGTTACCATTTCTTCATCTTATTCAGGTGATGATATAAACAATTATTCTATAACAGACCAATCTTCTACAGGTGCAGATATAACCAAAGCTTCTCCAACTATTAATGGCTTAAGTGCACAATCAAAGTATTTAGATGAAAGTTTTACTTTAGCAGGGGTTCCAAGTATCAGTGGTTTAAGTATTGCCTATTCTTCAAGTAATACGAATATAGCTAGTGTAGGTTCTTCTACAGGAGCAGTCTCTATATTAACAACTGGAACATCTACAATTACTGCTTCAATTATTGCTACATCAAATTATAATGCAGCAAGTGCAACTTACATCTTAACGGTAAGCACCAGACCTGCTAGTAATGGATCTCCTTCTCAAGTTGCTACTTATACAGCAATAAGAAGTATGAATGAGAATGTAAGCAATAGTAGTGGCAACATTTCCATAAGAGGATCTAATGGTAATCTAAATAATACTTCTATTTCTAGTAGTTCTATCTCTGCTGGAAGAAATAGTGTAATTTCTTCACAAGCAAAGGTAATAGTTTTAAGACCCAATCTTGTTCCTACTACAGAAGGAATTTATGAATTTTCAAATAATGAAGATGAAGATAGGTTAAAGCCACCAGAAAAAAATAATGAGAGCTTTCAAAAGCTTGGAGAGATAATAGGAGTCGTAGATTATCTGGTTCAAATCGAAACAGAGAATAAAACTTACAACTATAACTTAGAAGTAAGAGACGGAGGCATTTTAATCAAACCTAAAAACTTAGATTCATTTAGTTTCGCAGAATTTAATAAATCAGTAGTTATTGATAAAGCAATGGGAGCAGTAAAAGAAAATTTTGGTATACCATCTTTTCAAATAAAAACCATAGTTATAGATTTATTATCGAATATAGCTAGCAATTAGAATTAATATATCAACTAATATCTTTTTTATTAAAAGTCAGAAACTCTACCCTTAACTTCCCAGTCCCCATATCTAGTCGGTTCGGGTCCTTTAGGCCCTCCTATTTCTTTTACTCTTTTATTTTTATTCTTATTTTTTTTATTATTACTTTTATTTTCTTTTTTTGTGACTTTGTTCATAATTAAATTAAACAATATTAATAATGAAAAATAAAGATAAAAGTAGAATAATAGTAAAAATTGGAATTCATAAGCATCTTCAGGGATTGACCTTAAAAGAAATAGAAGTAATACAAGATAAATATTTTAAAGAAAATAATTTAGATACTAGGGATAAGGCTTTTGTTAAAAATTTAACTTTAAGTAGTATTAGAAATAGAGGGATATTAGAAAATATTATTACAAAATACTTGGATAGACCCTTACCAAAAAAACTTATAGAAATTAAGGCAATATTAATTATGGGATTGGCTCAAATTTTATTTACTAGAATAGAGGATTACGCAGCAGTAAATACTACAGTAAATTTTTTTGAAGGAAGGATTAAAAAATGGCGAGGTTTATGTAATGCAATATTAAGAAAAATTATTAGAGAAGAAAACCATAAAAATAAAAAGTATAATCTTAGTTTAAATGTTCCTAGTTGGTTATACAAGGTTTGGAAAAAACAATATGGAGAGAAGAACACAAAAATAATTATAGATTATCTTTTTAAAGAACCTTTTCTAGATATAAAAGTTAAAAAAGATTTTGATTTTTGGAAAAAAGAAATTAATGGTGAGGAGGTTATTAATAATACTTTACGTTTAAATAAATCCGGAGAAATTAAAAATTTAAAAGGTTATAATGAGGGGGCATGGTGGGTTCAAAATCTTGCAGCACAAATACCAGTAGAATTAATGGGAAATATAAAAAATGAAAATGTTTTAGATATATGTGCTGCTCCTGGAGGCAAAACGGCCCAACTGCTTAATGAAGGAGCTATAGTTACAGCTATAGACATTTCAGAAAAAAAAATTGAAAAACTTAATAGTAATATTTTTAGATTAAATCTAGAAAAAAATCTAACTACTATTTCTGTAGATTTTTTGAAGTGGAACAGTAAAAAAAAATATAATAAAATTTTATTGGATGCTCCATGCAGTGCTACAGGTACTATAAGAAAAAACCCTGATATATTATGGAATAAAAATGAAGAAGATATAGAAAGACTTGCTAATACACAAATAAAGTTATTAGATAAAACTGTAGGTAAATTAAATGGTAAAGGAATATTGATTTATTGCAATTGTTCTATGCAGTTTGAAGAAGGAGAAAAAGTAATTGATCTTTTTATTAAAAAAAATAGAGTAAAATTATTGCCAATAAAACCGGAAGAGCTTAAACTTTTTCCGAAGGAAATTTTTAAGAATGGATTTATTAGGACATTACCTTACATGTACAATGAGTTTGGTGGTTTGGACGGATTTTTTATAGCAAGATTTATTAAAGCTTAATATTTAAATATGGTAAAAAAAAAAGTAAACATAGCAGCTTCAATACTATCTGCAGATTTTTCAATTTTAGGAAAAGAAGTCAAGGATGTAGATAAAGCTGGTAGTGATATGATCCATATTGATGTTATGGACGGAAGCTTTGTTCCAAATATTACCATAGGGCCCTCTGTAATATCTAAAATTAGACCATTTTCAAAAAAGCCTTTTGATGTACATCTTATGATTAATCAACCATCCAAACATGTTGACGACTTTATCAATGCAGGCGCTGATATTTTAACGATACATTATGAAGCTGATCTTCACCCAATAAGAACGCTGGATTATATAAAAAGTAAGGGTATTAAAGCTGGGATAGCTATTAATCCTGCAACACCTGAAATAGTTATAGAAGGTCTTTTAGATTATTGTGATTTAATTTTAGTAATGCTAGTAAACCCAGGTTTTGGAGGACAAAAAACTATAATATCACAGATTAAAAAAGTTAAATCTATTAGTGCTATGCTTAAAAAGTATAAAAAGAATATATACTTGGAGGTTGACGGAGGAGTAAATCCTTTGAATGTAAAAAATTTAGTAAAATCTGGAGCAAATTTAATTGTAGCTGGTAGTGCCATATTTAAAGATGGAAGAGATTTTTATGCAAAAAATATCAGTGCCTTAAAAGTCTCTCATACCAAATAGTGATAATTTCTAAAATTGTTAAAAATATTTTTTTTAAAACTAAGTTATATGATTATTATTTATCTAATAATAGTATTGATGAAATTTCTTTTACTCCAAAAGATGTATGGCCAGGCGATCCTATTTTAGGTGATCAACTAGTTCAAGGTTATTATAATTTAGCAAATAAAAAAATATATTCTCCTGAAGAAACTCTATGGCATATCTCTAATACCAGTACGCTTTGGCAGAATGAAGCACATAGTTTCTCATGGTTGAGGCATCTCAAGGCTAGATCAGGCTTACTTGCAAGAAAACATGCAAGGCTATTAATATCAGATTGGCTAAAACTTTATGAAAATTATAATTATAAAACATGGGAATTGGAGATTTTATCAAGAAGGATTTCCGCATGGATTACTAATTTTGATTTTTTGCTTGCTGAAAAAGATGAAAAATTTTCAGATATTTTATTAAAAAATATTTTCAAGCAAATAAAGTTTTTAAGAAGCCAAACTAACAAAAGCAATTTCTCTTTACTAGAAAAAAAATATGGCTTAGAAGAAAGTTCAATCAAGAAAATAAAAATTTTAAGAGCTCTCATATTGAGTAGTATGTGTTTTGAAAGTCAATCTGTAAGATTTTCTTATTATATAAAAATATTGGAGTCAGAACTTAAAACAAATTTCAACATTGACGGAATGCATGAAAGTAAATCTCCTTCAACTCAATTAGAGGTATTAGGAGACTTAGTAACTATAAGAGAGGCAATAGTTTCAAAGCAATTGAAAAGCCCAGAATTTTTGGAAAAAATAATTAAAAAAGGAGCTCACTCTTTAAAATTTTTTAGAACGCCAGCCGGAACCTTGGCTATATTTAATGGATCAAAACAGGAAACTAAGTTTTTAATTGATAAAGTTATAAACCAAGCTGATGGACAGCCTAGAGGAAGAGGTCCAATTAGTTTATCGAATAGTGGATTTGAAAAAATAGTTTGTAATGGAATAATGCTATTTGTAGATACTTATTACGATAGTAATAAAAGCTATTCAAACGCTCCTCATGCTATTCAGATAAATCTAGGAAAGAGCCGTTTTTTGGGCTCTTGTGGAACGATTTATAAAAAAAACAAAAGTTGGAAAAAAAGCTTACTTTCTGCTGCGGCGCATTCTTCGTTGATATTAGAAAATACTAATCCTAATAAAAATAATGGTTCAGATACTTTTGCATTTTCCAAACGTTTTCAAAAAAATGGATCAGAAATAGTTTTTTTGAGACATGAAGGATACAAAAATAAATTTACTGCTACCTGTTCTAGAACAATTGAAGTAAATAGAACCGGAAAAAATGTTGCCATACTAGAGGAAATAGAAGCATTTAAACTTTTGAAGTTTAGTGTAAGAATTCATCTAAATCCTAGAGTAAAAGTTTCATTATCTTTGGATAAAAATAAAGCACTTTTAATTCTCGACGGACAAGGATGGGATTTTAGTTTTCAAGGAAATGTAAAGCTATTATTAGAGCCTAGCATATTTGTAGAAGACAACGGGGAAGTTAAGCAAACTAATCAATTGATCTTACATGGAGAAACTTTAGAAAAGAGGACAGAGATTTTATGGGGGTTTACAAAAAATTAATTTTTTAAGAAATAATACATCCCGCAACAGATAAGCCTACTCCAAACCCCATTAGCAGGTATTTTTTAGAATAAGAAAACCTATTTTCATTTTGTAGGATACTAATAGCAATAGGAATAGTTGCTGAGACAGTATTGCCAATATTTTCTATTTGGTTGAACCATTGCAAATCTAAAATATTTAATTTCTTTTGCAACTTATTTAAGACCACAGCACTAGCCTGATGAAAAATAAAGGTATCTATGTCTTCTTTATTATAATTAGCCTTTTCTAATAAGTCTTGGGTAGCTTCTGGAACCAAATTTAAAGAAAACTTTAAAACAGCTGGCCCATCCATATAGAGTTCCTTATTTCTTTCTTTTACGGTTAAAAAATCTCCTCCATCTCCGGATGTTTTAAATATAAAAGGCCCAATCTTATTAGTTTCTGATTTTT